>JBJSXF010000186.1:0-36591 GCA_046086225.1 Actinomycetota bacterium | reverse complement strand
CCCCGAGCCGCACCCTCAGCCGCCTTGTTACACGCTCCCGACGATCGACACGTTCCGCAACGTGGCCCGGGCGTGCGGGGACGACAATCCGCTCTGGTGCGATCCCGGTTACGGCGAGGCGACGCGCTGGGGCGGCCCGATCGCGCCGCCGCCCCTCGTGGGCGGCGACACGCTGGTGGGAGAGGACGAGGTGACCGCGGTTGCGCCCGAGCACGCCGAGCTGATGCGCGGCGACCCGCTCCGGGGCGTGCACGCCTTCTACTCGGCGAGTGCCCGCGAGTGGTGGGCGCCGCTGCGACCGCTGCGGCGGGTCCGGCGGCGCAACGCCCTGGTCGCCGCGCTCGACCGGGCGAGCGAGTTCGCCGGGCGGGCCGTGCACGAGTGGACCGCCCAGGTCTTCGGCGACGAAACGGGCGTGCTGCTCGGCGGTCAGTACCGGCTCATGGTGCGGACCGAGCGGCACGAGGCCCGACGGCGGGGGCGCGACGATCGGGTGGTGATCGAGCCCTACTCCGACGAGCAGATCGCGGCGATCGAGGCCCAGTACGCGTCGGAACGGCCCCGGGGTGCCGAGCCGCGCTGGTGGGAGGACGTCGCCGAAGGCGATCCCGTCGGGCCGATGGTGAAGGGGCCGCTCACGGTGACCGACATCGTGTGCTGGCATGCGGGCATGGGCATGGGGCTCTACGGAGTGCAGCCGCTCCGGCTCGGCTGGCGGAACCGGCAGCGCATCCCGCGGTTCTTCCACCGCGACGAGCTCAACGTGCCCGACGTGATGCAGCGCGTGCACTGGGATCCCGATTTCGCCCGCCGCTCGGGCAATCCGACGACCTTCGACTACGGCCGGATGCGCGAGACCTGGCTCGTCCATCTCTGCACCGACTGGATGGGCGACGATGCCTGGCTGTGGCGGCTCGAGTGCGAGTTCCGGAAGTTCAACTACGTGGGGGACACCCAGTGGCTGTCGGGCCGGGTCGTGCGCCGCTACCTGGCCGACGGTGACCGTCCTGCGGTCGACCTCGAGCTCGTGGCCGAGAACCAGCGGGGTGAGGTGACGACGCCGGGCCGCGCCACCGTTCTGCTCCCGAGTCGTGCGCACGGGCCGGTGCGGTTGCCCGATCCGCCCGGGGCCGACCTCGCCGCTGCGCTCGCCGCGGCCGCCGAGGAGTTCGGTCGGCGATGAGCGTCACCGTCCGTCGCGACGAGCGCGGGGTTCTCACGCTCACCCTCGACCGGCCGGGCGCCCGGAACGCGATCGACGACGCCATGGCGGCGGCGCTCATCGCGGAGCTGGCGGCGGCGGCCACCGACGACACGGTTCGGGTCGTGCTCCTCCAGGGCGCCGGCGCCGACTTCTGTTCGGGGGCCGACATCGTGGCCCGCAACGCCGCCGAAGGGGCCCGGCCCCGGACGGGATCGATCCAGCGGCGACTCCCCGAGGCCGCGCACCGCCTCGTCACCCTCGTCACGACGATCCAGGTGCCGGTCGTCTGCAAGGTGCGGGGGTGGGCGGCCGGGCTCGGCTTCCAGCTCGCGCTCGCCGCGGACTTCGCGGTGTGCGCCGAGGACGCCCGGCTCTGGGAACCGTTCGCCCGGCGCGGCTTCACCCCCGACAGCGGTGCCACGTGGCTCCTGCCCCGGCGGGTCGGGGAGGTGCGGGCCCGCGAGCTGCTGCTGCTCGGCCGGGAGTTGAGCGGCGCCGAGGCAGCCGACTGGGGTGCCGTGCACGCGGCGGTTCCCGAGGCCGAACTCGACGCCACGGTCGACGATCTCGTCGCTCGGCTCGCGGCCGGGCCGACCGTGACCCTCGGGCTCACGAAGCAGCTGCTCCGAGAAGGGGCGGGGTCCGGTCTCGACGAGCAGCTCCGCCGCGAGGCGCTCGCGCTCGAACTCTCGTCGCGCAGCGAGGATTTCCGGGAGGGCATGGCCGCCTTCCGGGAACGGCGCGACCCGCGGTTCGGCGGACGGTGAGGATCGACGGGGCGACCCCGCCGGCGGTGGCCGCCGTCGAGGTCCGGGGGTGGCTCGCGGCGAACCTCCCGGCCGCGTGGCTCGAGGCGGGACGCTCGGGTGGCCCCGATGCCGTGCGGGCGGTACGCACCCCGGCCGACTACGAGGCCTGGTACCCGGCCTTCGGCGCCTCCGGTCTCGTCGCGCCGACGTGGCCCGCGGCGTACGGCGGGCTCGGGGTCAACCTCGAGACGGCGCGGGCGATCGAGGTCGAGCTGGCGCCCTTCCGGCTCGGACGGCTCAATCCGCTGGGGCTCAACAACACGGCCCCGGCCCTCTTCGCCCACGGCACCGAGGAGCAGCGGCTGCGGTGGCTGCCGCCGATCGTGCGCAACGAGGAGCGCTGGTGTCAGCTCTTCAGCGAGCCGGGCGCGGGCTCCGACCTCGCGTCGCTCGCCTGTCGGGCAGTGCGCGACGGGGATGACTGGCGGGTGAGCGGGCAGAAGGTGTGGAGCACCTGGGCGCACCGTTCCGACTACGCAGTGCTCCTCGCCCGCACCGATCCCGACGCCCCCAAGCGGGCGGGCATCACCTACTTCCTCATCGATCTTCACCAGCCCGGCGTGACCGTCCGGCCCCTGCGGCACCTCGGGGGCGAGGTCGATTTCAACGAGGTGTTCCTCGACGAGGCCGTCGTCCCCGACGCGATGCGAGTGGGAGCGCCGGGCGACGGCTGGCGGGTGGCGGGTGCGACGTTGGCCGGCGAGCGCCAGATGGTCGCGGGTGCGGGATCCGGGGGCGTCGATCGCATCGGTGGTCGCGGCGCCGATCATCTCGTCGGTCTGGCGGCGCGAACCGGCGCCGCGTCCGACCCCGTCGTCCGGCAGGCCGTAGCCGCGGCAGTCGCCGAGGAGCGCATCCGGGCCTTCACGAACCAGCGGGTTCGGGCCGCGGCGGCCGCGGCCGCCGGTCCCGGGGCCGCCGCATCGATCGGGAAGGTGCACCAGGGGGCGCTGAACCAGCGGATCCAGCTCCTCGCCACCGATCTGCTCGGGGCCGACGCGGTCGCCTGGGCCGGTCCGGTCCCGGCCGAGGTGCGCGGCATGCTGCGGAGCCGGGCGAACACGATCGAGGGCGGAACCACCGAGGTGAACAAGAACGTGTTGGGGGAGCGGGTACTCGGCCTGCCCCGGGAACCCGATCCGTGGCAGGGTGCGCCCTGGTCCGAGATCCCGAGGAGTTGAGGTGGACTACCCCGAGCTCGAGACGCTGCGCCTCGAGCGCCGCGGCCCGGTCGGCTGGCTGATCAACAACCGGCCCGAGCAGCTGAACGCGATGAACGCCCGCATGCGCGACGAGTTCGAGGTCGCGTGGCGCACGCTGGCCGCCGATCCCGACGTGCGGGTGATCGTGCACACGGGGGCGGGGCGGGCGTTCCAGACCGGCGTGGACGTCTCCGAGATCGCGGGGGACGGCGTCGGGATGGAGCGGTACCGGGAGTCGCTGGAATCCTTCGACCTCCACTTCACGGCGTGGCACAACGAGATCACGAAGCCGGTCATCACCGCCGTGAACGGCATCTGTGCGGGGGGCGGCTTCCACTGGGTCGCCGACGCCGACATCGTGATCGCCGCGTCCGATGCCCAGTTCTTCGACCCGCACGTCTCCATCGGCCAGGTGGTCGCGATCGAGGCGATCGGGCTGATGCGCAAGATGCCGGTCGAGGCGGTGATGCGCATGGCCTTCGTCGGTCGGCACGAGCGCATGTCGGCGGCCCGGGCCTACGAGCTGGGCATGATCAGCGAGGTCGTCGATCCGCCCGAGCGCTTGCGGGATGCGGCCCAGGAACTCGCCGAGAAGATCGCCCGCAACTCCCCGGCGGCGATGGCGGCGACCAAGCGGGCGTTGTGGCGGGCGCTGGAGACCGGCCTCACCGATGCGTGCCGGGCGGGGGCCCGCGATCTCGTGTCGATGTGGGGTCATCCCGATCAGGAGGAAGGCCCGCGGGCCTTCGCCGAGAAGCGGGAGCCCGACTGGCAGCCTCCGGCCTGATGCGGTTCTCGCTCGAGCTCCCGGTCGGTGATCCGGCGGCGATCCCGACCGCCGCCGCGGCGATCGAGGCCGCGGGCTTCGACGCCTGCTTCGTGACCGACCACCCGGCGCCCTCGCGCGAGTGGCTCGACCACGGCGGTCACCCGACGCTCGATCCGCTCGTCGCCCTGGGCGCGGCGGCGGCGGCGACGAGTGGACTCCGACTCCAGACCAACTGCCTGATCCCCGCCTACCGGCACCCCCTCACGACGGCGAAGGCCGTCGCGACGCTCGACGCGATCTCGGGCGGTCGGGTGATCCTCGGCGTCGCGGTGGGTTACCTCGAGGCCGAGTTCGCTGCGCTCGGTGTGCCCTTCGATGACCGGGCGGCTCGCTTCGACGAGGCGGTCGGGACCATGCGGGCGGCATGGACCGACGGGCTCGGCACCACCGTGGTCGGCCCGCATCCGGTGCAGCAATCGGGTCCACCGCTCTGGGTCGGCGGCAACTCGACGGCCGCGATGCGCCGGGCGATCGCGGTGGGGGCGGGTTGGTCACCTTTCCCGGCCCGGTCGGCCACGGCCGCGGCCGTCGGCACCGCGCCGATCGTCGATCTCGACGCGCTCGCCGCGGCGATCGTGTGCTTCCGGCAACTCGCCGTCGCGGCCGACCGCGACCCCGAGGCGTACGACATCTGCTTCACGCCGTTCTCCCATCCGGCCCATCGCGAGGTCATCGATCCGGATGCCCTCGTCACCGAGGCCCGTGAGCTCGCGGCGATCGGCGTGACGTGGTGTGCGTTGCGGGTGCCCGCGTCGGCGTGGGTCGACTACGGCGCCGCCGTCCGGGAGGTGGGGGAATGAACGACCGGATTTACATCCACGAGCTCATCGACATCATCGGGCCGAACCGGGCGCGGTACATGCACCACATGACCGCCAACTGGTGTCCGATCGGGCGGGCCGAGCGCGACATGCTCTGCTACGGGGTCTGGGGCACCGTCGGCTCGACCGGTCGGTGGCCCGAGGTCGTGAACATGTGGGAGCTCCCGGGCTGGGACGGCCTCGCCGCGAACTTCGCCCACGAGCTGGTGGGCTCGGGGATGCAGGATCCGTCGCTCGCCCGGTGGTGGGCCGAAGCGGCCGCGTTGCGGCGCGGCGGCGAGGATCGCATCCTCGTGCCCGAGCCGTGGACGCCGACGATCACCGAGCTCACCACGACCGGCGTCCGGGCCGAGGCCTACGCGCACGAGCTGGTGATGCTCCCGGTGGGTGGAGCCCGGGGCTTCCTCGATGCGCTCGCCGACGAGGGTCGGGCCGCGGTCGAGGCCGAGGGCCTGGGGTGCCTGGGTGCGTTCCGGGTCGCGATGCGCAGCGACGACGAGGCGTTCGTGCTGTGGTCGATCCCGTCGTGGTCGACCTGGGCGGCATTCGAGTCGGCCTGGATCGGCGGGGGCCTGCGCCGATGGCGCGACCGCCTCGTCGCCATGGACGCGCGAGTGCGGCGAACGTTGATGGTGGACGCGCCGCTCGCTCCGTTGCGGACGGGGCGTCAACCTCAGGTCGAGGACCGGCGGCCGCTGTCGGAGATCTGAGCCTCGGCCCGGGTCCGCAGCTCGTACTTCAGCACCTTGCCGCTCGCGTTGAGCGGGAACGCATCGACGACCTCGACGTAGCGCGGAACCTTGTAGTTCGCCATCGAATCTCGGCACCAGGCTCGCAATGCGTCGGGCTCGATCGTGGCGCCGAAGCGGGGGGTCACGAAGGCGTAGCCGACCTCACCGAGGCGCTCGTCGGGCACGCCCACGACCGCCGCCGCGCCGACCGTGGGGTGGGAGCAGAGCATGTTCTCGATTTCGGCCGGGTACGCGTTGAAGCCGCCGACGATGAACATGTCCTTCGTGCGGTCGGTGATGCGCACGTAGCCCCGGTCGTCCATCACGCCGATGTCGCCGGTGTGGAGCCATCCGTCGGCGTCGATCGTCTCGGCGGTCGCCTCGGGATCGTGGATGTAGCCCCGCATCACGTTGTAGCCCCGGATCACGATCTCGCCCGGCTCGCCCCGGGGCACCTCGCGGCCCGATTCGTCGACGACGAGCACCTCGACGTCGGGGATGGCCCGCCCCGAAGTGGTCGCGATCGTCTCGGGGTCGTCGTCGTGGCGGCACATCGTGGCGATGCCCGTCGCCTCGGTGAGGCCGTAGCCGGTGACGACCGTCTCGAACCCGAGCTCCGAGCGCATCCGGCGCACGAGCTCCACGGGCACCGCGGCCGCGCCCGTCACCGCGAGTCGCAGCGACGACATGTCGAACTCGGCGAGGTGCGGGTGGTCGAGGATCGACTGGTACACGGTGGGTGGCCCCGGGAGCATCGAGACCCGCTCCTCGGCGGCCCGGGCCATGACGGCATCGACGTCGAACACGGCATGGGGGATGATCGTGGCCCCCTTCGCGACCGAGGCCACGATCCCGGCGTTGAGGCCGAACGAGTGGAAGAACGGGTTCACGACGAGGTACCGGTCGCCCTCGCGCAGTCCCACCACCGTCGACCAGGCGTCGTACGCACGAACCGTCGCGGCGTGGGTGAGCATGGCGCCCTTGGGGCGGCCGGTCGTGCCCGACGTGAAGAGCACGGCGCAGAGGTCGTCGCCCGCGACGGACGGGAGCGGATCGCCGGCCGCGCGCCCGAGGAACGCCGACCACTGCGCGCTCCGCAGGTCGATCACCTCGCGGAGGGTCGGCACCGGCTCCTCGGCCGCGAGCATGGCGGCGTAGTCGGTGTCGAGGAAGTCGGTGACCGTGAAGCAGATCCGCACGTCGGCCCGGTCGAGCACGTAGCGGGCCTCGCCGCCCTTGAACCGGGTGTTCAGGGGCACGAGCACGGCGCCGGCGCTCATGATGCCGAGCGCGGCGACCACCCACTCGCGGCAGTTCGGTGCCCAGATCGCGACCCGGTCGCCCGGCTCGATGCCGCTCGCGACGAGGGCCCGGGCGCAGACGCCGACGTGCTCGGCGAGCTCGGCGAACGTCCAGCGGGTGGCGTCCTCGGTCAGGGCCTCGGTCGTCGCGAAGCGCTCGGCGGCACGCGCGACGAGCCCCGGTATCGTCTGCGGCAGATGGTCGCTCATGGTCGTAACCATGCCACGCGTCGTCGGGGGCGCGCGTGAGCGGAACCCCGACCGACGACCGGCCCCGGATCCGGCTCGAGCGCCGGGGTCCGGTGGGCTGGATCGTGTTCGACCGGCCCGAGGTCGCCAACGCGATGGACGCCCGGATGATGGACGAGCTCGAGGCGGCCTGGCTCGGGGTGGAAGCCGACCCGGACGTGCGGGTCATCGTGAACACCGGCTCCGGACGCGCCTTCCAGACCGGGCTCGATGTCGCCCAGCTCGCGCGCGCGCCCGCCGCGCTCGCCGAGCAGTCCCGGCGCACCAAGCGCTTCGAATTGCGACTCACCGCATGGCACTGCGGGGTCACCAAGCCCGTGATCGCCGCCGTGAACGGGGTCTGTGCCGGGGGCGGGCTGCACTTCGTCGCCGATGCCGACATCGTGATCGCGTCCGCCGACGCGACCTTCGTCGACCCGCACGTCTCGGTCGGGCAGGCGAGTGTCTACGAGACGATCGCCCTGGCCCGCAAAGCGCCGATGGAGTCGATCACCCGTCTCGCGCTCGTCGGTCGGCACGAGCGCCTGTCGGCCCGCCGGGCCTACGAACTCGGCATCTGCTCGCAGGTCGTCGATCCGCCGGAGCGGCTCGCCGATGAGGCGCAGGCGCTCGCCGAGCGCATCGCCGAGCACCCGCCGGAGCGGCTCGCGGCGATCAAGCGGGCGCTGTGGGGCGCGCTCGAGACCCCGGTCGGCGGATGAGCGTCGGGATCGGCACGGCGATCGTGTCGTTGATCGAACCGACGCCGGGTCACGCCCGGGCGTTCAACGAGTGGTACGAGCGCGACCACTTCCCGGCGACGGTGCTCGCCGGCCCGGGGGTGTTCTCCGGGGCTCGCTTCGTGGCCGACGCCGCGTGCCGGGTCCGCCGACCCGCGGGCGCCACCCTCTTCGGTGATCCCGATCGGGGTCGGCACCTCGCGGTGGCGTGGGTGTTGCCGGGGCGGCAGGCGGAGTGGGACGCGTGGGTGGCGGCCGAGATGGAGACCCTGGTTGCCGCCGGTCGGATGTTCCCGCACCGGGAGCACATCCACACCGCGATCTACCGGTTCGTGCGGGCGAGCGGGCCGATCCCGGCGCCGATGGCGCTCGCGCACGGCTTCGGCGGGGTCGTGGTCCTCGCCGGCCGGGGCAGCCTCGCCGATCCGCCGTCGGGTCCCTGCACCGTCACTTTGGCAAGCGAGCGGACGATCCTCTCGTCGGCGGAGCCGCCCGACCACGAACTCGTGCTCGCCTTCACCGACGGCGACCCGCTCGCCCCGTCGCTCGACCCCCTCCCGGCCGACGTCGGCTTCGCCGGACCCTTTCGGGCGACCGTGCCGGGCACCGACACCCACATCGAAGGAGACCGGCCGTGATCGACGGCATCCGCGTGACCCTGCTGCTCTGTGATGCCGCCCAGGAGGTGGGCGGCAAGCTCTACGTGCTCGGCGGGGGCTGGAGCGTGCACCGGGGTACACCGGTGACGATGGCGCTCGCCGTGCGGCTCGAGGTGCCGTGGGACGAGGCCAACGCTCCGCACTCGTGCGCGGCGCGGCTCGTGACCGAGGACGGGCACGACCCGGTGCTGCCGGGTCCCGACGGCGTCCCCGGTCCGACCCCGATCGGTTCGGAGTGGCAGATGGAGGTTGGGCGGCCGCCCGGCGTGCGGCCCGGAACCGTCATGGGAGTCCCGCTCGTCGTGTCGGTGCCGCCCCTGCCCCTCGCCCCGGGTGGGTACGAATGGCACGTCACGATCGACGGCGCGGTGCGCGGGCACGTGGGGTTCTCGGTCACCGAGTAGGCCGCCGCGGCGTACCGGCGGCGGCGCGTACAGTGCGCTCATGGCACGATTCGACGACAGGGTGGCGCTGGTGACCGGCGCCGGTTCGGGACTCGGGCGGGCGACGGCCCGGCTGCTGGCGGCGGAGGGCGCGGCGGTCGCCGCGTTCGACGTCGCCGAGGAGGCCGTCCGGGAGACGGTCACCGCGATCGAAGCCGAGGGTGGTCGCGCCCGCGCCTATCGGGTCGACGTCTCCGACGCCGATTCGGTGCAGGCGGGAGTCGACGGCGCCGCCGCCGATCTCGGGCGGCCCTCCCTGGTGGTGAACTGCGCCGGCATCGGCCGTTTCGCCCGCAGCCACGAGGTCCCGGTCGAGCAGTGGCTCCGGATCATCGGGGTGAACCTCACCGGCACGTTCTTCGTGTGTCGGGCCGCGCTGCCCCACCTCCTCGACGGGGGCGGGGTCATCGTGAACATCGCCTCGAACGCGGGCATCAAGGCCCAGCCCTACTCGGCGGCGTACTGCGCGTCGAAGGCCGGCGTGGTGCATCTCTCCCGGGCCCTCGCCGACGAGTACCTCCGTTCGGGCGTGCGGGTGAACTGCGTCGCCCCGGGCGGGATCGAGACCCCGCTGCAGGAGGCATTCTTCGAGATGCCGGAGGGCACCTCGTGGAAGGAGCTGCGCAAGGTCATGACCCCGCTCGGCAACTCGACTCCCGACGAGATCGCCAAGGTGATCGCGTTCGTGGCCTCCGAGGATTGTCGCTACATGACCGGCTCGGTCGTCTCGATCGACGGGGGGATCACGGTATGAGCGGTGGGGATGCGATGCGGGGCTTCGACGACGTCAGCAGCGTTCGCGAGCTGATCGAACGTCGAGCGGCGGCAACCCCCGACCGGATCATGCTCCACGAGGGCGACCGGATCACGACGTTCGGTGAGTACGCGGCGATGGTCGACCGGGCCGCCGCCGGTCTGCACGCGATGGGCGTCGGTGAGGGCGATCACGTGTCGTGGCAGCTCCCGACCTGGACGGAATCGGCCGTGCTCGTCGGCGCGCTGTGTCGTCTCGGTGCCGTGCAGAACCCGATGCTCCCGATCTACCGGTCGCGCGAGGTGTCGTTCATCGCGGCCCAGACCGGCTGCAAGCTCCTCATCACCCCGTCGACCTGGGGCGGATTCGACTACGCCGCCCTCGCCGCCGAGACCGCGGCCGCCCGCACCGGCATGCGGACGCTCGTGGCCGACCGCACCAACCCCGACGGTGATCCGGCGACCTTGCCGGCACCGCCCGTCGAGGTCGACGATCCCGCGGCGGCGCCCGTGCGGTGGATCTTCTACACCTCGGGTACCACGGCTGCGCCCAAGGGCGCGCAGCACACCGACCGCTCGGCGCTGGCGGGCGCGATCGGATACGCCGAGAAGACGCACGTCGTCGCCGACGACATCGCGCTCGTGGCCTTCCCGTTCACCCACATCGGCGGGATCATCATCGGGGTCTTCACGCCGCTGCTCACCGGCTCGGCTGCGGTGCTCATGGAGGCGTGGACGCCGCAGGCCTCGACCGAGCTCATCGCCCGGCACGCCATCACGCTCGGCAACGGCGCGCCCGCGATCCACACGGCGCTGCTCGCCGAGGCGCGGGCCAATCCCGAGGCCTACCGCACGATCCGGGCCTTCCCGTCGGGTGGCTCGACGAAGCCGCCGCAGCTGCACGACGAGCTCATGGCCGCCGTTCCCGGCTCGGTCGGCATCACCTCGGGGTACGGCATGACCGAAGCGCCGATCGTGAGCCAGACCGATGTCGACGCCCCCGACGCCTCGAAGCGCGACGGCGAGGGCACGCCCACCCGGGGCGTCACGATGAAGCTGGCCGACAGCGGTGAGATCGTGGTGCAGGGCCCGCAGGTCATGCGCGGCTACGTGGACTCGGCGCTCGACGTCGAGGCCTTCACCGCCGACGGGTTCCTGCGCACCGGGGACACGGGCCGCTTCGACGAGCACGGCACCATCGTCATCACCGGGCGGATCAAGGACATCATCATCCGCAAGGGCGAGAACGTCTCGGCCAAGGAGGTCGAGGACGTGCTCTACGGCTCGCCCCGGATCGCCGACGTGGCGGTGCTCGGCATTCCCGACGCCGAGCGGGGCGAGATGGTGGTGGCCTTCGTCGTGCCGACCGATCCCGGCGATCCGCCCGACCTCGAGCACGTGCGCGAGCACTGCAAGGGGGTCGGCTTGATGATGCAGAAGATCCCGGAGCGCATCGAGGTCATCGACGCAATGCCCCGCAACCCGAGCGGCAAGGTGCCGAAGCACGAGCTGCGGGCCCGCATCGTCTGATCCGATGGCGTGCCCTCCGGCCGTCGGTCCTCCCCGGCGCCGGCCCGGGCGAGGGTTGCTCAGCGGCGGGCCCGGGCGACGACCGCGTCGAACAGCGCCTGCTGGGCCGGATCGGTCGCGGCGGTGTCCTCGGGGTGCCACTGCACGGCGAGGATCCACGCATCGTCGGCCTCGAGTCCTTCGACGATGCCGTCGCCGGCCCGGGCCGTCACCCGGAGGCCGTTCCCGACCCGGGCGACGGCTTGGTGGTGATGACACGACGCGGTGACCGCGGTCGCGCCGAGCGTCGCCGCGAGCAGGGAGGCGGTCTCGACCGTGACCGAGTGCTCGAGCGCCCGGCCCCCGGTCCCCGGGCGTCCGTGGGGTGCGACGCCCGGCGTTTCCGGGATGTGCTGGTGGAGGCTGCCACCCCGAGCGACGTTCAGTACCTGGAGTCCCCGGCAGATGGCGAGGACGGGTATCCCGCGGGTGACGGCACCTTCGAGCAGGGCGACATCGAGCCGGTCGGCGGCGGAGTCGATCCCGTACGTCTCGGGGTGGGCGGGCTCGCCGAAAGCGGCCGGGTCGACGTCGGGTCCGCCGCCGAGCACGAGCGCGCCGACTTCGTCGAGCACGGCGCCGGGGTCGGCGTCGACCTCGGGCACGATGACGCTCGCCCCGGCCCGGGTCAGCGCCGCGAGGTAGCGGTCGAGCCGCTTCCCGGTGAGGGCGACGGGAACCCTCACCACTGGTCGAAGTTGCGGCGGCGCTCCCAGTCGGTGACGACCCGCTGGAAGGCGGCGAGCTCCTGACGGGCCGTGTTGCAGAGGTGGGCGTGCACATCGGCACCGAACGCGTCGATGGCGACGGCAGAGCCCTCGAGCGCCTCGACCGCCTCGCCGAGGTGCGTCGGCACCCGGGGCAGCTCGGGTGCGGCGTAGCCGTTGCCGTCGAAGCGCGGCCCGGGGTCGATGCCGTGCTCGATGCCGTGGAGCCCGGCCGCGATGGTGGCCGCGAACGCGAGATACGGGTTGGCGTCGGCGCCCGGGATGCGCGACTCGAGCCGGAACGACGAGCCGTGGCCGACGATCCGGTACCCGCAGGTGCGGTTGTCGATGCTCCACGCGATGGCGGTCGGGGCCCACGACTCGGGCTGGTAGCGCTTGTAGGAGTTGACGGTCGGCGCGTGCATCCAGGCCAGCTCCCGCGCGCAGGCGAGCTGGCCGCCGAGCCAACCCCGGAACGTGGGCGAGAGGTGATCGGGTGCGTCGTCGGCCCACATGAGCGGCCGGTCGCCGCCGTCCCAGAGGCTCGAGTGGATGTGGCACGAGGAGCCCGACTCGTCGTCGGAATACTTGGCCATGAAGGTGAGCGACCGGCCGTGCGCGTTCGCGATCTCCTTCGCCCCGTTCTTGTAGATCACGTGCCGGTCGGCCATCGTCACCGGGTCGGCGTACACGAGGTTGATCTCGTGTTGGCCCCGGCCCGCCTCGCCCTTCGAGAACTCCACCGGCACGCCGGCCCCGTCGATCCCGTTGCGGATCGCCCGGATGACGTACTCGTCACGGGTGGTCTGGAGGATGTGGTAGTCCTCGATCACCTCGGAGTGGGGCGTGAGGGCGGCGAAGCCCCGGGCCGCAGCCTCCTCGTGCGACTCCCGGAACAGGTAGAACTCGAGCTCGCTCGCGAACTTGCACGAATAGCCGGCCGCAGCGGCCCGGGCCACCTGGTGCTGGAGGATCCGTCGGGGCGAGACCGCGATCGGCTCGCCGGTCACCTCGTCGGACAGGTCGCACAGCACGAGCGCGGTCTTCTCGAGCCAGGGGATGCGGCGGATCGTGGCGAGATCGGGTGTGGCCACCATGTCGCCGTAGCCCTGCTCCCACGACGCGAAGCCGTAGCCGGGAACGACGTTCATGTCGGCGTCGACGGTGAGGAGGTAGTTGCAGGCGTGCACCTCGCCGGCGCCGCCTTCCATCTCCTCGTTCCAGTAGCGGCCGATCACCCGCTTGCCGACGAGCCGACCCTGGAGGTCGGGGAAGGCGACGAGGACGGTGTCGATCTCGTCGGCGTCGATCGCCGCGACGAGCTCGGAGGCCTGCATCATTCCGCGCGTCATGGGGCGGGAGCCTAGGCGGGAGGCGTCGGCTCCCGACCGGGGCTCACTCCGGGGTGACGTACGCGGCCGTGATGCCACCGTCGACGACGAGGGCGGAACCGGTCATGAACGAGGCGTCGTCGGACGCGAGGAACAGCGCGGCCTTGGCGAGCTCGGCGGCGGTGCCGAGCCGACCCATCGGGATGTGCACGAGGCGGCGGGCGCGTCGCTGCGGATCGGAGAGGAGTTCCTCGAGCAGCGGGGTCTGGATGGGTCCCGGGCACAACGCGTTGGCCCGGATTCCCTGCCGGGCGTACTCGACGGCCATCTCGCGGGTCATGGCGAGCACGCCGCCCTTGCTCGACGTGTAGGCGATCTGCGCGGTTGCCGCGCCCATGAGCGCAACGAACGAGGCGACGTTCACGATCGAACCGCCCCCCGACTCGATCATGGCCGGGATGCCGGCCCGGCACCCGAGCCACACGCCCTTGAGGTTGATCTCCATGACCCGGTCCCAGGTGGTCTCGGGCGTCTCGAGCACCCCGCCGTCGTCGGCGGGGAACACCCCGGCGTTGTTGTAGAGGACGTGCAGTCCGCCGTGCGTTGACGTCGCGTGGGCGACCATCGCGTCGCAGTCGGCCGCGGCCGAGACGTCGGCGGTGAACGCCGAGGCGGTGCCACCCGCGGCCCTCACCGAGTCGGCGACGGCGGCGGCGGCCTCGGCCACCACATCGACGACCACGACTCGAGCCCCCTCGGCCGCGAAGAGCGCGGCGGCTTCCCGGCCCATGCCGCTGCCCGCGCCGGTGATGAGCGCCACCTTTCCGTCGAGTCGTCCGGTCATCCTCGCTCCTCCGTCACGGCGTCCGGGTAGGACCGCCGCGTATCGACCGCTTCGGCGCCGAGGTCCTCGGAGAGGCAGGCGTTCATCTGCGGATGGCTCTGGCGGACGTAGTCGTCCATGCGGCCCGTCACCGGCTTCAGCCCGCCGGTCTCGGAGGGCAGGACGAACTTGGCCCGCCGTTCGCGTTCGAGGCGGGCGGTGAAGGTCTCGCGGGCCCCGAGCACGGCGGCCCAGTCGGCGGTCCAGGCCTGGACGGCGGCGGCCTGGGTGGCATCGGCCGGGCGCACGGCCCGGATGCGGTCGATCATGGTTCGCAGCACCCGATCCTCGGCTCGCATGCGGGTGATGATCTCGGTGCCGCCCGTGGGTTCGGGGTTCGGGAGGGTGGCGAGTGCGGTCTGGGCGGCGACGCAGGCCGCCTGGATCTCGGCGGCCGAGACCGGATCGAGCCGTTCCGGCGACCGCGAACCGAACAGGGTCCAGCCCACGATGATCGCGACGGCGATGAGCGCGACGAACAGGCCGAAGATGAGGAACTCCCACGGGGCCCGGCCCCGCCGGGTCGGCTCGGGTGGGTGCGGAGTGTTCCCGTTCCGGTGCGGCGGCTCGAGGGTCGCGGCGTCGTCGCTCATCGGGCGGCACGCTAGGCGTTGCCGTGGTCCCGGGGCGGATGCCGCGCCTGCGGCTCGGGCCGCCGACCGGGTGCGTAGGGTCGGTGGCGTGACCCGGTTCCGGCTCCTCGCGGCGTTCGTGCTCGTGGTGGCGGTCGGGTTCGGCTCCGGGTGCGGCGGGAGCGACGGCGGGAACCGCGATGCGGGATCGACCCTCCGCTGGTCCCGGTGCGGCGATCTGGAGTGCGCGACGCTCCGGGTGCCGCGCGATCGCGAGCGGCCCGACGCCGGCGACATCGAGTTGGCGCTCGCCCGCCGCCGGGCCGAGGGCGAGCGGCGCGGGGTGCTGCTCGTCAACCCGGGTGGTCCCGGTGCGTCGGGGATCGATTTCTTGCGGGACGCCGGTGGGATCTTCGGGCCGCGTGTCCGCCGCGCGTTCGACCTCGTGGCCTGGGATCCGCGCGGCGTCGGGGCGAGCTCGCCCGTCGACTGTGGTGACGAGCTCGATGCCTTCTACGCCGTCGACCGGTCGCCGGTGGGGCTGGCCGAGGTCTCGGCGAACGTCGACGCAGCGCGACGGTTCACCGAAGCGTGCGAGCGGCGCAGCGGCCCGCTCCTGGCCGACGTATCCACGGCGGCGACCGTCCGTGACCTCGAAGCGATCCGGGTTGCGCTCGGCGTCGATCTCATCGACTACTTCGGCTTTTCGTACGGCACGGTGATCGGAGCCGACTACGTGCGGGCTCATCCCGACCGGGTGCGCACGATGGTGCTCGACGGGGCCGTCGACCCGGCCCGGCCCTACGCGACAGCCCTCACCGAGCAGGCCGCGGCGCTCGACGCCGGTCTCGACCGCTTCTTCGCCTGGTGCGCTCGCGAGGCGCCCTGTCGGCTCGGACGGCCGAGCGGCCGGGCGCCGGCTGCGGCCTACGACGCCCTCGTCGCCCGGGTCGAGGCGGAGCCCATCCGGGCACGGGTCGACGGCGAGGCGCGGCGCCTCGGTGCGGGTGAACTCGACATCGCGGTCGCCGGTTCGCTCTACGCCGGGGCTCGGGGCTTCCCGGCGCTCGGTGAGGCGCTCGCCGACGCGGCGGGCGGCACTCCCGATGCCCTGCTGCGCACGTTCGACGCGTACACCGGCCGGGGTCGGGACGGCCGCTACTCGGGGCAGACCGCCGGGCTCTACGCGGTCGGGTGCGTCGACGCCCCGGCACCCCGCTCGGTCGAGCAGGTCGCGGCAACTGCCGAGGCGGCGGCGGAGGCGGCGCCCCGGTTCGGGCCGTCGACCGTCTGGCTCGGTTTGCCCTGCACGTTCTGGCCGGTACCGGCGGCCGCAGCGCCCGGGCCGACCACGGTGCCGGTCGGGCCACGCGTGCTCGTCGTCGGCACCACCGGCGATCCGGTCACGCCGTACGCCTGGTCGCGTGACCTCACCCGGACCCTCGGTGACGCCCGCCTGCTCACGGTGGTCGGCACGGCCCACACCGCCTACCCGACGGGCGCGCCGTGCGTCCGGCGCTTCGTCGACGACTACCTCGTCGACCTGCGGATGCCGCCCCCGGCGGCCCGGTGCCCCGACTGACCGGGGCGGTTCCCGGTCCGGTCAGACGCAGTCGAGCGACAGCATGCGGATCGCGTTGCCCCGCACCAGCTTGTAGACGACCTCGTCGGGGAGGTCGCGCATCATGTCCTCGGCGACGGCCTTGGTGTCGGGCCAGGTCGTGTCGGTGTGCGGGTAGTCGGTCTCGAAGGTGACGTTGTCGACCCCGACCCGGTGCAGCGCCTCGAGCCCGTGCCGGTCGCGGAAGAAGCAGCCGAACACCTGACGGAAGTAGTAGGTCGAGGGCGGCTCGGGGACGAGATCGCGTACCCCGCCCCAGGCCCGGTGCTCGCGCCACACGTCGTCGGCCCGCTCGAGCACGTACGGGAGCCAGCCGATCTGCCCCTCGGAGTACGCGAGCTTCAGGCGGTCGAAGCGCACGAGCACGCCCGAGAAGAGGAAGTCGGAGAGCGAGGCCATCGAGTTGTTGAAGCTGAGCGTGGCCGCGACGGCGACCGGGGCGTCGGCCGAAGTGGAGGGCATCTGCGAGGACGAGCCGATGTGCATGCACACCACGGTTTCGGTGTCCTGGCAGGCCGCGAAGAACGGGTCCCAGGCCCCGGAATGGATCGACGGGAGCCCGAGCTTGGGCGGGATCTCGCTGAAGCACACGGCGTGGGCGCCGCGCTCGGCGTTGCGGCGCACCTCGGCGGCCGCGAGCTCGGCGTCCCAGAGCGGCACGATCGGCAGCGGGATCAGGCGGCCCCCGCTGTCACCGCACCACTCCTCGACCATCCAGTCGTTGTAGGCGAGCACGCAGGCGAGGGCGAGCTCACGGTCCTTGGCCTCGAGGAAGGTCTGGCCGCAGAAGCGGGGGAAGGTCGGGAACGAGAGCGAGGCCTCGACGTGGTTGATGTCCATGTCCTCGAGCCGGGCCTTCGGGTCGTAGCAGCCCGGGCGCATCTCGTCGTAGGTGATCGGCGACATCGTCATGTCGTCGCGGTCGAAGCCCACGGCGGCGACGTGACGCTTGTTGATGTAGACGAGGTCCTCGTAGATCCAGCAGTCGGCCTGGGGGCCGTCGGGATCGAAGGTCTGCTCGTAGGCGCCGCCCCCGACGTGGCGCATGGTGCCGATCCCGCGCCGCTCGACCCGGGGACCTCGTGCCTTGAACCGCTCGGGGAGCCAGGTCTGCCAGAGGTGCGGCGGCTCGACCACGTGGTCGTCGACGCTGATGATCTTGGGGAGCTCGGCCTGCATGCGACGATCCTACGGTCGGCCCGGCGGGCATCGGGCACTGGACCTAGCATCCTGCCTCGTGGATCTGCGCGCATCCGAAAGTGACGACGCGTTCCGTGCCGCGCTCGCCGCGTGGCTCGACGCAACCCTGCCGACCCTTGCCCCGCCCCCGCCCCGGGAGGCCTGGGACGCGCGCCGGAAGTGGGACACCGACTGGCAGCGCCGACTCTTCGATGCGGGCTACGCCGGTCTCCACTGGCCGAAGGAGTACGGCGGCGGAGGTGCGTCGCCCACCGAGCAGCTCATCTTCTTCGAGGAGACGACCCGGGTCCGGGCCCCGTACGTCGGCGTGAACTTCGTGGGCACGCTCCACGCCGGCCCCACCCTCATCGAGGAGGGCACCCCCGAGCAGAAGGCGGCCCACCTGCCCCGGATCCTCCGGGGTGAGGAGGTGTGGTGCCAGGGATTCTCCGAGCCCGGCGCCGGATCCGACCTGGCCTCGCTGCGCACCCGGGCGGTGCGCGACGGCGACGACTACGTGCTCGACGGCCAGAAGATCTGGTGCTCGTTTGGCCACATCGCCGACGTCGGCGAGTTCCTCGTGCGCACCGACCCCGACGCCCCGAAGCATCGGGGCATCTCGTGGCTCATCTTGCCCATGGATCTCCCCGGCATCGAGATCCGGCCGATCCGCACGGTGCTCGGCAGCTCCGAGTTCTGCGAGGTCTTCCTGAACGAGGTCCGGGTGCCGGTGGCGAATCTCGTCGGCCCCGAGAACGACGGCTGGCGGGTCACCAACGTCACCCTCAAGTACGAGCGGGGCACGGCGTTCGTGAGCGAGCTCGTGGACGCCATTCGGCTCTGCGCCGACGTTGCCCCGCTCGTCCACGATCCGGCCACGCGGCGCGAGCTGGGTCGGTGCGCGGTCGAGCTCGACGGGCTGTGGGCGCTCACCAAGCGCAACATCTCCCAGTCGGCCCGGGGCACGATCGGTCCGGGGGCGATGGTGATCAAGCTCGCCTACACCGAGGCTCGGCAGCGCTTCGGCGAGCTCTGCCTGCGCATCCTCGAGCGCGACGCGCTGCACGTCGAGGACAACGAGCCGGTCGAGGAGCGACTGCGCACGTTGGCCCTCACCATCGCCGCGGGCTCGTCGCAGATCCAGCGCAACATCATCTCCGAGCGGGTGCTCGGTTTGCCGCGGGAGGCGCGCTGACCATGGACCTCGAGCTCTCCGACGACCAGGTCGCATTGCGCGACGGGATCGCCGCGCTCCTCGCCGCGAAGGTGCCGATCGAGCGGGTGCGGGCGGGCTTCGATCGCGAGCTCGCCGCCGATCTCGCCGAGGCGGGCGTGTTCTCCCTGCGGGCCGACGGTTTCTCGTGGGCCGATTGCGTGGTGGTACTCGAGCAGCTCGGTCGGGCCTGCGTGCCCGGACCGATCGTGCCCACGCTGCTGGCGGCCGACGGACGGATCACGGGTGTGCTCGAGGGCGGCTGGGTCGAGCACCTCGATGCGCTCGATGTCGTGGTCGTGCCCGGCGCGGGCGAATGCGATCCGGCGACGCTCGACGCGAACCCGGCCGAGTGGCCACTCGACCCGTGCACGCCCGTCGCCCGAGTGGTGACCGACCCGACCGTGACCGCGGTCGCCACCGATTGGGCGGCCTGGCGGCGGGCGGGTGCGGTGTGCACTGCGGCGTTCCAGGTCGGCCTCGCCGATCGCTGCACCGAGATGTCGGTGGCCTACGCGAAGGAGCGGGAGCAGTTCGACCGCCCGATCGGCGCGTTCCAGTCCGTGAAGCACCTGCTGGCCGACATGCTCATGCGCACCGAGGTGGCCCGGGCCGCCGTCTACGCGGCGGGCGCGCACCTCGACGACGCCGACGAGATCCCCGGAGTCGATCGGGCCGTGTCGGTGGCCAAGGCGCTGGCCGGTGAGGCGGCGATCGCCAACGGCAAGACCGCCACCCAGGTCCACGGCGGCATGGGCTTCACGTGGGAGGTCGACGTGCACCTCTACTTGAAGCGGGCGTGGGTCCTGGAGACGCATTTCGGCGGAGCCGACGAGCACTGCGACGCGGTCGCTGCGACGCTCTCGGCCTGATGGCGGACGCCCGGCGCACCACGGTCCTGGAGGCGCTGGCTGCCCGGCTGGCGACCGAGCCCGATGCGCCGTACCTGGAGTTCTCCGGCGGTGACGGCGAGGGCGAGCGGTACTCGGCCCGCCGCATGGACGAGGAGTCGACCCGGCTCGCCCACGGGCTCGCCGCGCTCGGGGTGGGGCACGGCGACCGGGTGGCGACCCTCATCGAGAACCGGGCCGAACAGGTCGTCACGTTCTTCGCGGCCTGCAAGCTCGGCGCGATCCAGGTGCCGGTGAACACCGCCTACAAGGGCGAGTTCCTCCGTCACCAGCTCGCCGACTCGGGTGCCCGGGTCTTCGTCGTGCAGGGCGACTTCGCCTCACGGGCCGAGGCGGTGGCGGGCCCGGCATCGACCCCCGACCTCGAGCGCTGCGTCGTGATCGGACCTCCCGACGCGCCGATCACCGCGGTGCCGGCCGTCGATTGGCAGACGCTCCTCGACGGTGCGTCGGTCGGGCCGCTCCCGGAGGTCGAGGTGCGGCCCGGCGACCTGGCCTGCTTCGTCTACACCGCGGGCACGACCGGCCCGTCGAAGGGCTGCATGCTCCCGCACAACTACGTCGTGAGCCTTGCCGACCAGATCGCCCGGGCGTGGGGCCGCACGGCCGACGACATCGTCATCACCCCGCTGCCGCTCTTCCACTTCAACGCGATCTCGGTGTGCGTCGTCGGCTCGCTCGTCACCGGCGGGAGCGCGGTGATCACCCGCAAGTTCTCGGTGAGCAACTTCTGGCCCGAAGTGGCCCGCACCGGAGCGACGATGGTGAGCATGCTCGGCTCGCTCGCCATCCTCGTGGCCAACGCGCCCGACCACCCCGACCAGACCGGCCACCGGCTCCGGCTCTGCGCGGCGGCGCCGATGCCGCCCGACACCGACCGGGCCTGGCGGGAGCGGTTCGGATGCCTCACGTTCAGCGGCGGCTACGGCCTCACTGAGGCGTCGCTCGTGTCGATGCTCGACGCGGGCGAGGTCAACAAGCCCGGGGCCTGCGGGCGCCCGAACCGGCACGAGTTCGACGTGCGCATCGTCGACGACCATGACGTCGAGGTGCCGGTCGGGACGACGGGCGAGATCGTGTGCCGGCCCACCGCACCCGACCTCATGTTCGCCGGCTACTGGAACCGCCCCGAAGCGACGGTCGAGGCGATGCGCAACCTCTGGTTCCATACGGGTGACCTCGGCCGCCTCGACGAGGACGGCTACCTCTACTTCGTCGATCGCAAGAAGGACGCGTTGCGCCGCCGGGGGGAGAACATCTCGAGCGCCGAGATGGAGAAGGTGCTGTTCGGGCACGAGGCGGTGAAGGACGTCGCCGTGCACGCGGTGCCGAGCCCGGTGGGGGAGGACGACGTGAAGCTCACCGTCGTGCTCCAGCCCGGCGCCGACCTCGACGAGGCGACGCTGTGTACGTGGGTCGCCGAGCGGGTGCCCTACTTCGCCATCCCGCGGTACATCGAGTTCCGCGACGACCTCCCGCGCAACCCGGTCGGGCGGGTGCTCAAGTACGAGCTGAGGGAGCAGGGCGTGACGCCCGCGACCTGGGACCGCGAGGCTGCGGGCCTCGAGTTCGAGCGGCGCTGAGCCCGGGCGGCGCGTCCGGGCTCCGGCCCGGCGATCACGGGATGACTCGGCGGGCCCGCCACACCCACTCGGCCGGCCAGCGTCGGGCCCACTTCGGTGGCGCGAACTCGGGGTAGGTGGTCTCGGCGTCGGCTCGGGCCACGAGCTCGGTGCAGGCCTCGATCCCGAACCCGGCCCCGGTGAGGACGCGGATCCACTCCCCGGCGGGAATGGCCCAGTCGATCGTGCCCTCGCCGTCCCAGTCCATGCGGCCGAGCGCGGCGAAGTCGGTGCGGAGCTTGCGGGTCTGCTTCCCGTGCGCCTCGTCCCAGGTGAGGACGAGGAGCGGGTGCGTGACGCAGAAGGCGAGGATGCCGCCCGGCTCGAGCACCCGGGCGCACTCGGCCGCGATGACCGCGGGCTCGCAGAAGCTCAGCGCGCCGTGGTCGGAGAGCACCGCAGCGAACGATCCGGCCGCGAACGGGAGGTGCTCGCCGTCACCGAGGACGAGGGGGAGGTCCGCGTCGGCGCGCCGGGCGTGGCCGAGCTGGGCTCGGGAGAGGTCGAGCCCGGTCACTTCGACGCCGCGCCCACCGAGCGTGGTCGCCCACTGACCTGCACCGCACCCCAGCTCGAGCACGCGGCGCCCGGTGAGCGCCGCGAGCGGGGCCAGGGCACCGATGTCGTGCTCCGGCGCGCGGTACGCGCCCCACGCGAGCGGGGCGTCGGCCAGCTGCGCGCCGTGCGCGGCCTGGTACTCGTCGCTGTCGGCGTCCCAGAACGCGCGGTTGTGCCGGACGTGGTCGGCCGCGTCCACGCGAATCGGTCGTTCGGGCTCAGGCCGTCGGTGCGAAGCTCGCCAGGGTCATCGGCCCGGTGGGCTCGCGGCGGCGGCCCTTGGCCACGATCGAGACGTCGTGACCCTCGGCCTCGGCCCGCAACGCCCCGACGGTGCAGCGCTCGCGAGGTCGGGTCGCGAACGGGTCGAAGCGGAAGAGCCGCATGGCGTTGCGGTGGGTCATGGCATCGATCTCGTCGTCGGTGAGGTCGGTCGGCGCGAAGCCGGCGGCGAGTCGCTCGGGCGCGTCGGGCCAGATGGCGTCGCTGTGCGGGTAATCGGTCTCGATGCAGATGCGGTCGGTGCCGATCTCGCGGGCGTGGCGGGCGCCGAAGTCGTCCTCGATGAAGCACAGCACGACCCGCTCCAGGAACACCTCGCTCGGACGGCGACCGCCGAAGTCGGCGAGGGTCCAGGCGTGGTGGGTGTCGAAGGTGTGATCGACCCGCTCGAGGAAGTAGGGCACCCACCCGATGCCGCCCTCGGAGAGCGCGACGGTGACGTCGGGGAAGCGGGTGAACACGGGGGAGAAGAGGAGGTCGGCGGCGGCCTGCACGATCGCCATCGGCTGGAGGGAGATCATCACGTCGACCGGGGCGTCGGGGGCGGTGATCACCAGCTTCGACGACGACCCGATATGCATGTTGACGATCGTCCCCTCGTCGTTGCACGCCTGCCAGAACGGGTCCCAGTGGTCGGAGTGCAGGCTCGGGAGCCCGAGGGGGACGGGGTTCTCGGGGAAGGTGATGGCGTGGCAGCCCTTGGCCGCGACCCGGCGCACCTCGGCGGCGATCGCCTCCGGGTCCCAGATCGGGGGGATGGCGAGCGGGATGAACCGGTCGGGCGCGGCCCCGCACCACTCGTCGATGTGCCAGTCGTTGTAGGCCCGGCACAGGGCGAGGGCGGCGTCCTTGTCGGGGACGGCGGCGAACAAGCGGCCGGCGAACCCGGGCAACGACGGGAAGTTCATCGAGCCGAGCACACCGTTGGCCGACATGTCGAGGAGGCGCTGGTGCACGTCGTAGGTGCCGGGGCGCAGTTCGTCGAAGCTCGTCGGGTCCATCCCGTACTCCTCGGGCGGTCGTCCGGTCACCGCGTTGAGGCCGACGTTGGGGATCTCGAAGTCGAGGAACTTCCAGCGGTCGGTGCCGTCGGGCATCCGCTCGATGCGCGGGGCGATGTCGCGGTACTTCGCCGGGAGGTGGTGCTCGAAGACGTCGGGCGGCTCGACGACGTGGTCGTCGACGCTGATCAGGATCATGTCCTCGGTCCGCATGGGGGCGAGTGTACGGCGGCTAGGTTCGGGCGCCGATGGCCCTCCGGGACGTTTGTGTGGTCGGGGTCGGGCTCGCCGACGGACCGGTGACACCCGCGCTGTCCCCGGTCATGCTCGAGGCCCAGGCCTTCCGGCGGGCGCTCGACGATGCCGGGCTGGCCAAGGCCGACATCGACGGGCTGGCGAGCGCAGGCTACGGCGGGATGCACGAGGTGATGCTCGCCGAGTACCTCGGTGTGCGGCCCCGCTGGATGGAGTCGTCGAGCGTCGGGGGCTCGAGCTTCGAGTTCCACCTGCTCCACGCGTACCGGGCCGTGCAGCACGGCGACGCCGACGTGGTGGCGATCGTCTACGGCAACAACCAGCTCTCGGCGTCGGGGCGCACGCTCGGCACCGGCGGCGGTGGGGGACGAGCGGGTCCGGGCGGCCTCCCGCTCGGCATGGTCTACGAGCTGCCGACCGGTCTCACCCTCGTCGGCGCGTACGCCATGGCCGCTCAGCGCCACATGCACCAGTACGGCACGACGCCCGAGCAGCTCGCGTCGATCGCGGTGCAGACCCGCGAGCACGCCGGTCGCAACCCGAACGCGATGTACCGCGAGCCGATCACGGTCGATGACGTGCTCGGATCGCGGCTGGTCGCCGATCCGCTCCACAAGCTCGATTGCTGCGTCATCTCCGACGGCGGTTGCTGCATCATCGTTACGACTGCCGACCGGGCGCGCGACCTCCCGCACCGGCCCGTGTTCGTGCGGGGTGCAGCGGGAGGCAGTACCCACCACTCGATCAACGCGCTGGCCGACATGACCGTGACCGCGGCGGCGGTGAGCGGACCCCGGGCCTTCGCCGAGGCGGGCATCGCGCCGGGTGACGTGGACGTGTTCGCGATGTACGACTCGTTCACGTACACCGTGCTCGTCGTGCTCGAGGATCTCGGGTTCGCGCCCAAGGGTGAAGGCGGCCCGTTCGTCACCGACGACGGCGGCAACCTGCGGCTCGGCGGTGCGCTGCCGACCAACACCGACGGCGGCGGGCTCTCAGCCACGCATCCCGGCATGCGCGGCCTGTTCCTGTTGTGCGAGGCGACGCGCCAGTTGCGCGGAGAAGCGGGCGACGCTCAGGTGCCCGGGGCCGAGGTGGCCGTGGCGCACGGCAGCGGCGGCTGGCTCTCGACCCAGGCCACGGTGGTGCTCGGGACGGAGGCCCGGTGAGCGACTGGTCGGAGACCCCGTCGTGGATGGTGCCGCGACCGACCCCCGAGGACAGTGAGTTCTGGGCGGGTGCGGCCCGGGGTGAGCTGCGCATTCAGCGCTGCCGGGCGTGCGGGCTCCACCAGCATTACGCCCGGCTGCTGTGCTCGCACTGCGGGGCCGAGGGGCCCGAGTGGGTCACGGCCTCGGGTCGGGGCACCGTGTACTCGTTCACCGTCATCCGCCAGAACGGGATCCCGCCGTTCCGCGACCGGGTGCCGTTCGTGGTCGCCTCCGTTGACCTCGACGAACCGGGGGCACGAATGCTCGGCGTGCTGCCCGACCTCGCACCCGAAGCAGCCCGGATCGGGATGCGGGTGCGGGCGGTCTTCCGGCCCGCGTCCGACGACACGGGCTTCGTGGACTTCGCGCCCGAGTAGGCGCGCCCGGTCGGGTGGGCGCCCGGGTGGGCGCAGGTCAGTCGGGAATCACCGACTCGCGTCGGGGCTCGGCGACCTCGAGTTCGCGTTCGAACACCCGCTCGAAGAGCTCCCGGCGGCGCCGGACCCCCCAGCGTTCGAGCTCGAGCGCATCGTCGTCGGGCGCATCGAGGCTGAGCGTGACGAGGTCGGTGCCGATACGGGCGCGCAGGTCGGTGACCGCACCCCGACGGCCCCGGTCGAGGCCGTCGGCGACCCGCAGGATCGCAGCCATCCGGCGCAGCCGCTCCCGGTCGTTCGCGTCCAGCGCGCCGAAGCGGGGCTCCGACGCCTTGGGGTCGCCCCGTCGGTGGTGCTGTACGAGCGCGGCGAGGAACGCGATCTCGTCGGGGTCGAAGCCCCGCAGCTCGCCGTGCTCGACGAGGTAGGCCGCGTGACGGTGGTGGCCTTTGCGGGACACGTGCTGGCCGATGTCGTGCAGGAGGGCGGCGTCCTCGAGCACCTCGCGGTCGGCCGGCGCGAGCCCGTGGAGCTCGGCCGTCTCGTCGAACAGGCGCAGGGCGAGCCGGGCCACTTGGGCGGTGTGGTCGCCGTCGGATCCGCACCGGCGGGCCAGGTCGAGCACCGAGGCCCGGCGGAGCGCGTACGGGTCATCCGACCAGTCGTCGGGGTCATGGGCGCCGACCGCGTCGAGGACGATGCCCTCGCGCAGGGCCCAGTCGGCGGCCGTGAGCGCATCGAGCTCGAACGCGTCGAGTACGGCGAGCGCGAGGGTCGAGCCGGCGGGGAGGAGCTCGGCCCGCCGGGGCTCCTCGAGGCCGGGGAGACGCCGTCGCTCGGACGTCGTCGCGAGCATGATCACCTCGTGCAGCGCCTCGAGCTGAGCGCGCGTCGCGGTGAGTGCGTTCACCGCACTCGGGGTCTCGTCCGCATGGAGCGCGACGGCCATGCGGACCAGGTCGTTGAGCGTTCCGCTCGTGCCGATCGCGCTGCGCGGCCCGAGGGCGAGCAGCGGTCCGATCGCCGGATCGAGCGTGGCGCCGATCCGCTCGGCGAGGCGGCGCCGGTCGACCTTGCTCGGCGGATCGGACTCCATGCACTCGGCGGTGAGGCGGCCCACGCCCAGCGGCAGGCTGAGGGCATCGGCCAGACCCCCGGCGTCGCCCACCATGAGCTCGACGCTCCCGCCTCCGATGTCGACGCCGAGGGCGGGGGCGGGATCGATCACCACGCTCGCCCGGATCGCCCCGAAGATGAGTCGGGCCTCCTCCCGGCCGTCGATGACCTCGATCTCGACCCCGGTCTCCCGCTCGATCCGGTCGACGAGCTCGCTCCCGTTGGCGGCACTGCGGATGGCGCTCGTGGCCTTGGCGAGCACCTCACGGGCTCCGAGGGCCTCGGCGAGGGCGCAGAGGTTGCGGACCGAGGTGACGGCCCGCTCGGCGACCGCCTCGGTGACACGACCGTGGCGCGCCACCTCGTCGCCGAGTCGGAGCATGTCCTTCTCGCGTGCGACCCGGGTGAAGGTGCGGTCGGGGCGCACGTCGGCCACGAGCAGGTGGAACGAGTTGGAGCCGAGGTCGAGTGCAGCGATTCGCATGCGCGGGCGACGCTACCCGTCATAGGGTGCGGCCGAACGTGACCGAGGAGGTGCCATGAGCCTGGATGTCGAGCCCCGCATGCTCATCGACGGCGAGCTCGTCGAGGCCGAGGGGGGACGCACCTACGACAACGTGAACCCCGCGACCGAGGAGGTCATCGGTCCGGTCGCCGATGCCACCGAGGCCGACATGCAGCGCGCGATCGCCGCGGCGCGCCGGGCCTTCGACGAGACCGACTGGGCGACCGATCGGACGTTCCGCAAGCGGTGCCTCGAGCAGCTGCGTGACGCGCTCGACCGCCATAAGGAGGAGCTCCGCCCCCAGATCGTCGCCGAGGTGGGCGCGCCGCTCGGGCTCACCTACGCGGTGCAGCAGGACACCTGCATCGACGACATGCAGTGGGACATCGACCTCATCGATCGCTACGACTGGGAGCAGCGGCTCGGCGTCCACGAGTTCTTCGGCCTCACCTCCGACCGCCTCGTCGTGCGGGAGCCGATCGGGGTCGCGGCGCTCATCACTCCGTGGAACTTCCCCTTCATGCTCAACATCTCGAAGCTGGCTCCGGCGCTCGCGGCGGGGTGCACGACCGTGCTCAAGCCCGCCCCCGACACGCCGTACTCGGCGACGTGGATCGGTCGGCTCGTAGCCGAGGAGACCGACATCCCGGCCGGGGTGTTCAACGTCGTCACCTCGTTCGACCCGGCCGCGACCGGAGAGGTGCTCACCGGGAGTCCCGACGTGGACATGGTCTCGTTCACGGGCTCGACCACGGTCGGCAAGCGCATCGCGGCCAAGGGCGGCGAGCAGCTGAAGCGGGTCTTCCTCGAACTCGGCGGCAAGTCGGCGATGATCGTGCTCGACGACGCCGACTTCTCGGCGGTGCTGCCCGGTGCGGGCATGGTCTGCATGCACTCGGGCCAGGGCTGCGCCATCACGACCCGTTTGCTCCTGCCGCGGTCGCGCTACGACGAGGGCGTCGAGATCGTGCGCGCCGCGTTCGAGGCGTTCCCCTACGGCGACCCGACCGACATCGGCAACCTGGCCGGGCCGCTCATCAACGCCCGCCAGCGCGAGCGTGTGCTCGGATACATCGAGAAGGGCAAGGCCGAGGGGGCCCGGTGCCTGGTCGGTGGCGGTCCCGCGACCCAGTTCGAGCGGGGCTACTTCGTGCAGCCCACGCTGTTCGTCGATGTCGATCCCGATTCGACGATCGCCCAGGAGGAGATCTTCGGCCCGGTGCTCTCGGTCATCCCCTACGAGGACGACGACGACGCCGTGCGCATCGCCAACAACTCGCGGTACGGGCTCTCGGGCGCGGTGAACAGCGCGTCGCTCGACCGGGCCGTCTCTGTCGCCCGCCGCATCCGCACCGGCACGGTCGCGGTCAACGGCGGGCAGTGGTTCGGGCCCGACTCGCCGTTCGGCGGCTACAAAGAGAGCGGCCTCGGTCGCGAGCACGGCATCCAGGGGTTCGAGGAGTACCTCGAGACGAAGACGCTCGGCCTGCCCGGCTGACGTCTCGGCCGCTCACCCCTGGTTGCGGGCGAACTCCTTGGTGCCCTCGATGAAGGCGGCGACGTCGGCGGCCCGGCTCGCCATGACGCCCGCGAACCAGTCGGGCACTGCGGTTTCGAACCGGCCCTCCTCGATCATCGTGAGCACCGGCTCGACGATCGCGTCGAACGGCAGCATCTCGACGCCGGATGCGGCGAGCGGGTCGTTGCCGGGTCGGGTGAACAGTTCGGTATCGACGACCCCCGGGTAGAGCACGTGCACCCGGGCGTCGGTGTCGCGGAGGTCGACCTCGAGCCCCTCGGCCCAGGCCGAGAGTGCAGCCTTGCTCGCCGAGTAGGCCGCCTCCGACGGCGGTGAGAGCCGGGCCGCGACCGACGACACGTAGACGAAGCGGCCCGCCCGGGCCACGATCTCGTCGAGCAGGGCGAGGGTGAGGCGCACCGGCGAGGAATAGTTGATCGCCATCACCGCGTCGATCGTGGCCGGGTCGAGCGCGAACACGGGCCGGCGCTTCGGAACGCCGGCGTTGTTCACGAGCACGTCGACGCCGCCGAGGTCGGCCGACGCCCGCCGGGCGAACGTCTCGATGCCGTCGAGGTCGGCGAGGTCGACCGTCCAGGCGACCGAGTCGGAGGTGTGCTCGCGGCAGCGGCCGAGCACCTCGTCGAGCCGATCGGCGCGGCGGGCGCAGAGGCCGACGACGGCGCCGCGCCGGGCGAAGCCCTCGGCGAGCGCGGCGCCGATGCCCGAGGACGCGCCGGTGACGAGGACGTGGGTGCCGTTCAGGTCGTAGGTCACGGAAGCGACGGTAGCCTGCGCCGCGCATGGCCCTCACGCCCGATTCGGCGCTGCTCACCGACCGCCTGGTGCTCGTCACGGGCGCCGCGGCAGGCATCGGGGCCGCCGTGGCTCGGGCTGTCGCCGCGTTCGGCGCCGATGTCGCGATCTGCGACCGCGACGAGGCCGGGCTGCGGGAGACCGCCGACGCGGTGACCGCGGTGGGGCGGGTCGCGACGACCGGGGTGCTCGACGTGCGCGACGACGACGCAGTGCGCGCGTTCACGGCCGGACTGCCGGGCGTGGACGTGCTCGTCAATAACGCGGGCGGTGGGTTCCGGGCCGACTTCCTCGACGTGTCCGCCAAGGGTGAGGCTGCGCTCGTCGCCGAGAACTTCACGAGCGTCACGTCATTCGTGCGGGCCGTGGCACCCCGGATGCCGACCGACGGCCGAGCCGCGATCGTGAACATCACGTCGATCGAGGCGCACCGGGCCGGTCCGGGCTTCGCGGTCTACAGCGCGATGAAGGCCGCGGTCGCCAACCTCACGAAGTCGCTCGCGCTCGAGCTCGGCGCCCGGCGCATTCGGGTCAACTGCGTGGCCCCCGACGTGATCCCCACCCCGGGTATCGGCGAGGTGCCGATCGCCACGCCGCTGCCGATCGCCGGGCACGTGGACGACGTCGCCGGGGCCGTGGTGTTCCTCGCCTCCGACCTGGCCCGGTTCGTCACCGGCACGACCCTGCACGTCGATGGTGGCAACCACGCGGCGGGTGGCTGGGGTCGGACGGCCGCCGGCGCGTGGACCACGGCGGGGGAGCCGCTCGCGGCGGACGGCCCGACCTCGTGAAGTTCGGGATCGCGCTCGGCGCGCTCAACGTGCGCTCGCACCTCGACGCCACGCTCGAGGCCGAGCGGCTCGGCTTCGAGTCGGTGTGGCTGCCCGAGCACCTCGTGTTCACCCGGACGATGACCTCGTCACCCCACCCGGGCGAGAACATCCCGCCGGTACCACCCGACCTCCCGATCTTCGACGCCTTCGCGTATCTGGGCTACCTCGCCGGGTGCACCGAGCGGCTGCGGCTCGGTACGCACGTCTACAACATCGGGCTGCGTCACCCCTTCACGGCGGCGCGTGGGGCGCTCACCGTCGATGTGCTGTCGGGAGGACGCTTCGAGTTCGGTATCGGCGCGTCGTGGCTCGCCCAGGAGTGGGAGGCGGCCCAGCTCGACTTCGCGAGCCGCGGCCGTCGGGTCGACGAGGCGATCGCCGTGTGCCGACGCTTGTGGACCGAGCCGACGATCACGCACCACGGTGAGTTCTTCGCCTTCGACGAGGTCGTGTTCGAGCCCAAGCCGGTGCAGGCGGGGGGTCCGCCGGTGCTCATCGGTGGCGAGTCCGATGCTGCGCTGCGCCGGTCGGCCCGGCTCGGCGACGGCTGGCTCGGCATGGGACACACGTTCGATTCGGCCGCACCACAGATCGCCCGGCTCGACGCGCTGCTCACCGCCGCGGGTCGCAGCCGTGACGATTTCCAGGTGATCCTCGGGGGACCGGTGGCGAGCGATGCCGACGTCCGGCGGTGGGCCGATCTCGGCGTGACCCGCCTCATCGTGTCGCCCTGGACGAGTTCGCGCGCTGCGGTCGAGGGCCTCCGGCGCTTCGCCGACGTGATCTCGCTCGGCTGATCGCCGACACGACCTCGCTCGGCTGAGGGTCAGGCCGGGGGTGCGAGGTCGTCGGGTCGGGTCGCGAAGTCGCGGATCGATCCGACGTGGCGGGACGCGTTGCCGATGACCAGCGGCTGCATCGTGTGGCAGACCCCCGACATCGACGGCGGCAGGAGCCGGGCCTCGGGGATCCCGTCGAGATCCATGCCCCGCCCCATGCCGATGTCACACGCCCGGCGCAGGGCGATCGCCCGCTCGGCGGCGTCGGGCGGCAGGTGCGCGTCGGCCCAGCGCATGAACCCGCCCTTCCACGGCGCCGCCGCGAGTTCGGGTGCGGGATCGACGATGCCCGCCCAGGTGACGGTCCACTCGAGTGCGGGCTCGCCGTCCACCCAGAGGCGGGCCCGGGTCTCGCCGGTGTCGGGGTCGCGACGGGGCAGCTCGATGTCGTAGACCCGCGTCACCCGCCCCGTTGCGGCATGGGTGATGGCGTGGCCGGCGGCGTCGAACTGATGCGTGCAGCACTGCTTGGGGTCGGTCCACGCGCCCGCCCCGGTGAATCGGTCGGTGAGCGGCATCCCCTCGAGTCGGCGCAGCGGCCCGGCCGCATCGGGGCAGGTGCTCCACGGCCAGCGCACGGCCCGGCACTCGACCCCGGTCACCCGCTCGCCGTCGTGGGCGAGCGTCACGACGAAGTGGTGGAAGTCGTCCTCGAGGATGCTCGTCACCGTGCCGTCGGGCGCGGTCGCCAACCGGATGCGGCGGCGGTACGCGTCGGCGCCGAGGTCGAAGTCGGGCGCGACCACGACGGCGGGGTCAGGACCCGGGGGTGATGAGCTCGTCGGGCAGGGTGCCCTGGAACCACAGCAGGGTCTCGACCCGTTCGGCGATCCGCCAGCCGGCTGCGGTGCGCACGAAGCGGTCGTCGTAGCGGGCGCCGATGAAGAAGAAGTGCGGCGGTCCCTTACGGGTGGCTGCCCCCTGGGGGTTGGCGACCATCGTGCGCACCGTGGCCGTGTCGCCGTCGAGCCGCACGTCGATGTTGGACATCAGGTGCTGGGTGACGGGGAACGCAGCGAGCGCCTCGGCGAGCCAGGCCCGGATCTCCGGGTACGCACCGGCCTTGCCACCCGGGTTCGACGAGTAGTCGAGGTGGGCGTCGGGGGTGAAGCAGGTGTCGAGGAGTTCCCAGTCCTTGGTGTCGATCGCCCAGCCGTAGCGGATGACGACGTCGTGGATCTCGGCCCGGTCGCAGCACTCCTCGGGAGTCACGAGAGCGGCTTCGGCTCGGCGGCGTCGGGCTTGCAGTTGATGGCGAGCGTGAAGCGCGTCGTCACGACCGGCTCGCCGGTGCCCTCGTCCGACCAGGTGGTCTCGGTGACGTAGAACTCGAGCTTGCCACCGTCGGACTTCGCCTTCTCGTACACCGAGCTCACGCGACCGACACCCACGAGGACGTCGCCGACGTGCGGCCAGCGACCGTCGTGGAACTCGAACTCCTGCTCGCCGTGGAGAATCGCCCGGCCCTTGCCTCGCAGGTTCTCCATCGGCAGCCCGGCGGCACCACCGACGCCCATCGAGCCCCAGTAGGGCATGACGAAGGGGAAGGTCGGCGGCACCGGCGCGGCCTCACCGGTGTAGACGGGGTCGTCGTCGCCCAGCGCCTGGGCGAAGACCCGTACGGGGCCGCGCTCGATCACGACGCGCTGGGTGCCGAGGTCGGTGCCTTCGAGTTCGGTGAGTGCCACGGTGTCCTCCCCGGTTCGGCCCCTCGGCCTCGCCGCGGGGAGAACCTAGCGGCGCGTCCCCGGTGCGGGCGGGGGCGGAACGATGATCCGCTCACCGGGGAAGACGAGGGACGGGTCGCCGGAACGGAGGCGGGAGACGTTCCGTGCGATGACGGCTCGCCAGAGGGGCACGATCTCGGCGTCGGTGGGACTGCGCCCGAGCCGCTCGGCGAGCACCGACGCGCTGATGCCCCACAGGTGCTCGCCGGGGCGGACGGTGCGCTCGGTCGGCGCCGGGTCGGCCGATTCCGACGGTGCCGGGTTCCGGGTGGGTGCGGGGCGGCGGGGTGGCTCCGGCTGCGGCCGGGGCCGATCGGGGCGCGGTGCGGGTGGGGCCACGGTCGTCGTCGGGGCGGTCGCCGAAGTGATCGCCGACGTGATCGCCGGGGCGGTGGTTGCGGGGAGGGTCACGGGTGCGGTTGCGGGCAGGGCGCCCGTCGGGGCCCGGACGACCGGTTCGTCGACGATCGCCGACGCCGTGGGCCCGGGCCACAGGCTCACCACGGCGGCGCCCGATGCGGCGAGCCCGGCGAGGCGGCGGAACCCGAGCGGGGCGCGCTCGGCGATCGCATGCAGCGGACGCGAGTGCGCACCCCGGCCCGCGACCGCGAAGCAGGCCGCTCCGGTGACGACGATGCGGAGGGCGCCGACGAACCCGGAGATGCGGGCCAGGAGCAGCACGAGGTCTTCGGGGGCGGAGCCGGGTAGCGGGCCGAGCCGGGGTGGGAGCAGCACCAGGACGACGGCGATGACAGCGGCGCCGGCGGTGCCGAGGGCGAGGCGGATCCGTGAACTCGACATGGCCGCACCATAGAGATCAGTCATGAAATGTGTCAAGATGTGAGAACTTGGGTCATAATGAGAAAGAAGGTGGATCATGCTCGCATGGCGTGACCGGGTCCGGTGGCGTGACCGGCTGCGTTGGCGGCCCCGGTCGGTGGGAATCGGGGTACTGCTCGCCGGCCTGGTGCTCGGTGTGCTAGGCCTCGCCCGGACCGGGCCGCCGGCGCAGACGCCGGTCGCGGCTGCCCCGAGCCGAGCCGACTCCGAGCCGGGGGTCGGCCGGCCTGCTCCCCGCCCGGTAGGGATGCCCGATCTCGGCGCCCCGTGCCGCCCGGAGCCGGAGTGGTCGGGCTGGTGGCGGTGCCGGGTGGCGGGCGTGGCGGTGGTCGCCCGGTCCGCCCGCCCGGACGAGGTCGACGTTCTCTACGGTCGACTCGTCGCCCCGACGGCCCGGCCCGGTGCCGGTCCGGCGGCTTGCGCGGCCGGCCGTCCCGAGGAGCGGTCGTGGTCCCGACCGGAGGATCCCGAACGGGCGGTCGGCCGCTACCGGTGCCGGACCGAGGGCGGACGAGCCGAGCTGTGGTGGAGCGACCGGAGGGGACTCGTCGCCCGGGCCGACGCCGCCGACGGCGACCTCGGGCGGCTGTTCTCCTGGTGGACGCGTCGGGCCGGTGCCTGAGGCCGACCATCGCGGCGACCCCGATCCGGCGCGTATCCGTCGGCTCGGGGCTGGGGTTTGGTACGTTCCGCCTGTATCAACAGGGGGTTCTTCGCATGCAGTTGTTCACCGAAGCCGGGCTCACCGGTGCGTTCAAGATCGGCCACGTGATCGTCGGTGTGATGTGGATGGGCCTGCTCTGGTTCTTCAACTTCGTGCAGGTGCCTGCGTTCGCCGAGATGGAGCCCGCCGCCCGCAACGCGGCGATGGACAAGATCACCTGGCGGGCGCTCTGGTGGTTCCGCTGGGCGGCGGCGGCCACCGTGGCCTTCGGGATCCTCATCCTCGGCATCGGTGACACGTACCAGGACGGTGACTACTGGATGCGGTCGGCGGTCGGTCCGGTCCTGATGATCGGAATCCTGTTCGGGCTCGTCATGTTCGCCAACGTGTGGCTCGTGATCTGGCCGGCCCAGCAGATCGCGATCGCCAACGCCCGCAACCTGCTCGCCGGCGGCGAGGCCGACCCGAATGCGGCTGCGGCTGCCCGCCGGGGCGCGATGGCCTCCCGGCAGAACATGATCTTCTCGCTGCCGCTCCTCGTCTCGATGGTCGGCGCGGGGCACTTCTTCGTGGGCGGGAATTTCACCGTGGTCTCGTCGGGCAAGGCGATGACCTACCTGATCATCGGGATCGTCATCCTCGTGGTGCTCGAGCTCAACGCGCTCGGGATGATCAGCGGACGCGGCAACACCGGCCTCAACGTGATCTACGAGACCCACAAGAACGCGATGATCACCGGCTTCGGGCTCATCGTGCTCTTCTACGTGCTCGCCGAGATCCTGCTCGCCACCTGACCGGAGCGCATCGGGAGCAGCCGTCGGGCAGTGGGCGGCGGGTCAGACGCCGAGCAGATCGGCGATCCGCGCCCGGTGCCAGGCCCCGGATCCGAAGAGCGCTTCGCCCGCCTTCATCCGCTTCACGAGCAGGTGCATGTCGTGCTCCCACGTGTAGCCGATGCCCCCGTGGATCTGGATGCCCTCCTTGCCGAGGAGGCGCTGGCAGTCACCGGCGGCCGCCTTGGCGACCGATGAGGCCGAGGCCCGGCGCGGGTCGTCCTCGGCGATCGTGAGGGCGGCGAAGTAGCCGGTGGCCCGAGCCCGCTCGACCGCGATCATCATGTCGGCGAACTTGTGCTTGATCGCCTGGAACGAGCCGATCGGAACGCCGAACTGCTCGCGCTGGAGGGCGTATTCGTGGGTGCGATCGAAGATCGTCTGGGCAGTGCCGACCATCTCGAGCGCGAGTCCCACGGTGGCTTCATCGAGTGCGGCGCGGAGCGCCGCGGCCGCCGAGGGGCCGTCCGCCGCTCCGAGCACCCGGTCGGCGGGTACCGACACCCCCTCGAGATCGAGGTGGGCGAAGCGGCGGGTCGGGTCGAACGAGCGCACTGCGCGGGCTCGCACTGCGGTGGCGGGCACCACGACGGCCCGGACGCCGTCGTCGCCACTGGTGCCGGGCGTCCGGGCGACGACCACGATCTCGTCGACGGCGTCGCCTTCCATCACGAAGCGCTTCTCGCCGGTGAGCACGGCCCGGTCGCCGTCGATCCGGACCGTCGCCGTCGTCAGAGCCGGGTCGAAGCCCGCTTCCTCGTGCACCGCAAGCGAACCGGAGACGGCGCCCGCCGCGACCGGACCGAGCCGTTCGGCTCGTTGCTCGGGCGTGGCGCAGGAGCGTACGGCGGGCACGTACTGGGTGACCGTGGGGAGGAGCGGTCCGGGCGTGAGGGCCCGGCCGAGCTCCTCGGCGAGGATGCCGGCCTCCACCGGTCCGAGCCCGATGCCGCCGTCGGCTTCGGGCACCGTGAGCGCAGGCCACCCGAGGTCGGTCATGGTCGACCAGAGCGCAGCGGGACGGATGCCGTCCTCGGCGACCGCTCGGGCGAGCGCGACCGGGCTCTCCTTCACGAGGACGCTGCGGATCGCCTCGCGCAGCTCCTCCTGCTCGGGGGTGAGCTCGAGTTCCATGCGGCCGGGATCGTAACCGCGGGCTCAGCCCGCGACTTCGGTCGCAAGCGCCCGGCGGTCGACCTTGTCGCCGGCGGTGAGCGGCAGGGCGGCGACGATCCTGAGGTCCTCGGGGAGCTTGTAGGCCGCGAGCCGGTCGGCGGCATGGCGGCGGAGGTCGGTGAGGTCGGGGACGGGCGCGCCCGGCCGGGCCACGATCACGGCGACGCCGACCTCGCCCATGACCGGGTCGGGGCGGGGCACGATCGCCACGGCGGCGACGCCGGGGTGGGTCGAGAGCACCTGCTCGACCTCGACCGGGTGCACGTTGTAGCCGCCCCGCACGTACATCTCCTTGCCCCGGCCGACGAGCCGGAGTCGACCCCGGTCGTCGATCGCGCCCAGATCGCCGGTGCGCACGAAGCCGTCGGCGGTGAACGCGGCCCGCGTCTGCTCGGGGTCGCGCCAGTAGCCCGACATGATCGCCGGCGAACGCAGGCACACCTCGCCGATCTCGCCGACCGCGACGTCGGGCCCGTCGGGTGCGGCCGGGTCGCGCACCGCGAGGTCGACGCCGGGGAGGGGGCGGCCGACGCTCACGATCGCGTCCTCGTCGGGGTCGTCGAATGCGGTGCCGAGCCCGATGCCCGCCTCGGTGCACGAGTACCGGGTCGCGAGACGAGCGCCGAAGCGGCGCCGGGCTTCCTCGTCGATTCCCTTTTTCACCGGTCCGCCGCCGTCGATGATGGTCGTGACCGCTTACCGTTCTATCTC
>JBJSXF010000185.1:0-4669 GCA_046086225.1 Actinomycetota bacterium | reverse complement strand
GAACAGGAGCACGCCGAGGGCGGGGGTCGCACGCAAGGCCTCGGGGACGACGAACTGGGCGCCCGACTGCCCCCAGGCCCAGTCCTCGATGACGTAGCGCCCACCGGGGCGCAGGTGCGGGAACAGCACGGTGAGGGACTGCCGGGTCGCGTCGTAGCGATGCGAGGCGTCGTCGATGACGAGATCGAGGGACCCCGTCAGTCCGGTCGACGCGAGGATGGCGGCGAGGGTCTCGCGATCTGCCTGATCGGTGCTGTAGTGGATCGAGAAGCGACTGCGGAGCTCGTGACGGTTGATGAAGCCCTCGAGCGGCATACACGGTCCGGGCTTGAGGTCGAGGGCCACGATCCGGTCGGGCCGGAGGAGCCGTTCGAAGAAAACGGTGCTGCCGCCGCGATATATGCCGAGCTCGAGCAGGGTCCGGATCCCCGGCCCGGCGAGCTGCTCGACGTAGCGCTCGATCGCGTAGCGAGGCTTGATCAGGACGAAATGGTCGGGCTCGGTCGGGTTGACCCGATCGGAGACGGAGATGCACGAGAACCGGACGTCGCCGATGCGGAACTCGCGGTCGTCGAGCCACTCCACGCGCGGTGCTTCGGATTCGCTCACTGCCCGATCATTCCTTCCGATCGCAGGTACTGCTCGATTCGGGGCGCGATCGACCGGGCGAACTCGGTGGTGAGGTGCTGGGGGTCCCACTTCACGACCTCGCCGCCGACGACCGGATCGCAGATCGGGAGGTACGGGCACACGGTGCGGTCGAGGTCGAGGGCCGCAACGGCAGGTTCGGCCGCAGCGATCATCCGATACCGGTTCTCCAGCCACGTGGGGCTTGCGTCGGCGACGTAACGGCACTCGTCGACCGTGCGGGCTTCGGCCAGGCAGCGGAGCGGATCGAGCGTTCCGGGCGCGAGCGGGATCGGCTCGATGACGACGAGCTCGGCGCCGTTGCTCCGGATCGCCCGGATCGACTCCCCGGTGCGGGCCCCGACCTCACGGGCGAGCGTGGAGTCCCCCTCGCGGTTCCAACCCAGGTACCCGAGCGGCTGGTCGGCTCCGGTGCGTTCGTACGGGAAGTTGGTGGCAACCACCAGGTCGGGGGACAGCGCCGGGAGGACGCGCGTGTAAAGGTCCTCCTTGCGGTCGCGGCACTGCTCGGCGACCGCGGCGCCGAGGACCGGGGTGGCGTACAGCCCGCGTTGCCACGGGCAGCCCCCGCTGATCGCCACCGAGAGCGTGAGGTCGTCACGGTCGGCGATCGCCCGGAACGCAGGCAGGATCGCCCGGGCGTGGCTGTCGCCGATGAGTAGCACGTGCGCGCCTCGCCCGCGTCGAACGGTGCACGCTTCGGGCGCCTCGCCCTCGCACCCGGGGAAGGTGCCCTTCCAGTCGGTTCCGGAGAGGTCGAGGGTGCGGGGGTCGATGCCGCCGACGGACGGGGTGGCGCCGCCGATGACCACGCGGCCGGTCGCCCGGTCGGTGATACGGGGCACCACCACGAGGGCTCCGACGACGCTCACCGCGAGCCCGGTGGCGATCACGGCGAGCCGGTGGCGGTCGAGCCGAACGGATCTTCGGATCGGCTGCTCCAGCAGGAGGTTGCTCGCGGCAGCCAGTCCGGTGGCCACGAACGCCGTGACGGCGAACGTCTCGATCGGGGTGGCCGAGAACTCGCGGTCGATGACCCAGATGACCGGCCAGTGCCAGAGGTAGATGCCGTACGAGATGCGGCCCAGCGTCACCATCGTGGGGCGGGAGAGCGCTGCTCGGGCCGGCCCGTCGGGCGCGCTCTCGAGCGCAGCGAGCAGCAGCACGGTGACCGCGGTGATCGCGAGCCCGCGGTTCACCGGCCCGAGGTCGACGAGGCGGCTCCCGACCACCGGCACGGCGAGGAGGGCGAGGGTGGCGGCGATCCGCGCCGCCGCGGGCGAGCGGCGCATCCGGCGGATCAGGCCCGGGCTCAGGGCGAGGAGCGCGCCGGCGAGGAGTTGGTAGGCCCGTGCGTCGGTGCCGTAGTAGGAGCGCAGGGGATCGCGGTCGCGCAAGATGACTGCCCAGCCGGCCGAGGCGACGGTGGCGACCGTCACGACGATCGTCAGGGCCCGGGCCCGGCTCCGGCCCGAGAGCCGGCGGGTGGCGACGAGCAAGCCGGTGAGCGCGAGCGGCCACAGCAGGTAGAACTGCTCCTCCACGGCGAGCGACCAGAAGTGCAGCACCGGATCGGCGGTGAGGTCGGCGCCGAAGTACCCCGCCCCCTCGCGGATGAAGTGCCAGTTCGTGACGTAGAGGAAGGCGGCCCGGAACGAACCGACGCCCTCGGCGACCTCGACCCTCGAGGCGAGCGCGGTGAAGACGGCGGCGGTCACCACGAGGGTCACCGCGGCGGCGGGCAACAGTCGCCGGAAGCGGCGGGCGTAGAACCGACGGAGATCGATCCGGCCCCGGTGGCGCACGTCGGCGACGAGGAGTCGGGTGACGAGGAAGCCCGAGAGCACGAAGAAGACGTCGACCCCGACGTAGCCGCCGGTGAACCAGCCGAGCCCGGAATGGAAGGCGACCACGAGGCCGACGGCGAGGGCGCGCAGGCCGTCGAGGTGCGGCCGGTAGGCGAGTGCACTCCCGGTCGAGCGGGAGTCGGGGTTCCCGGGGGCCGCAGGTGCCGGCTCGACGGTCGGGGTCGGGGCTCCGGCGGGGGCGCTCACCGCGGCGGAGGTTACCGGCGCGAGTCGGGGCCGGGACCGCGCCCGAAGCAGGCGCGGAGTGCAGTCGCCACGTCGACGGCGATCGCCGGCTCGATGCCGACCGGAGGCTCGGGCGGCTCTCCGCCGTCGGTGAGCGCGATGAGCAACGCAGCGGCCCAGCCCGCGAACTCGAGCCGCTGCGCGCCGGCGCCGGCGACGACGAGGCCGGACTGTGCGCGCGAGAGGTATTGGGAGATGCCGCCGAGGTGTCGGAGGGCGGGATGCGCCACGTGGGTCATCTCGCCGCCGTCGGCCCGGAGGAGCAGGTTCAGCACCTTGGCCGTGTCGTACAGCCGGAACGCGCGACCGAGCGACTCGATGGCTCTGCGGGCGCGGGGATCGAGGCGATCGTGCGCGTACGGCTCGAAGGTGAAGCCGTAGCGCTCGCGAGCGTGGGTCACCGCGCCGCGGCGGTAGAGGGCGAGGAACGAGCTGCCGTAGACGAACCCGTCGGCGCCGATCGCGTGCCGGCCGGGGAGATCCTCGGCGCCGGGGGGCAGCACCGTGTCGTCGGTCCAGGCGACGTCCCCCGAGGTGACCGCGACCCGGTCGCCGAGCGCGGCGAGGAGGAACGGCACCCACGGGCCGCGCGCGAGCACATCGGAGTCGACGAAGCAGAAGTACCCACCGTCGTCGAAGTGGTCGAAGAGGGAAGTGAGCGCCTCGCCGTGGGTGCGCACGCCGGTACCCGGGAGCACGGTGACATCGATCTGCGCCGTGGCCGCGGCCGCGAGCGAACGTTGCTCCTCGGCGGTGCAGCCGTTCGCCACGAAGCGGAACCGGGCGGTGGTGTGCTCAGCGAGGCTCGCCGGGAGTCGCCGCAGGTAGCGGAAGGTGCCCGGGGTGAAGATGACGTTCCAGACGAGGTCGCGTTCACTCATCGGGGTCCGGAGCCGCCGCCCGGATCGGTGGAGTGATCGGCGAGCACGAAGCTCCCCGGCTCGAGCGCCGCCGGTCCTCGGCGCACGACGACCCAGTGCTCGTCGACGACGAGGCCGGCGACCACATCGCTCGCGCAGGCGCAGACGAGGGTGAGCTCGAGCGCGAGGGCGGCGAGGGAGCGCTTGCCGATGCTCGCGGCGGCATACGCAGCGAATCCGCCGCCGGGTGCGTCGGCGGCCTCGACTGCGGTGGCGTTCGGGTCGCGGCCGACGGCGGCTCCGGGCCGGGCGACCCGGTGCTGGAGTCGTGACTGCCACGACCAGTCCTCGATGACGTACACGCCCCCCGGTCGGATGCGGGGGAAGACCTCCTCGAAGCAGGCCCGCGTCTCGGCGAGGAGGTGGGACGCGTCATCGATGACGAGATCGATCGGGTCGGCACCGAACCCGCGGTCGAGGAGCGGAGCGACTGCGGCCCGGTCGCCCTGGTCGACGCCGTAGTGGCACGTGACCGTGCCGTCGAGGCTCCGTCGCTCGAGGAACCGGTCGAGCGGCCCGACCCGCTCGGCGGCGAGCTCGCACGCCACCAGGCGCTCGGGACGAGCGGCGAGGGCGAGCAGCGCAGTGCTGCCGCCGCTCGCGACGCCGAACTCGAGGAGGGTGCGGGGGGCCGCCGTCGCCAGCAGCGCGAGGGTGGCCTCAACGAGCGGCCGGGGCTTGCGGCGGATTCAGCACACCGCGCCCAGCGCCTGCCCCACGATTCGGATCAAACGCCCCAGGTCCTCCCCAATCCCACGGTGCTGTCCCACCAGCCTCGGGTTCCCGCCTGGCTGCGGGACTTGGCCGGGGCCTGGATCTTTTATTCGGTGCTGCCGGCCTGGCCAGGCCTCGCGCCTCGCTTCCAGCGCATCGCCCGGTTCGCCCCCTGGATCGGGGTGGTGCTGGGGGGCCTGCAAGGCCTGTTGTGGTGGCTGCTGCAGGGCCACGCCCCGCCGTTGGCCCAGGTGTGCCTGGTGCTGGCCGCCGGCCTGTGGCTCAGCGGTGGGC
>JBJSXF010000184.1:0-39923 GCA_046086225.1 Actinomycetota bacterium | reverse complement strand
GCCGGGGCGATTCCCCGCATCCCCCTCAACCTGGTGCTCCTGAAGGGGATCGCGATCCTCGGCTTCGAGTTCCTCGGGTTCGCGACCCGCGAACCCGAAGCGCTGGCGCGCGGCGACGCCGAGCTCGAGGCCTGGCTCGCGGCCGGCACACTCGTCCCTGTCATCGGTGCCCGGTTCCCGCTCGCCGAGACGGCCGCGGCGCTCCGGGCGCTCGCCGACGGCACGGTACCGGGCAAGATCGTCATCGACGTCGTGTGAGCCGGGCGTGGTCGGGGAGGGGGGATTTGAACCCCCGACCTCCAGCACCCAAAGCTGGTGCGCTACCGCTGCGCCACTCCCCGGAGGAGGGCCGAGCGTACCCGGGTGCGCCGACCCCGCCCCCGGCGCGTCAGGATGGGATCGCCCCGAAACGACCGGAGGAGCCCGTGCCCGCAGTCACAGTCGATGATCTCTCTGCCCTCCCTGCGCTCGTCGAGGCGACGGGGCCGGCTCGGACAGTGCGCACGATCGTGGCGGCGCGCCAGTCGTTCGAGGGAGCGGGCTTCCCCGTGCACCGGCCCTTCCCCCAGCCGGGCGCCGACACCGGCGTCACCGATCCGTTCCTCATGCTCGACGAGATGGGGCCGGTGCACTACGCACCGGGGCAAGCGCTCGGCGCGCCCGACCACCCGCACCGCGGTTTCGAGACCGTCACCTATCTGCTCGACGGCGAGATGGAGCACCGCGACTCGACCGGCGGCGGCGGGCTGCTCCGGGGTGGCGATACCCAGTGGATGACGGCCGGCTCCGGGCTCGTGCACTCCGAGATGCCGACACCGGCGATGATGCGCGACGGCGGGCTCATGCACGGCATGCAGCTCTGGGTGAACCTGCCGCGCACCGACAAGATGGTGTCGCCCCGCTATCAGGATCTCGGCGCCGACGAGATCACGCTCGCAGCGAGCGCCGACCGCCGGGCGCTCGTGCGGATCATCGCCGGGGCGGTCGGCGACCAGGCCGGCCCCAGCACCACCCACACCCCGATCGTCTATGCCCACGCAACCCTCGCCGCCGGTGCGCGGATCCAGGTGGCATGGCCCCGCGAGTTCAACGGTCTCGTCTACTGCCTCGGCGGATCGGTGCGGGTGGGCGGTGATCCCCGAGTGCTCGACGCCCACCGGCTCGCAGTGCTCGACGGTGAGGGCGAGACCCTGCTCGTCGAAGCCGACGAGGAGAGCGACGTGCTCCTTCTCGGCGGAGTACCGCTCCACGAGCCGGTCGCCTGGTACGGGCCGTTCGTGATGAACACCCGGGCCGAACTCGAGCAGGCCGTCGACGATTTCCGGGCCGGGCGCATGGGTGTCATCCGACCCCTCACGTCCGGGTAGGCGGCGATCGGGGTCGGGTCGTTAGCCTCCCGCCCCGTGACCGCCCCCATCGACATCGTCCGCGACTTCTGCGGCCTATTCGGCTCGGGCGCGTCGATCGACGAGCTCGTCGCCCGCTTCACCGACGACGCCGTGTACCACAACATCCCGATCGATCCCGTCGTCGGCCATGACGACATCCGGGGGATGCTCGGCATGTTCCTGGCGCCGGGCGCGTCGATCGAGTTCCGGGTCCGCCACATCGTCGCTGATGGCGATGTCGTGCTCACCGAACGCGTCGACGTCTTCCGCGTGGGCGACGCCACGATCGAACTCCCGGTCATGGGCACCTTCGAGGTGCGGGACGGGCTCATCGCCGCGTGGCGCGACTACTTCGACATCAACCAGTACATGTCCCAGCTGCCGCAGGGCTAGAGGAGGAACACCGTGGACTACCGACGTCTGGGCCGCAGCGGCCTGCAGGTCAGCACCCTCTCGTTCGGGTCGTGGGTGTCCTTCGGCGCCCAGCTCGGCGTCGACACCGCCGTCGAGTGCCTCGACGCGGCCTACAAAGCCGGAGTCAACTTCTTCGACAACGCCGAGTCGTACGCGGGCGGCGAGTCGGAGCGGATCATGGGTGAAGCCATCGCGCAGCTCGGCTGGCCCCGATACTCCTACGTCGTCTCGACGAAGCTCTTCTGGGGGCTGCACGACCTCCCCAACATGAAGAACACGCTCAACCGCAAGTACCTCATGCAGGCGATCGACGGCTCGCTCGAGCGCTTCGGCCTCGACTACCTCGACCTCGTCTTCTGTCACCGAGCCGACCCGAACACCCCGATCGAGGAAACGGTCCGGGCGATGTCCGACATCGTCGCCAGCGGCAAGGCCCACTACTGGGGCACCTCCGAGTGGACCGCCGACGAGATCCGGGCGGCGTGGGAGATCGCCGAACGGCACCACCTCCACAAGCCGTTGATGGAGCAGCCGCAGTACAACCTGCTGCACCGCATGCGGGTCGAGGTCGAGTACGCCCGGCTCTACGAGGACATCGGGCTCGGGCTCACCACCTACAGTCCGCTCGCATCGGGCGCGCTCACCGGGAAGTACCTCGATGGTGTGCCCGCCGACTCGCGGGCCGCGCTCCCCGGCTACGAGTGGCTGCGGGGGATGCTGACCGCCGAAGCGACCGGCGACCTCGTGCGCAAGACGAAGGCCGTCGCCGATGATCTCGGGTGCAGCGTCGGCCAGCTGGCGCTCGCCTGGTGCACGAAGAACCCCCGCGTCTCGACCGTGATCACCGGAGCGAGTCGGGTCGCCCAGGTGCACGAGAACATGGCTGCGCTCGAAGTGGCCGACCGCCTCGACGCCGAGTGGATGGCCCGCATCGATCGCGAGGTTCCGTTCGTTCGCTGAGCTCTTCGGCCGGGCTTGGTGGCCCCGGACGTGCTTCGGGCCGGGTCGCGTGTTCCGCAACCCGGCCCGAGCGACGGCGGTGCCGTCTCGAGGCTCGCCCCGCCGGCGGGATCACCTCCTGCGTGACCCTCCGGGCGATTCCGGTCCGCTTCCGTGCCCCCGGCCCGACGTCCCTGTCAGGGGTGGCTTGCCTCGGACGTGACCATACGACCGCTTCGCCCGGGCGTCGTGAGACGAACGAACCATTCACACTGTTCACCGACACACGATGAACCATTCGCTCCACGTTCGCTGACGCACGAGTCAGTCAGGTGCTTTCCGTGCGAATCGGGCGAACAGCGTTCACTCATCGGTTCGGGCGGCGTTCACCGGCACGGGCGCACGAATACGAGCATGCGGCCGACCTCGCCGGGAGACTGCGGTTCTTGCGCGTAGGAATGGTCGAGCGCGAAACCGCAGCGGCGCGCGATCGCCGCGCTGCGCACGTTCGCCTCGTCGCAGACGATCCAGAGCGCGTCAACTTCGTCGAGGGTGGCACCGGTGTCGGCCAGGGCTGATGTCGCTCGGGTCGCCAGCCCCGCTCCGGTGGCGTCGGCGGCGAGCCAGTACCCGATCTCGAGCGTCCCGGGTCCCCGGCGGGTCATCAACCCAAAGGAGCCCAACAGCGATTCGTCGGCGAACAGGCCGTACTGCCACTCGACTCCCCGCCGGGCGAGATCGGCGAGGCCCCGAATCCGGGCCCGTTGGAACGCAGGGTCGGCCGAGCGCTCGTCGGCCCACGGCATCCACGGTCGGAGGTGGTCGAGGTTGGCTCGGACCAGCCCAGCAACCGTCTCGGCGTCATCGGGGGCGAGGGCGCGCAGCTCATGAGTCTCATCGAGACGAACGGAAGCTGGGGGCGGTCCGATCACCCGGTCATCGTCGCGCACCGACGAGTCCCGGGCTCCGCTCCCTAGTGTGAGTGCCGTGAGTGAACGTCTCGGGGAGCGACTGCGGCCGTTCGCTACGACGATCTTCGCCGAGATGTCGGCCCTGGCGGTCGCGACCGGGTCGCTCAACCTCGGGCAGGGCTTCCCCGATACGGACGGACCCGACGCCGTGAAGGAAGCAGCGATTGCCGCGATCACGGCGGGTCGCAATCAGTACCCACCGGGGATCGGTACCTCGGAGCTGCGCACCGCTGTCGCCGCACATCAGCAACGGTTCTACGGAATCGAACTCGACCCGGCGACAGATGTGCTTCCGACCGTCGGGGCCACCGAGGCGATCGCCGCTGCGCTCCTGGCACTGTGTGAGCCGGGCGACGAGGTCGTGATGTTCGATCCGGCCTACGACTCCTACGCAGCGTGCGTGGCGATGGCGGGCGCCCGACGTCGGGTCGTCACCTTGCGGGCACCCGACTGGGGATTCGATGCGAGCGAGCTGGAGGCGGCGATCACGCCGCAGACCCGGGTCATTCTCCTCAACTCACCGCACAACCCGACCGGCAAGGTCTTCGACCGTTCGGAACTGGAAGCCATCGCCCGGGTCGCGATCGCCAACGATCTCATCGTCGTCACCGACGAGGTCTACGAGCACCTCGTGTACCGAGGCGACCACGTGCCGATCTCGACCCTGCCCGGGATGGCCGACCGCGTCCTCACCATCTCGTCGGGCGGAAAGACCTTCTCGTTCACCGGGTGGAAGGTCGGGTGGGCCTGCGGTCCGGCCGATCTCGTGGCTGCGACCCGGGCGGCGAAGCAGTTCCTCACCTACTCGGCAAACGAAGCACTCCAGGTGGCGATCGCAACCGGTCTCGGGCTCCCAGATGAGTACTACGAGGAGTTCCGGGCGGGGATGCAGGCCCGTCACGACCGACTGCGGGATGGACTCGCGGCGGCCGGACTCGAAGTGCTGGGAGCAGACGGCACGTACTTCGTCACGGTCGACATCCGCAGCATCGGCGAGAGTGACGGCTTGGCCTTCTGTCGATCGCTGCCCGACCGGTGCGGCGTCGTGGCCGTGCCGAGCGCCGTGTTCTACGCCGACCCGGCCGAAGGCGCGCCGTACGTGCGCTTCGCGTGCTGCAAACGGACTGAGATCATCGACGAGGCGTGCGAGCGTCTCGCGAGGTTGTCGGAGTGAGGAGGTGCCGATGAGGATCGCCGCGGTCCAGCACGACATCGTCTGGGAGGATCCGGCGGCCAATCACGCCCGGCTGGCCCCCCGGATCGCCGAGGCAGCGAGCCGAGGAGCCGACCTCGTCGTCCTCGCCGAGATGTACGCGAGCGGGTTCTCGATGCGCACCGATCGCATTGCCGAGCCCTGGGACGGGCCGAGCGTGCGGTTCCTCGTCGATCAGGCGGCCGCCCACGGCGTGACGGTGTGCGGGTCGGTCGCCGAGATCCCTCGTGCGGGAGGGCTGCCCCGGAATCAACTCGTCATCGCAAGCGCAGACGGCACGACCCATCGCTACGCCAAGATTCATCCGTTCACCTACGGCGGTGAAGCCGAGTGCTACGCCGCGGGCGATACGACCTGCACGGTCGAGATTTCGGGCGCTCGCTGCTCGTTCTTCGTCTGCTACGACCTGCGCTTCGCCGACTCGTTCTGGGGTCTCGCTCACGACACCGACTGCTACGTCGTGACGGCGAACTGGCCGAGTGTCCGGCGGCCGCATTGGATCGCATTGCTCCGGGCTCGGGCGATCGAGAACCAGGCCTACGTCGTGGGCGTGAACCGCGTCGGTGAAGCCCCGGGTCTCGCGTACTCGGGTGATTCGACCGTGATCGATCCGCTGGGCGAGACGGTGGTTGCGGCAGGGGCCGATGAGGAAGTGCTGCTGGCGGAGATCGATCCGGGACGGGTCGCAGCAGTCCGGGCCGAGTACCCGTTCCTCGCTGATCGGTAGGCGTGGTCGAGGGCCGGGAGCGGGGGTAGGTTCCCGCCCGTGAAGTTTGCCCTCTTCTACGAGATTCCCGTCGCCCGGCCCTGGGATGAAGGCAGCGAGCACCGCGCTTATCGCGAGACGCTCGAGGAGGCGATCGCCGGCGAGCAGGCCGGGTTTCACGCCTTCTGGACGGTCGAGCACCACTTCCTCGAGGAGTACTCGCACTGCTCCAACCCCGAGGTCCTCTACGGCGCGATCGCGAGCCGCACCGAGCGCATGCGCCTCGGCTACGGCGTCCGGCTCATGCCCAAGCCGTACAACCACCCGGTGCGCACCGCCGAGTCGGTTGCCGTGCTCGATCTCCTGAGCGACGGTCGGGTCGACCTCGGTACCGGCCGCTCGGCAACCCGGGTCGAGCTCGAAGGCTTCGGCGTCGATCCGGCCGACACCCGAGAGATGTGGCGGGAGGCGATTGAGCACGTCGTCGGTTGCTGGACCAACGAGCGGTACGCGCTCGACGGCGAACACTGGAAGATGCCCGAGCGGCGGGTCCAACCCAAGCCGCTCCAGAAGCCGCATCCGCCCATCTGGGGGGCGACCACCTCTGACGAAGGTCATGTGCAGATGGGGGAGATGGGTCTCGGCCTCTGCTCGTTCGCGGTCGGTGTCTCGCCCGAGGAAGTGAAGACGAAGATCGATCTCTACCGAACTGCCGTGGCGCGGTGCACCGAGCCGGTCGGAGCGTTCGTCAACAACCAGGCCGCCACCTTCACGATGGCGCTCTGCGCGCCGACGCAGGACGAGGCCTACGCCGTCGCCCGGGAGTCATTCGAGTGGTACCCGAAGGTCGGAGCCCGCCAGATCGCCCAGGTGGCCGAGTGGATGGACGAGCGCAAGCAGGACCTCGGCAACTACCACTACGCGGCGGATATGAAGGCTGTCTCCGACGACGGCTCCCTCGACCTCCTCTCGCTCGAATACCTCGTCGATGCCGGTGCGTGTGTCCTCGGCACCCCGGACGAGTGCATCGAGGCCTGCAAGCGTTACGAAGCGGCCGGTGTTGACCTGCTGCTGTGCCTCGTGAACCCGTACAAGATCCCCCATGAGAAGGTCATGCAGACCATCGACCTGATGGGGACCCACGTCATCCCGGCGTTTGCGTAGCTCCCGGGCGCTCGCCTTGTTGGCGGGTCTCGGTGCGCTGACGGCGGCAGCCATGTTCATGGCCAGCGTCGGGTCGCGTTACTTCGTCGGGGAGTACTCGGCAACAGTCGGCGAACTCCCCGAGCTCCTGCTGGGAACTCTGGCGAATGTCGCAGCGCTCGCAGCAGTGGGTATCGCCGCGATGAGACCCGGGCGCGTCGGGCGGGTCGCGGTCGCAATGGCTGCGCCTGTCTGTCTGGGAACTGCGCTCGGGCGATACACGATCTGGGCCGAGGTCGTCCGGGACGAGATCGACCGCTCGGACCTGGGCCCGGCGTTTCGAATCCAGAACCAGGCGGGATTGGTCGCGGGTCTCGCCGGAATGGCGGCGGTCGGGGCGCTCGGATTTGTGATCCGTCGGCGGCGGATCCCGGACCGGCGAGCCCGGATGGCGGGCTACTTCGGCCTCGTCGGCGTCGCCTGTTACGCCGTCAGTTCCCTCGGGGACTGGTACCGGTACCAGACGTCCGTCGGGTCAGGGGAGCAGTTGGCGGGTTCTCGCCTGCCGGCTGCCCTCGCCTCCGACCCGGCGTTCGTCGCCATGCTGGTCCTGATGACTGCGTGCGCATTGGCGGTCGGGGGCGCGGGGCCCCGAGCCCTTGCCGTCGGACTCGCGGCCGGGGTCGTGATCGGGAGCGCAGTGATCGCGGCGAACGACATCGGATTCCTCTCCGGAAACCTCGTCGCGGAAGGTGGCGCGGACCCGACCGCCGTCTACCTCTGGCGGGTCGCGTCCTCGGGTGCTTCCGTGGTGGCGTTCTTCCTGATCCGCGGGGCACCGGTTGCGGCGTTCGGGCTCCCGGACGAACGGCGGGCGCCCCAGGCGGGTTCCGACCGGGACTAGAGGTCGGCCGGGATCGGGACCGTCTCGGTGTCGCGACCGCTCCGGAGCACGGTTCCCGGGCGGGTTCCGGTATCGACGCCGTCGAGCACGATCGTGGTCCCGTTCACCACCACTCGGTGTACCCCGGTTGCGCCCGCGGCGAGGCGTGACGTGCCGCCGGGCAGATCGTCGACGAGCGCGATATCGCTCGTACCGACCGTCTCGGGATCGAAGACAACGAGATCGGCATAGGCGCCCGGCCGGACCTCGCCCCGATCGCGGAGTCCGAAGAGTCGGGCCGGGGCCTGCGTCATGAGCTGCACGCACCGTTCGAGTGAAGTCAGGCGGCGGCCCCGCAAGGTGTCGGCCAGAAACGTCGTGGTGTAAGGCGCGCCGCACATCCGGTCGAGGTGAGCCCCGGCGTCGGACCCCCCGATCAGCACGAGCGGATGTTCCCAGGCTTCGGCTCGCATCTGCCAGGACGCGACGTCATCGTCGGAAGGCAGCGGCCAGAGGACGGTTCGCAGCTCGTCATTGATCACGATGTCGAGCAACGTGTCGAACGTGCCGCGGTTCTGCTCTTCTGCGATGTCGGCGACAAGGCGACCCTTCAACCCGGCATTCGCGTCGGAATAGGTGTCGCCGATCTGGTAGCGACCCCACGACGCAAGCCGGGCAAACACTCCGGCCTCGGGAGAATGGGCCCGCTCGTTCAGCCACTGCCGGACCGACGGTTCGCGCAGCTTGGCGATCCGCTCCGGAATCGGGAGGTTCATCACCTCACCCCAGTCGGGCAGCATGAACAGCGCGCAGTAGTTGCGGAACGACATGTTCATCTCGACCAGCGTCGGCATCGTGAGCGCAATAGCCGTGCCACCCCGTGATCTCGCGTGCTCGCAAGCAGCGACTTGATCGTGGTACCGCCCGGGTTCGCGGGAGTCGATGGTGAGGACATTCCAGTTCAGCGGGCGCCGGCCGGCGAGGGTCATCTCCGCCATCTGCTCGACCTCTTCGTCGGAGAAGCCGCGGAGGCACCCGCTGGTCACGTACTCGAGCGTCGTGCCCTCGTGACGGCTGACCGCCCGGCAGAGCTCGAGGATCTCGTCGTTCGACGCCCACCGCGACGCGACCGGCTCACCGTCACCGTCGGAGTGCGTGAACGAGAGGGTGGTGGAGAACCCGAGCCCCCCGGCCGAGATCGCCGTCTCGAGCTCGTGGACCATCGCCGTGAGCTCGTCGGCGGTGGCCTCGCGTCTGACGGCGTCCTCGCCCATGACGTTGCGGCGTATCGCGCAATGCCCGACGAGGAACCCGACGTTGAGGCCGACGTTCCCCTCGAGGGCGCCGAGGTACTCGCCGAATGTGCTCCACGACCACGGCACTCCGGTCTCGAGGGCCGGGAGCGGCATGCCTTCGACCTTCGCCATCATGCGGCGCAGATAGTCGGCATCGGCCGGGGCAAGCGGGGCGAGGGTGAAGCCGCAATTGCCCGCGATCACGCTCGTGACCCCATGGAGGTTCGATGGCGTGGCGGCCGGATCCCAGAACAGCTGAGCGTCGTAGTGAGTGTGGGGGTCGACGAAGCCGGGCGTCACCACGAGGCCATCGGCGTCGATGGCCTCTGCCGCCTCCTCGGAGATCGATCCGACCTCGACGACCCTGCCATCCCGGATGCCGACGTCGGCCCGGCGGGCGGGCGCGCCGGTTCCGTCGATGAGCGTTCCGCCCTTGATAACGGTGTCGAGCATGGGGTCCCCTTCGCGTCCCGGAAGCGTCAGCATCGCGCAGGGTGAACCCTCGATGCCGACCCCTCCGGGAGCGGGAGAGCGGTGTGCTCAGGCGGTGGTGGGCACCTTCTCGGCCTGCTGGCTCCTCTTCGCTCCGGCGGGACGGAGCACGAGGATTCCCATGGGGACTGCGTACGCCAGCCAAACGGCGACCTCGGCAACCGAAGGCTCGGCCCGGATGCCGAACATACCGGTGACGATCGCTCCCCGGAGGGTGCCCGGCTCGGCCAGCCAGCTCAGATTCAGTGCTCGCACGTCTTCGCCGGCGATCCAACCGAGTTCCTGCACTTCGTGCATGGCGTAGGCCAGGAGGCCGGCTGCGATCAAGACGAGGAGGAATCCGGTGACCTTGAAGAACCGGGCGAGGTCGACACGCATCCCTCCCCGGGCGATACCGACTCCGATGACGACGGCTACCGCGATTCCGGCCACGGCACCGGCTCCGGTCGCGAGCGGCCGATCGGTTTCCTGGAACTGGGCGAGGAGGAAGACGGCTGTCTCGAAGCCTTCACGGAGGACGGCGAGGAACGCCATGACGACGAGCGCACCGATCGAGCCGGTTGCGAGCGCCTCGGCCGTGCTCGCCTCCAGCGAGGACTTCATCGTCCGTGCGTGGCGCCGCATCCACATGATCATCCAGGTGACAAAGGTCACGGCGATGATCGAGATGCCTGCCTCGAGCATCATCTGACCTCGTTCAGGCAGCTCGGCCGACGCAACCTTCAGTCCGACGGCGACGAGCGCACACAGGCCGACGGCCAGGCCGACGCCGGTCCAGACCCAGACCTGTTCGTGGCTCCGGCCGTTGCGCTGGAGGAAGGCCCAGATGATCCCGACGATGAGGGCGGCCTCGAGCCCCTCACGCAGGCCGATGACGAAGCTGGCGAACATGTGCTCAGGTTAGGTCAACCTGAGTAAATGTCAAGACTCGGGCGTCAGGGCTGGGATGGGGGTCGGGCCGGGCTGGGGCGGGTGGCCTGGGGAGCGTCGGTTCCTCGGGTCGAGGTGCCGTGGCGCCGCAGTTATCCCGGGGTCGGAAACCGGTGTCTCGGGTGGCGTTCCGGTGGGATTGCGCCGGATGTCTCGGCGGGGCTTCCTCGCCATTGCCGTCGAGTGCCGGTTCCTCGGCGGCCGGTGGATCGAGAGCAAGGAACCATCGGATTCGAAGTCCGGGCAGGGGATCCGCGAACGGTAGGTTGCCACCGACAGCCGAAGACCTCGGTGGGAGAGTCCCGGACCGCCCCGGTCGGCCTTTTGGTCGACCTCCGGACGGAGCCGGGCGCCGAAGGAGCAACCCTCCCCGGAATCTCTCAGGCCCCCGAACCGCCGAGCGAGGCACCTCTGGAGCGTCGCGACAGAGGGGGAGCACGACCACGGTCGTGTCCACCTCGAACGTAAGGCGTCGGCCGGGGAGGCCAGGGATGATCGAAGAGCAGTTCGTTGACCGCCACATCGGACCGTCCAGCGGCGACCAGGCGGCGATGCTCGCCGAGTTGGGATTCGAGTCGCTCGATGCGCTGACGGTCGCTGCAGTGCCGACGACGATCCGGGACGGTGCCGTTCTCGATCTCGAACCGGCATCCGAGCGCGAAGCGTTGGCTGAGCTTCGGGCAATCGCCGGTGGGAACCGCGTCCTCACATCGCTGATCGGTCTCGGTTACCACGACACCGTCACGCCTCCCGTGATCCGCCGCAACGTGCTCGAGAATCCGGCGTGGTACACGGCGTACACGCCCTACCAGCCGGAGATCAGTCAGGGTCGACTCGAGGCTCTCGTCAACTTTCAGACGATGGTGAGCGATCTCACGGGAATGGAGATCACGAATGCTTCCATGCTCGACGAGTCGACGGCGGCTGCGGAGGCGATGACGCTGCTCCACCGCACGGCCGCCCGTGGAGCCGGCGATGTCTTCGTGGTGGACCCGGACTGCCACCCCCAGACCATTGAGGTCGTGCGGACGCGAGCCGAACCCTTGGGCATCGAGGTGGTGGTCACCGATCCCGACGCGGTTTCGCTCCCCGCCGGCGCCTTCGGGATGCTCGTGCAGTATCCCGGGAGCAGCGGTCGCATCCGTGACTTGCGGCCGATCATCGAGCGGGCCAACGCTTCGGGCACCCGTGTCGCGGTGGCCGCTGACCTCCTCGCTCTGACGTTGCTCGTTCCGCCGGGTGAGGCGGGAGCCGATGTGGTGGTCGGCTCGGCTCAGCGTTTCGGTGTGCCGCTCGGCTTCGGCGGTCCGCACGCCGGCTATCTCGCGACTCGGGACGAGCTTCGCCGCAGCTTGCCCGGGAGATTGGTCGGAGTTTCGGTCGACACGGAGGGGCGCACCGCTTATCGCCTCACGCTCCAGACGCGTGAACAACATATTCGTCGTGAGAAGGCGACGAGCAACATCTGTACGGCGCAGGTGCTCTTGGCGGTGATCGCTGGCCTCTACGGCACTTACCACGGCCCCGGAGGTCTCCGATCGATTGCCTCGCGCGTGCATGGTCTGGCGGCCCGCCTTGCTGCGGCGCTCACGGCGGATCATGTCGAAGTGCTGCACGATGCCTTCTTCGACACGCTCTCCGTTCGGGTGCCGGGACGAGCCGGAACGGTGGTGGCATCTGCGCTCGACCGCAACATCAACCTCCGATTGATCGATTCGGACACCGTCGGCATTGCGCTCGATGAGACCTCGACGCCCGAGATTCTCGGGAGTGTTCTCCAGGCATTCGGTGGTGATCCGGCACGTCTCGGCGAGGTCGCGCCGATCGGAGAACTCCCCGGCATTCCCGAGGATCTTGTTCGGACGACGACGTTCATGACCCATCCGGTCTTCTCGGCTCATCATTCGGAACACCAGATGCTGCGGTACCTCCGAACTCTCTCTGATCGCGATCTCGCTCTCGACCGTACGATGATTCCGCTGGGTTCGTGCACGATGAAGTTGAATGCGACCGCCGAGATGGAACCGATTACCTGGCCGCAGTGGGCCGGTATTCATCCGTTTGCTCCGCTCGATCAAGTAGCGGGATACCTACGACTCTTCGCCGACCTCGAGGCCTGGCTTGCCGAGATCACCGGCTACGACGCGGTGTCGTTGCAACCGAACGCCGGCTCGCAGGGCGAGTACGCAGGTCTGCTCGCCATCCGTGCCTACCACCGGTCCCGAGGGGACATCGATCGGGATGTTTGTCTCATTCCGGCGTCGGCGCACGGGACGAACGCAGCGTCCGCGGCTATGGCAGGGATGAAGGTGATTGTCATTGCTTGTGACGGTGATGGCAACGTCGATCTCGTCGACTTGAAGCGTGCAACCGTCGAGCATGGCGAGCGGCTCGCTGCGCTCATGGTCACCTACCCGTCGACTCATGGCGTCTTCGAGGAGAAGATTCGTGAGATCTGCTCCCTCGTCCATGAGCAGGGCGGACAGGTATATCTCGACGGAGCGAATCTGAATGCGCTCGTGGGGGTAGCCCGGCCGGGGAAATTCGGTGCCGACGTCTCGCATCTGAACCTCCACAAGACCTTCTGCATTCCACACGGTGGTGGTGGCCCCGGGGTGGGGCCGATCGGCGTGGGTGCGCACCTGGCGCCGTTTCTGCCGAATCATCCTTTGAACGAGGAGGCGGGGCCGTCAACTGGGATAGGCCCGATCAGCGCGGCTCCGTGGGGTTCGGCCGGCATCCTGCCGATCCCGTGGACCTACATCACGATGATGGGAGGTACCGGCCTTCGGCGGGCAACGCAGGTCGCAATCCTGAACGCCAACTACGTGGCGAAGCGATTGGCGCCCTTCTTCCCGATCCTCTATACGGGCGCGGATGGTCTCGTAGCTCACGAGTGCATTATCGACCTTCGGACGATCACCGCCGAGACCGGCGTGACTGTCGACGACGTCGCCAAGCGACTAATCGATTTCGGGTTTCACGCGCCGACGATGTCGTTCCCGGTGGCGGGGACGCTGATGGTCGAGCCGACGGAATCCGAGGACCGCGCCGAGATCGATCGGTTCATCGAGGCGATGATCGCGATCCGTGGAGAGATCGATCGGGTGGCAGCCGGAGAGTGGCCGAAGGGCGACAACCCTCTCGCCCGAGCTCCGCACACGGCGGCAGATGTCACAGCTGATGACTGGGATCGGGCGTACGGACGGGAAGCTGCTGCCTATCCCGTGCCGGCGGTTCGTGCGCGCAAGTACTGGCCGCCGGTCAGCCGGATCGACGGCGCGTACGGCGATCGAAATGTCTTCTGCTCGTGCCCGCCGGTTTCGACGTTCGCAGCAGTAGAGACCTCCTAGGCGTCGCGTCGCTCGGCGTGCGGGTCGGGCTGCGTCAGCTATGCCGCGTGGGTGCGATCGGGAGCTCGCGCGGGTGGTGCGAGGTGTCGTTTTCCGGTTCGGGTGTCGCGGACGCCCAGCTTCCAACCGTTGCTCTTCAGGCGATGATGGTGCGAGCAGAGCCAGCCGAGGTTGTCGAGTGAGGTGGGACCTCGTTTCGCGTGTTCACGTACGTGGTCGATCTCGAGGTACCCGCGCGTTCCGCACCCGTTGACGTCGCATTCCCGACCCTGAACCAGGAGGGCGGTGCGGAGAGATGCGTTCACGTGTCGACCGAAATGTGCGACGGTCGTGATGTCGGTGCCCCGCTTGATGACTGCCGTGAGGAACGCTTCGCCGAGCAGATCGCGGGCCCAGCGGGCATCGACGGGGCCGACCCCGGGAATCTCGCACTGCTCGCCCGGCAGGGCGTGGCCCCTGACGAGGGCGCCGTGGTCGATGACGATGTGCACGGTTGCGGCGGTGCGAGTCCGACCGGAGCGGCGTCCGGGAGCGTTCGCACCCACGACCGGCGCGGGATCGGCGTGCTCGAGCACCAGTGCCGCGAGCTCATCGGCGGCATAGGTGGCGTGGGGCTCCGGTGGGCCGGTCCGCTCGGCCCGGAATCGGCGCTGGACTCCGGCATCGATGAGAGCCTTCACCTGCCCGCCGACCTCAGGCGTGAGGCGGAACCGTCCCCAGACCATCCCGTCGACATCGGTGCCGATCCGGAGCTCGCGTGCTGCGTGGAGCCGCCGGGCTCGTGCTTCGGGGTCCTCGGCTTCGGCCCGGGCTCGGGCGCACGCTTCCTTCACCACCCTCGGCCCCTGGGTTGCCGCATCGAGGAGCTCGTCGACGGCTTCGGGTGCGTAACGGGCAGTCGCGCCGATCATTGCGGCAGTGCGGGCATCGACTTCGCCGTTACGGAACGCCCGTTCGATCCGGTCGTCGTCGGCTGCCGCCTTGGCCGCTGCGAGGAGATCGGAGGCTGAGCCGGGCCCGACGTTGAGCAGGGTGGCGCAGGTTTCGACCGCGGAGCGTTCTCCCCGGTTGCGGTGGGCATCGGTGGCGTCGATTCGGGCGGCGGCGTCGGCGGTGAGGGCCTCGACGAGTCGTCGGATCGTGCCGAGCTCATGGATGACGGCGAGGCAGTCCTCGCCCGAGAGTGCGGTGACAGCCCGACTCCCGGTGAGGGCCGAGAGAAGGTCCCGGGCGTTCCGCAGCGTCTCGAACATCGCCCGCCATCACACCATCTCGCCCGGTTCCCGCCGCACTCGTTGCCGAACCGTGCGGTCTCAGCCGCCGAGTCGGAACCAAACGAAGCCGATCGACTCCGAGGCCGATTCGATCTCCACGATGAGCGGCTCGTCGATGGCGAGCGCCGAGGGTGGCGCGCCCCGAAGGTTGCCGACGAGGCGTGGCCCCTCGTCGAGTTCGGCGACCACGATGGCATAGGGCGGAGTGAACGCGGGATCGACGGGCCGGTGCGTGACGGTCCACGAGAAGACGCGCCCGCGCCCGCTCGCGGGCGCCCACGTGGACGCGATCGAACCGCAAGCGGCGCAGCGGTGCCGGGGTGGATGTCGCCATTCGCCGCATGCTGTGCAGCGCTGCAGGCGGAGCTCACCGCGTCCGAGCCATTCGTAGAACTCGGCGTTGAGTCCGACGGGGCTGGGCACGATCCGGCCGCCGAGCGGCGGCTCGGCGATCGGCTCGGCGATCAACTCGTCGCTCCCGGTCGCCGCGCTGTCCGTCACCGCCGGCTTCTCGCTCATCGGTCGTTCCATCTCGCTACCGATCCCGACCCAGGATTGCGATCGATCCGTCGCCGAAGTCGCCCCACCCGGTGACGCAGCCGATCTCGGCGCCCGGCACCTGGTTGACACCCCCGTCGCCGCGGAGTTGGCGGACGGCCTCGACGACGTGGTTCATGCCCCACATGTGGCCCTGCGAGAGCAGGCCGCCGTGGGTGTTGGCCGGGAGCGAGCCCCCGTCGAGTCGCAATGCGCCTTCGCGTACGAATGCTCCCGCCTCGCCTCGTTCGCACAATCCGAGCGCTTCGAGTTGCAGTAGCACGACGTAGGTGAAGCAGTCGTAGATCTGGAGGAAGTCGAGGTCGTGGGGTCCGATTCCGGCGGCGGCGAAGGCGCGGGGCGCGGCATCGGACAAGCCGATGCGGAAGATGTCGCGACGGTTGGCGATGTCGTCGGCGGGGGAGGGGTGCCCTTCGGCGCCGGCGATGAACACGGCCGGTGGATGCGGCAGGTCTCGCGCCCGGTCGAGTGCGCTGACGACGACGGCCGCGGCACAGTCGGTTTCGAGGCAGCAGTCGTAGAGGCGGAACGGCTCCGACACCCAGCGGGCGGCGAGGTAGCCGTCCATCGTGAGCGGCGTCCCCCGCATGAGGGCTTTCGGGTTCTGTTGCGCGTGGTTTCGGAACGTGACGGCGATCTCGCCGGTGTCGGTGTCGAGCGTGCCGTACAGCTGCTTGTGGCGCATAGCGATCCACCCGTAGAACTGGGCGGCCGAGCGGGCTCCGTACGGGAGGTAGTAGTCGAGGGTGGTGTCGGCGACGGCGGCGGCGTCCATCCCGCGGCGCGGTTGGGGCACGCCGTCCCGGGGTCGGAACGCCGAGTAGCCGTTCCAACCGACGACGACGAGCACGTGGCGTGCGTGACCGTTCGCGACGGCGAGCGCGGCGTGGCGGAGGGAGGCGACCGGCGAGGCGCCGCCCATGTGCACGGTGGTGGCGAGGTGGAGGTCGCCGATGCCGAGCTCGGCGGCGAGCTCTTCGGATGTCGTCCAGCCGGGAGGGGGGATGATGCCGTCGATGTCGGCGGAGGTGAGGCCGGCGTCGGCGATGGCGGCGTCGGCGGCCTGGAGCATGAGCTGGACCGGCAGGTGGGGTGAGCCTCGGACGTAATCGGTCTCGCCGATGCCGACGATGGCTGCGCCCGGTGCCGCTCCCGTGCCTCCCACGAGGCGGGGACGCTAGCCCTCGCTCGACGGGCGGGGCGGGAGTGCGGCGAGGTCGAGCGCGAGGCGCCCGGCGCTGGACGGGCTGCCCCATCCGGGCGCGTCACCGAGGGCGACGACCCGGCCGCTCACGAGCGTGATCCAGTAGCCGGCTCCGGAAGCGGTGGCCGTGATGCCCGATGAGTCGGGGAGCGGGCAGCCGCCGAGGCCGGGGATCGAGCCCCGCCAGCGGGCGTCGCCGTAGATGTAGACGCGGCCGTCTCGGGTGAGGATCCAATAGCCCTTGCCGGATGGAGTGGGGGCGAACCCGACGACGTTGCCCTTCGGTGCGCGACCGTCGGCGGACGGCGCAGCGGCGGCGTCACCGAACGCGAGCACCTTGCCGGTCGTGTCGATGAGCCAGTAGCCCTGGCCGCTGGGGCTCGGAGCCATGGCCGTGAATGGTGCAGTTCCCTTGCTGCCTGCGCCCGAACCGAGGAACGGCGCGTCGCCGAAGGTGAAGATGCCGCCGTCGCGAGCGAAGAGCCAGTAGCCCTTTCCGGTGGGGGTGGCGACCATCCCGACGAGCGGGGCGGCGAGCGACCGGCCGAAGACGTCCCCGCGCGGTGCGACGCTCCCGAAGGCGCGGACGCCGCCCTTGGCCCGGAGGAGCCAGTAGCCGGCACCGTCGGGCGCTGCGGTGAGCGCGAGGTAGGGGTTGTCGTCGGTGGTGGGACGGGGTCCGTCACCGAGATGGGCGGCGCCGCCGAAGGGCATCACCCGACCGGAGGGTCCGAGCGTCCAATATCCGGGGCTGGTCGTCGGGTCGGGTTTCGCGGGCGGGTTGACGGGCGCCGGACACAGCCCGCGGGTCGCGCTCGCCTCCGCTCGGCGAAGCGAGGCGTAGGGGTTGATGTAGCGCCCGTCGGGTCGGTGCATCTCGAAGTGGAGGTGCGGATCGGTGGTCTCCGATTCGCCGCTGTCGCCGAGGTAGGCGATGAACTGGCCGCGGGTGACGCGGACGCCGGGTGCGATGCCGGGGGCGAAGCGCCACTTCGCCGGGTTGGCGCCGTCGTCGCTGCCGGGCGTGTCGTTGTTGATGTGGATGTACCAGTACTCCCAGCCGTCGTCGGCGACGAGGGAGAGCATGTTCCCGGCTCGTGGAGTGCCGATCCGCACCCAGGCGATGCGGCCCGAGTCGGCGGCGAGGAGGTGGTCGAGCTTGTCGCCCATGAGGTCGGTGCCGTGGTGGTCGCGCACCCCGGCGAAGTCGTCCTGGTACCAGACCTCCTGGCGCACCGGGAACGCGATCGAGTGGACCTCCGGCGCCGCTGGGGGGTTGGTCGCGGCGAACGCACCGGTCGTCGGGGTGACGGCGGTGGCGCACAGGGCGATGGCGATGCCGGTGAGCGTTCGGCGCACGGCTGGGGACTCCCGGGGTGGGCGACGGACCCCGGAGGCATCGGGTCGTCAGGCCGGGTTCTTGAGCGAGGCGGCCGGGCCCGACCCGGATCCGGGTGCCCGGCGTCCGGCTGGGAGCGGGGTGCGACCCCGCTGGTAGAATCCCTACTCAGCGGTAACTTGTGTGTCGTCGACCGCCGGCCGGAGCCGGTGGCAGCACCGGAGGAAGCGTCATGGCCGACTTCTCGCTCGAACTCAACGAGGACCAGCAGCAGCTGCAGGAGTGGATCCACGGATTCGCCAAGGATGTGATCCGGCCCGCCGCCCCCGAATGGGATGAGCGTGAGGAGACCCCGTGGCCGATCATCGAGGAGGCGGCGAAGGTCGGGATCTACTCGTGGGAGTTCGTCTCCCAGATGTTCGCCGACCCGACCGGCCTCTCGTTCGCGATCGCGTCGGAGGAGCTCGCGTGGGGTGACGCCGGTATCGCGCTCGCGATCCTCGGCACGACGCTCGGCGTGTCGGGCATCGTCGGCAACGGCACCCCCGAGCAGATCGTGGAGTGGGTGCCGCAGTGTTTCGGTACCCCCGACAAGTTGCAGATGGGCGCGTTCGCTGTGAGCGAGCCCGATGCGGGTTCCGACGTGTCGTCGCTGCGCACGAACGCCCGTTACGACGAGGCCAAGGACGAGTGGGTGCTGAACGGCACCAAGACGTGGATCACCAACGGCGGCATCACCCATGTGCCGACGGTGCACGTCGTCGTGGCCGCGGTCGAGCCCGAGCTGAAGAGCCGGGGCCACGCGTCGTTCGTGGTGCCGCCGGGCACGCCGGGCCTCTCGATGGGTCAGAAGTTCAAGAAGATGGGCATCCGGGCCTCGCACACGGCCGAGGTCGTGCTCGCCGATGTGCGCGTGCCGGGCAGTTGCCTCCTCGGCGGCAAGGAGAAGCTCGACGCGCGCATCGCCCGGGCCAAGGAAGGCAAGAGCTCGCGGGTGCAGGCGGCGATGGCGACCTTCGAGGCGTCACGCCCGCTCGTCGGCGCGCAGGCGCTCGGCATCGCTCGGGCCGCGTACGAGTACGCCTTGGAGTACGCGAAGACCCGTGAGGCATTCGGTCGTCCGATCATCATGAACCAGGCGATCGCGTTCAAGCTCGCCGACATGAAGATGCAGATCGACGCGGCCCGGCTCCTCGTGTGGCGGGCGTGCTGGATGGGCGCCACGCGAAAGACCTTCACCTCGGGCGAAGGCTCGATGTCGAAGCTCTACGCCGGCGAGGTGGCGGTGAAGGCGACCGAGGAGGCGATCCAGATCCTCGGCGGCGCCGGCTACGTGAAGGACCACCCGGTCGAGCAGTGGCACCGCGACTCGAAGATCTTCACGATCTTCGAGGGCACCTCGGAGATCCAGCGGCTCGTCGTGGCCCGCTCGATCTCCGGCCTGCACATCCCGTAGCGCGATCGAAATCCGTCAGGCGGATCGCGGCGGGATGCCGTAGCGGTCGCGCACGGCCTCGAGTGGTACGTCGATGAGCGCGAGGTGGTCGCCGTCGCCGAAGTAGCCCGTGCAGGCGCGGCCGCGGGAGAACGCATCGGCCAGTTCCTCGGGCGCGCCGACCCGGCCGAGCGCGCCGACGACGGGGTCGATCCCCGGGAACGGCAGGGCGCCCGCCTCGCTGAGGAGCAGCGCGGCCATGAGGCCGGTGAAGTGGTGCTCGAAGTCGCCGGACGCCAGGAGCATCGCCTGCAACGCGATCTCGTCCGCGGGTGAGGTGTCGTAGCCGGCGATCACGTGGGTGATGTCGTGCGTCAGGAGCGATATGCCGATGGGCGAATCGTCGGTGCCCGGGATCGGGAAGCCCCATCGCCGGTAGAACTCGACGACCTCGGCGCCGAGTGTTCCCGGAGCGCACGACGTCATGCTCGCGAAGGTCTCGATTGCGGCCTCGGTCTCGCGATCGGTGCCGACGACGTCGGCGAGTTGCGGCTCGATGTTCGCGCCCTCGGCGCAGCGGGCGTAATCGGCCGCAACCTGGTCGAGCGCGCCGGAGAGTGCGTCGTGGCTCGCCTCGAGCCAGCCGCCTTCGGCGCCGAGCGCCCGTGCGTACTCCTCCGTGCGCTCGGCTTGGGCGGGCTCGCTCGGGTGGCGGCAGAGCTCGACGACGATCAGGAGATCGATGACCCGGTTTCGATCGTGCTCGGGAACTGCGGCGGCGAGGCCGGCCGGGTCGATCGGATCGAGCGCGTCGACGGAGGCCGCGAGGCCGAAGTAGCCGTGGATCAGGCAGTCGATGATCCGGCGCTGCTCATCGCTGGGGCCCGGCCCGACCATCGTGGAGCCGAGGAGGCCGCGGGCGACGGCGAGGTCGTGACGCACGAGCGGGGACGGTAGTCGGATGGTGCTCCTCGGTTCGGGCAGTCGTAACATTCGGCGGTTGGCCCGGGCCGTCCCGATCGTGCGAGGGAGTGTCGATGTACCAGTGGACCGATGAGCACCTGATGATCCGTGACGCGGTCCGTCAGTGGGTCGAAGCCGAGGTGCGCCCCCGGCGTGAAGAGCTGGAGTTCGGCGACACGCCGCCGTACGACGTGATCCGCTCCCTCTTCCGCACCTTCGGCATGGACGCAATGGCCCGCGACACGTTCAAGCGGCGGATCGAGCGCGAGCAGTTGGTGGCGGAAGGCCAGGGTGAGGCGAGCGAGGGTCGGGAAGGTGGCGGCGGGGGCAACGCGGGCATGACCCTCATCCCGATCATCGAGCTGTGCCGCTGCTCGCCGGGTCTGGTGACGGCGATGGGCGTGAGCACGGGGCTGGCCGCGGCGACGATCATGAGCAAGGGCACGATCGCTCAGAAGGAGCGCTGGGCGCTCGAACTAATCACCTTTGAGAAGGTAGGCGCGTGGGCGATCACCGAGCCCGACTCGGGGTCCGATGCGTTCTGCCGCATGCAGTCGACGGCGCGGCGCGACGGCGACGAGTACGTGCTGAACGGCTCGAAGACGTTCATCACCAACGGTCCCTACGCCGACACGACCGTGTTCATCTGCAAGCTCGACGAGGGCAACCCGCCCGCCGAGCGCAAGATCCTCTCGTTCGTGCTCGAGCAAGGGATGCCGGGCTTCGAGCAGTCGAAGCCGATGCGCAAGATGGGCATGCACTCGTCGCCGACCGGAATGCTCTTCCTCACCGATGTGCGCGTGGGTAAGGATCGCCTGCTCGGGGAGACTGAGGAGGTGCCGTACCGCGAGGGGGCGAAGCAGGCGTTCTCGATCGAGCGGATGGGCGTGGCCGCGATGGCGCTCGGCGTCGTCGACCGGTGCCTCGAGCTCAGCATCGGCTACGCCAAGGAGTGCATCCGTTTCGGCAAGCCGATCGGCGAGCACCAGCTGATCCAGGAGAAACTGGCCCGCATGGAGGTGGCGCGGCTCAACCTGGAGAATCTCGTGTTCCGCAGCATCGAGAAGTCGGCGGCGGGTGTGCCCCTCGACCTCACCGAGGCCTCGGCGATGAAGCTGTACTCGGCTCGGGCCGCCACCGAGGTGGCCCTTGAGGCGGTGCAGATCTTCGGCGGCAACGGCTACATGGCCGAGTACGAGGTCGAGCAGCTCGCCCGGGACGCCAAGGTGCTCCAGATATACGCCGGCACCGACGAGATCCAGATCTCCCAGATCGCCCGCTCGCTCCTGGCCTGATCGGAGTCGCGGGGCGGGCCCCGCCCGGGGCCGATGCAGGGTGTCCCACCCCCGTCCTGGGATTGGCGGCGGTCAGGGGATCGCTGCGGTCGAGGGAGGACGCGCAATGGGATTGTGGCGGGACACGACATCGTTCATGGGCCCGGTCGGGAAGGTGATCACCGTCCTGGTGCTGCTGGCGATCGGGATCGTGGTCGTACCGGCTCTGCTGGTCGTCGGCCTGATGGTCGTGATCGGTTGGGTCATCATCGCCATGGCGATCTTCGACTGATCGGCGGACAGGGATGGATCGCAGGGCTGACGGGGTGCGGTGAGCGGATTGCTCGATCGACTGCTCTACGGCTTGGCCTGGGCACTCCTGATCGTGGGGTTCGTGGTTATCGCCATGTTGGCGATTCCGTTCCTGATCCTCTTGGCGCTGTTCCTGATCCCGGTCCTCGTGGTCTTCGGGCTCTGAGCGCGTCGCGTCGGCGGCGGGTCATTTCCGGCTGACCGGCTGCTGCGGTCCCGGCCTCGCCGCGCGAGACTGCCGCCCATGGAACGTGACATCTTCGAACCCGAGCACGAGGCCCTGCGGGCTTCCTTCCGGACCTGGCTCGACAAGGAGGTCGTGCCCCACTTCGACGAGTGGGAGCGGGCCGGGGCCGTGCCCCACGACCTCTACACCGAGGCCGGCAAGCACGGCTTCCTCGGCATGGCGGTGCCCGAGGAGTACGGCGGGGGTGGGGTCGACGACTTCCGCTACAACACGGTGATCGACGAGGAGATCCAGGCTGCGGGAGTTGCCGGCGCGGGTCTCGGGATCAGCCTCCACAACGACATCTGCCTGCCGTACTTCCTCAGCTACTGCACCGAGGAGCAGAAGCAGCGGTGGCTGCCGGGCATCGTGTCGGGTGAGCTCCTGACCGCGATCGCGATGACCGAGCCGGGGATCGGCTCCGATCTCGCGTCGATGAGCACGACCGCGATCCGCGACGGCGACACCTACGTGGTGAACGGCTCGAAGACGTTCATTACCAACGGCATCAACGCCGACCTCATCGTCACGGCGGTCAAGACCGACCCGAGCCAGCGCCACAAGGGCATGTCGATCCTCGTGCTGGAGCGGGGCATGCCCGGCTTCGAGCGGGGGCGCAACCTGGAGAAGCTCGGCCTGCACAGCCAGGACACCGCCGAACTGTTCTTCAACGACGTGCCGGTACCGGTGGCCAACCTCCTCGGAGAGGAAGGGCAGGGCTTCATCCAGCTCGTGCACAACCTGCCCCAGGAGCGGCTGTCGATCGCGATCGCAGGGGTGGCGGCGGCGCGCGCGGCACTCGACTGGACGCTCGAGTACGTGAAGGGTCGTACGGCGTTCGGGCAGCCGGTGGGGTCGTTCCAGAACTCGCGGTTCGTGCTCGCCGAGATCGCGACCGAGATCGAGGTCGCCCAGGCCTTCGTCGACCGGTGCGTCGTCGCGCTCAACGACGAGGCGCTCACCGCCGAGGAGGCGGCGATGGCGAAGTGGTGGTGCACCGAGCTGCAGAAGCGGGTCGTCGACCGTTGCCTGCAGTTGCACGGCGGCTACGGCTACATGCTCGAGTACCCGATCGCCCGGGCCTACGCCGACGCCCGGATCACCACCATCTACGGCGGCACCACCGAGATCATGAAGGAGATCATCGGCCGGTCGATGGGACTCTGACCGGCGACCCGGCCGAGCAGGTCGAGCGGAGCGCGGCGGTCAGGCCCACAGTTCCTGGAGGAAGCCGACGACGGCATCGTTGAAGAGGTCGTTGCGGTCGCCGGCCACCATGTGTCCGGCGCCGGACACGTCGACGAGCCGGGCGTGGGGCACGAGCTCGAGGAACTCGCGGGCACCTTCCTCCGACAGCAGGTCGCTGACCCGGCCCCGCACGAGCAGGGTCGGGACGTGCACGCCGCGGGCCGCGTTGGTCAGGCGGTGCGGGTCGACGACCGAGGATCGGGTCTCGTCCTCGGCGCCGAGGCGGCCGGAGACGAACGCCGGATCCCAGTGCCAGTACCAGCGTCCGTCGTCGCCCTGCCGGAGATTCTTGGCCAGGCCGTCGAGGTTGGCCGGCCGGGGCCGATGGGGGTTGTAGGCCTGGATGGCGTCGGCGACCTCGTCGAGCGAGGCGAATCCGGATTCCATGTGCTCGAGCATGAACGCGGCGATGCGATCCCGACCGGCTTCCTCGATCCGGGGGGCGACGTCGACGAGCACGAGGGCCCGGGCCACCGTTTCGTCGGGGCGTTCGCCGATCGCCGCGAGTGACGCGAGACCGCCGAGCGATGCGCCGACGAGCACCGGCGGCTCGGGGAGCGAGCGGGCCACCGTCACGACATCGCCCGAGAACGCGTCGAGGGTGTAGTCGCCGTCGGGCGCCCATTCGCTCCGACCGTGGCCTCGGAGGTCGAACGCGAGGGTGTGCCAGCCGCGTGCCGCGCAGGCCTCGAGGGTCGTCCCCCACGAATGTCGGGTCTGACCGCCGCCGTGCAACAGGATCACGGGTGGGCCGGACGGGTCGCCGGCGACGTCGGCGGCGAGGCGCAGGCCGTCCCGGCCGATGAGCGTCACGGTCTCCACGAACGCTCAATCTCTCACACCGTGCGCCCGCGGCGCGTATCCGACCGGCGGTAGCGTGCGCAGCCATGGCTCCGGCGATCGAGGTGCGAGGCGTCTCGAAACGCTTTCGGCTCGATCACGGCCGCTATACCTCGCTGAAGGAGCGGGTGATCCACTTCGGACGGCTGCCGTCGGAGGATTTCTGGGCCCTCGACGAGCGGGGCATCGACCTCGCCGTCGAGGAGGGCTCGACGGTGGGGATCCTGGGCCACAACGGATCGGGCAAGTCGACGTTCCTCAAGTGCATCGCGGGGATCCTGCGGCCGACCACCGGCGAGATCATCACCCGCGGCCGGGTGGCGGCGCTGCTCGAGCTCGGCGCCGGCTTCCACCCCGACATGACCGGGCGGGAGAACGTGTTCCTGAACGCCTCGATCCTCGGTCTCACCAACCGGCAGACGGCCGGGTTGTTCGACGAGATCGTGGCGTTCTCGGGCCTCGAGCGCTTCATCGACATGCCGGTTCGTCACTACTCGTCGGGGATGTACGTCCGGCTGGGGTTCGCGGTGGCCGTGAACGTCGATCCCGATGTCCTGCTCATCGACGAGGTGTTGTCGGTCGGCGACGAGGCGTTCCAACGCAAGTGCCTGAACCGGGTGGAGCGCTTCCGGGAGGAGGGGCGCACGATCCTGTTCGTGACCCATGCGCCGGAGACCGTGCGCCGGATCTGCGACCGGGCGGTGGTGCTCGACCACGGCCGGGTGATCGTCGACGCGGTGCCGCGGGAGGCCGTTCAGGTGTTCCGGGAGCACATGGCGAGTCATCCGTCGATCGTCGAGGACCCACCCGACGCCGGCCCCGGTGAGGGGAACGGCTCACGGGCGGCGCTCGCGACCCATCAGATCCGGGTGACCGGAGTGCACTTCACCCACCCGGGCACGCCCGACGGTCGCGAGCAATTGCGGCCCGAAGAGCCCCTGCTCATCCGGGTCGAGTTCGAGGCGGCCGCGGCGACCGAGGGCGTACAGGTGGGGATCGCGATCGACGACGAGGAGGGCACCCACCTGTTCGGCACGAACACCCGGCTGGCAGGCCTCCCGACGCGGGTGGTGGCCGGACCGGGTGCGGTCGAGTTCGCGTTCGGATCGGTCCCGCTGCTCGGTGGCGAGTACGGACTCACGGTCGGCATCGAATCGGTCGACGAGGGCACCGTCTACGACTGGCAGGAGCAGCGCTGGTCGTTCACGGTCGATGATCCCGACGGTGCGCCGGGTCGGGTGCGGATCCCGGCGACGGTCTCGGTTCGGGCCGACGCAGCCGTCTGACCCGCGGTTGCGGCGTCGTCATCGCCGGGGCTCCCGAGGGCGGTCCGGCGCACCCGGTCGGGCAGACTGGATTGCCCCGGCCGGTCGGCCGGGGACCGTGAGGAGGCTCGATGTTCGCTCGGCCCGACAAGGTGCGCATGGTCGAACCGGCGGCGGCGCTGCCCGGCCGGCCCACCCGGCCGTTCGCAGTGCCCGCTCGGCACTTCGTGCTCGACGCGTCGCTCGAGCCCCCGTTTCCCGACGGCCTCGAGCGGGCCGTCTTCGGGATGGGGTGCTTCTGGGGGGCGGAGCGCCGCTTCTGGCAGCTGCCCGGTGTGTTCACGACGGCCGTGGGCTACGCCGGGGGGTACACGCCGAACCCGACGTACGAGGAGGTCTGCTCGGGGCGTACCGGGCACACCGAGGTGCTGCTGACGGTGTTCGACCCGCAGCGCTGCCCTTACGCCGAGCTGCTCCGCTGCTTCTGGGAGGGGCACGACCCGACCCAAGGGATGCGCCAGGGCAATGACATCGGTACGCAGTACCGGTCGGTGATCCACGCGACCGACGCCGCCCAGCTCGCGGCGGCCCGACGTTCGGCCGAGGTCTTCGGGGCCCGGCTGCAGGCCGCCGGCTTCGGTCCGATCACCACCGAGATCGAGCCGGCGCCCGATTTCTTCTACGCCGAGGACTACCACCAGCAGTACCTGGCGAAGAATCCCAATGGCTACTGCGGGCTCGGGGGAACCGGCGTCACCTGCCCGGTGGGGCTCGACGGCTGAGGGGCGTGCGTTGACCGATCCGGGAACGACCGACCCCGTCGCGTACGCCGTCTTCTCGCGGGCGCAGTGGCGCGCCCGGGGTGGCGCCGCCCAGGGTTCCTCTTCGCCGGTGGGTCCGGTACCCGCCGACGAGGTCGCGACGATCTACGCGCCGCTCGTGGGCTTCGTGCGCGACCGGATAGCGGCGGCCCGGGCCGGCACCGCGGCCCGTCCCTTCGTGCTCGGCATCTCGGGGAGTGTGGCGTCGGGGAAGAGCACGGCGGCCCGGACCCTCCGCGTGCTGCTGTCGGAGTCGGCCGGGGGTGCCGGGGTCGAGCACGTCACGACCGACGGATTCCTGTTCCCCAATGCGGTGCTCGAGGCGCGGGGGATCATGGCGCGCAAGGGCTTCCCCGAGAGCTACGACTCGGGGGCGCTCGCCGGGTTCCTCGCGGCGCTGCGCTCGGGGGCTGAGGAGGTGCGGGCTCCGCAGTACTCGCACGAGACGTACGACATCGTGCCCGGCGGCGAGATCGTCGTGCGGGGTGCGGATGTGGTCATCGTGGAGGGCGTGAACGTGCTCCAGCCGGCGGTGTCGGGCCCGGACGGGGAATCCCTCGATCTGGCCCTCTACGTCGATGCGGCCGAGGCGGATCTCGAACGGTGGTATGAGGCGCGGCTCTTCGGCTTACGCGACGAGGCGGTGGCCGATCCCGACTCTTGGTTCGGCTTCCTCGTCGGCCGCACCGACGACGAGGTGAGCGAGTTCGCCCGGCGGATCTGGCGCACGGTGAACCTGGTCAACCTTCGTGAGCACATCGCTCCGACCCGACCGCGTGCCCACATCGTGCTCGACAAGGGCGGCGACCACGCGATCGAGCGAGTGCGCGTCCGCCGGCGGTAGTCGACTCAGCGGCGCGGGTCGGGGCGGCGGTCGCGCTCGTCGATGCCGCCGGGGCGGACGCCGCGGAGTCCGAACCAGGCGAGCTCGGCGATCCAGGCCGCGAGGTCGTCGGGGTCGGGGGTCCGGTCGCCCGCGTGCAGGACCGACCGGGTTGCCGCCTCGGCCATGCCCACGAGCGCGTGGGCGAGCACGAGGCGCTGCTCGGCCGAGGCGGGGAGATCGATGAGCGTCGATACCGCGGCTGCGCAGGCGTCGAGGGTGCCGTCGACGATCCTGGCGAAGTCGGGCTCGGCCCGGTTGTCGGCGCCGAGGAGCAGGAGGAACGAGGAGCGGTCCTCGGCCGCGAATCGGAAGTAGGCACGGAAGCCCTCCTCGACCCGGGTCCGGCCGGTGCCCGCACCGCGTGTGGCGGCCTCGAGGGTGGTGAGCAGCCGCCGGGAGGTATCGGTGAGCAATTCGGCGTAGAGGGCGTGCTTGCTCGGGAAGTGCTGGTAGACGACGGGCTTGGTCACCCCGGCCGCCTCGGCGATGTCATCCATCGACGTGGCGTGGAACCCCTGGGTGGCGAAGCGCTCCCGGGCGACCGCGAGCAGCTGGGAACGTCGCTGACCGGCCGGGAGGCGCACGGCCGGACGCTAGACGCTCGACTTCAGCGGCATCACGTAGCGGTCGACGTGGTCGAAGTTCCGGGCCCAGCGGGCGTCGAGCTCGGCGGTCTCGTCGGCGGTGAGCGCCCGGTCGGCGGCCGCCGCATATTCCCGGACGTCCTCGACCGAGATGACGGTGGGGATCACGCACGCGAACGCCGGGTTGGCGAGGATCCCGGCGATGGCGGCCTGGCCGATGGTGCGTCCGGTTCCGGGGCCCCACAGGAAGCCGAGCGTCTCGGCCTTCTCGAAGTTGTCGAGCATGTTGTCGCGGTTGCGGTGGGCCCGGTGGTCCTTCGCATCGAAGACGGTGTCACGGGTGATGCGGCCGGAGAGGGTGTCGGAGGCGTGGGGCACCCGGGCGATGAGGCCGACGTCGCCTGCGGTGACCCGGGGGCGGCGAGCGAAGGTGAGTCCGGGCTCCTGCTCGAGGATGTTGAAGACCGTCTGGAGGGTCGCGATGGGCCGCTCGTCGATCGCCCGGTTGCCTTCCTCGACCCAGCCGATCGCCGGACCGAGCGCGACGCCGAGCGCCCGGACCTTGCCCTCGGTCACGAGGGCCGAGAGGGTCGTCCAGAGCGCGTCGTCGACGATCGGATCGATGCGCGGGTTGTGGAGCTGGAGGAGATCGATGCGGTCGGTGCCGAGGCGACGGAGGGAGGCCTCGACCTGACGGCGGACCGACGCCGGATCCCAGTCGTGGGGGCGTTCCGACTGGCCGGGGTACTTGCGCTCGGCCGAGATGTCGTAGCCGACCTTGGTCGTGAGTACGAGGTCGTCGCGGGCAGCGAGGTAGGGGGCGAGGATGGTCTCGCCTGCCCCGTCGGCGCCGTAGACGGGTGCGGTGTCGATGAAGTTGATCCCGGCGTCGAGCGCGGCCGCGATCATGGTGTCGGGGTCGTCGGTCCGGCCCCACCAGTCGCTGACGAGGGTCCAGGTGCCGAGGCCGACCGCCGAGACGCGGAGGTCGGTGTTGCCGAGGGTGCGGAACTCCATGGGGCGATCGTACGCCGCCGGGTCAGCGCGGTCCCCGTCCGGCGGCCCGGTCTTCCCGATCGGCGGCGCGGACCCCGTACGCGAGGACGATGGGCAGGGGCAGGATGCAGCAGGCGGCAACGAGTCCGGTGACGCAGAGGGTCACGGTCCACCGGGGCCAGTCGGCGGCGAGACCGACGGCGAAAGCGACGATCGCGACGAGCAGCGCGAGGTAGCCGATCCGCTTCCCGGTGGCGGCGGCCCGGGCGATCCGGGCCCGGCGGGCGAGGACGGGATCGGTCACCAGGTGGTCCAGCCCGCGACCCGGAATGCGGCATCGATGGCGCCCGGCAGCTCGGTGATGTCGAACGAGAGGCCGGCTCGGTGGCGGTTCACGGCGAGGGCGTGGGCCTGCTCGTCGGCTGATCGGGCGAGGAAGCGCGCGACCTGCTCGGGGTGTTCGGTCGAGAGCATCCGGATCCCGGTGGCGAGTATCTCGGTGAGCACCGGGTACGGGGCGGCCGCACAGGGGCGACGGTGTGCGATCGATTCGATGATCGGGTTCCCGAAGCCTTCCCACGTGGACGGGAAGACGACGAGATCGGCGGCGGCGTAGCCGTCGGCGACGGTGACCCGGCCCATCGTGACCGGCACATCGGTCGCGGCGAGCAGGCGGTCGAGGGTCGGTCCGTAGCCGTCCTCGGCCGGTCCCGAGAGCCAGTAGCGAATCGGGCGGTCGCCGATGAGTCGGCCGAGGGCCCGGGCGAAGCGGAGCCCACCGGGGACGTTCTTACGCTCGATGGCTCGCGCCGGGTGGAAGCAGACGAGCTCGTCGTCGGCGAAGCCGAGGGCTTGCCGGGTGGCGGCGCGGTCGCCGGGCGCGGGATCGAGGTCGAAGTAGTTGTGGACGGTGGTGGCGAGGGGGTAGCTCCGGGCCTCCAGCTCACGGCGGCTGCGGAGGTTGATCGTGGCGTGGAGCGCGCCGTCGACCCGCGGGGGGAAGCGGGTCTCGAGTGGCGCGAGGTGCCGACGCTGCCAGGGGAGGTCGTGGTGCCGGAAGCAGACGCGGCCCGGATGGGCGGCGGTCGCCCGAGCGACGGCGTCGGCGGCGGCGGGGTTGAGCGGCAGCGAGCAGAGGTTGTCGACGATGACGAGGTCGGCTCCGGCCAGCGCCGCGGCGAGCTCGGCATCGCCGGGTGGCTCCGGGGCGCCGATGGCGAGGCCGGGGAGGATGATGTCGTCGGGGGCGCCGGCATCTTCGATCGCTCCGGCGATCCGACGGGTGGTGAAGCCGAGTTCGGTGAGCGCCGCCGTCCACTTGCGGGCTTCGACGGCGACGCCGTCGGATCCGCCGAGGCGGAACGACAGCGTCACGGCCTGCGGGCTCACGGGGCCACGTTACGGGAGCGGCCTGCGGGTTCCGCCCCCGGGGCGGGTGTGGGGTGCGGGTCAGGCGCCGGTGACGTAGCCGAGGCGACGGTTGGTCGCGTCGAGCACGGCCCGGGCGACTGCGTCGGCTTCGCCCTGGGCTCGCACGAGGGCCGAGCCCGAGACCATCTGCTCGGTGGGGGGCACGACGAACACCACGGTGACGACGGCGACGTCGTGCGCGCCGACCCGGACGACCTGGGCGTGGTCGACGTCGATGCACTCGGCCGCGGGGTCGAGCTGGCGCAGCGCGTCGACGGTGGACGCGGCGATGAGACGATGGCGCGCGGTCGAGGCGATCGAGCCTTCGGCGAAGCCGACTGCTTCCTCGTCGTCGCGGGCGATGGTGACGCGCACGAGCGAACGGAGTCCGTTGGCTTCGGCGGTGATGGCGAGGATGGAGGCCCGGGGCGCGCCGCTGACGATGCCGCCGGTGTCGCCGGTGGCCGCGCCGCCGAGCTGGACGACGGAGATGAGTCGTCGGTCGAGTTCGAGCCCGAAGGATGCGAGCGTGATCGACTGCACGTCGCGGACGATCTGCTTCGGATGCTTGCCGGGGACGGCGACGATGTGGACCTCGGTCACCCGCCCGTCGGGCTCGCCGACGATGCGGGCGATCGAGACGTCGGGGAGCCGACAGATCTCCCGTTCGACTTCGGTGAGGTCGAGCTCCTCCACTGCGGTGAGGCTATCGGCGCGCTCCCGCCGATCGGACGATCCCCTCAGGGGCGGAGCACCGATCGCACCTCGGTCACGGGGTACCGGCGGCTGGCGGTGATGATCGCTTCGCCGATCGGGGTCGTGAGCGGGGCGTCGAGTCCCGGTCCGGTGAACGTGGCGCTCGCGCGCCAGATCGCGCCGACCGACACCCGGTGCGAACCCTTCACCTCGAAGACGTGGCGGAGCACGGGTGCGTCCGGTCCGCCCGGCCCGTCGGCGCGCGTGACGGGACCGCCGTCGACCCGGGCCGTGTAGCCGACGACGACGGCGCGGGCGGTGACGGAGTAGCCGTCGAGCGTGACGCCGAGGGTGAGGGTCGTCTCCGACCGGGCCCAGATCCGGGTCTCGAGGCCGGTGACCCCGCGAGTTGCCGGATCGATGCCGATGCTCGGAGCCGGGAGCTGCGCTCGGCGCCAGACCTCCTCGATGGTGGGGAGCACGGGTGGCTCGGGTGGGGGCGGCGGGTCCTGCGGGTCGGTGAAGGGTCGGCAGACGAGGCGCTCGCCGACGATCGTGCCGTCCCGGCTGCGACCGATGAGCCAGTACTTCCACCCGAAGCCGCCGTCGGGCGCTCGGCAGAGTCCGGAGAGGTCGCCGGGGCGGGCGGGTCCGCCGTCGACGACGGTCCATACGACGGGGTGGGTGGCGCTGTCCCCGTCGAGATCGACCGGTCGGTCGAACCCGGGGGTGATGACGGTGATGCCGACCTCGACCTCGCCGCCACCTCCGAGGTGGCCGCTGCCGCCGGTTGCGGTCGCCGGAACCGCTGGTGCTCCGGCGAGGACGAGCCCGAGGACGAGAGCGGCGACGAGGCGCGCGCCGGGCGTCGGTTCGCACGGAACGGAGCGTCGCCGACGGGGTGCGGGGTGGCGCGGGGCGTGCCTCGGTGCGTTCATGCGGGGCCCTCCTCGTCGATCGCGGCGAGCAGCCAGGGCCCGCCGTCGTTCCGGATCAGCAGCACCAGGTACGACGTCCGGCCGGCGGTGACCCGTTGGACGACTCGACCGTCGGGCCCGAGCAGGACGATCCCGGTCAGGTCCTGGACGACGCGCACCGATGCTGCGTGCCCGGTGACGGAGACCACCCGGATGATGTCCTCGCCGTTCGTGGTCTCGAGTAGTCGGCGTCCGGTTCGCTGCAGTGTCGCGAGATCACGGCGGGTGCGGCGCTCGAGCTCGGTTCCGCGCGCGAATGCCGCGCCGACGAGCCGGCCGTCGGGTCGGGTGGCGTGGAGCCAGGAGGAGTAGGCGAGCAGCTCGGCGGTGGCGCGTTCGGGGAGTGCGTCGATCTCGGGGAGCGGGGGTGCGGGTTCGGCGAGCGAGCGGCGTCGGGGGGATTCGTCGGGCGAATCGCCGCGAGGGCGGGTGGCGGTGGCCGTTGGCCGGTCGGCGAGCGGGGGCGGAGCGGCGGATCCGCCGCAGGCCGTGAGCCACCCGCTGATGACCGCGGCCCCGATGGGCCCGAGGCGGAGGCGACGACGCCCGTGCGCCACGAGTCGACGCTACGGCGGGGAGGGGCCGGGGGCAATGGCGGAGTCGACCGGGCTGTTCGCGCGTTCCGTGGGATCGATCTCGCTCTGGGTGAGTCGGCTACCCGGCAATCGGCCACCTGGCCGATGGGTCTCGGGGCCCAGGGGGCTGATGATGCCCGAGTCGCCCGAGGGGGCGACGGAATCCGGGAGGACAGGGAATGCGCAAGCTGATGATGCGATGGATGATCTTCGCGGGGGCGATGGGCACGCTCCTGCTCGCAGGTGGCACCGGCGGCGCCCGGATCCACTGATCCGGGCGATGGGGCCGACCCGACGCCCCTCCGGGCCACCCCCGGAGGGGTGTCGACCGCGCTCCGTGACGATTACTGGGCCAGAAGGACCACTCATGGGGGTGATGTAAGAAATTGAGGCTTGTGTGACCACTGTCTGCGGCATACCGTGTCTCGTCCGGGCGTGAAGCCCGGAGCCCACGTAACCGGCCGAGAGGGGAGTCGCACGAGTCGACGAGGGACATAAGGGAGACGGACGGCGGGGCCTTGGACGGGTCTCGACTCTCACGCAGAAGCAGTTCCCGAGCGGAGCGGATGCCCTGTTGCACCTAGCGGCAGCAGCAGAGGACGTGACGCAAGGGGGAGTTCCCGTGAAGAAGCTCGCTGTTCGTGTGGCCGCCATCGGTTCCGGTCTGGTCGCACTCCTGCTCGCCGGTGGTGCGGGCGGAGCGCGTTTCCGTTGATCCATCGATCCGTTCGAGGCCCTGCCGTGCGCCTCCCTTCCCCTCGCCGTCCGTGCGCCGGACAGGCATGGACGACTCGATCGCCCCATTCCCACGATCGCTCGCCTGGTACTGCGGCGCGATCGCGGCCGTGGCGGTCGGTGCGATCGGTCTGCTCGTCGCCCGGACCGGGTTCCCGGCGCCGGTGCCGTTGCTCGTCTTCTCGGCGCTCGCGATCTTCGGCATGCACCGGGCCGTCGTCGTGCCCGGCAAGAGCATGTCGTTCTCGCCCAACGTCATGATCTTCATGGCCGCCGTGGTCGCCTTCGATCACGACGGCACCCTGGCCGGCGCGGCGATCGTCGGCTTCGCCGGCGGCATCTACGTTCCGGCGCTGCACCGGCGCACGTGGCCGTGGATCCCGTTCAACGGTGCGATCTACGCCTGCAGTGCCGCAGCAGCGTCGCTCGTCTACAGCGCGCTGCCCGACCCGGGCGCCTTGCGGATGCCGGGTGCGCTGCTCACCGCGATCCCGGCGGCCCTCACGTGCGTCGTCGTGATGTCGCTCCTGCTGCTGTGCTCCTACGCCGCCGAGCGGTCACGGGTGCCGGGCGAGATCGTGGTCCAGTGCCTCCGCCAGAACGTCGACGAGCTCCCCTTCGCCCTCATCGGGTTCCTGCTCGGCCGCCTCTACCTGTCTCTCGGTCCCGCGGTGATGCTCCTCATCATCGTCCCCATCCTCATCGCTCGCGAGATGTTCGCGTCGTACATGCGGGTGAAGGAGGCCCACGAGGAGACGGTCGGCATGCTCATCCGGGCCCTCGAGCGCAAGGACCGCTACACGGCCGGTCACGCCGGACGGGTCGCCGAGTACGCGTGCTACATCGGTGAGGAGCTCAACTTCATGCCGGCCCGCCTGGAGCGGTTGCGCTTCGCCGCCCTCATGCACGACATCGGGAAGCTCGTCGTCCCCAACTCGCTGCTCAACAAGCCCGGTCGGCTCACCGAGGAGGAGTTCGCCCGGGTTCGCACCCACGAGGCGGTGAGCGTGCGGATGCTCTCCCAGATCGACTTCCTGCGCCCGATCGCGGCAGCGAGTCACAGCGACGCCATGCGCTTCGATCCCGACGACGCCGATCACCCGATCGAGCCCTACATCGTGATGATCGCCGACGCGTACGACGCGATGACCTCGACCCGCTCCTACCGCAAGGCGCTCCCCCAGGAGGTCGCGTTCGCGGAGCTGCGCGACAAGGCGGGGACGCAGTTCCACCCGGCGTGCGTCGAGGCGCTCATCCACGCCATCGAGACGCGTGGCGAGCGGCACGGTGCCGGCCACGAGGTCGAGGTCGAGTTCAGCGACGCGCCCGAGGCGGGGGTCGGATCGGCCGGACTCGGCGATCTGCTCCCGGTCGACGTGCCCGCCGCGAGCTGATTCCCGTGGAGCGTCGTCGCCCGCTGCTGCTCGTGGTCGTGGCGGGAGCGATCGCGGCCGGGATCGCGCAGGCGGTCGCGCCCGACGGGCCCGCTCCGGCGCTGCTTCTGCTCGCCGCCGGTCTCGTGGCCGGCGAGATCCTCGTGCTGCGGCTCGAGGATCGCAGCGCGCTCCCGCTGTCGTACGCGGTGCTGATCGTGATCGCCGCGTCGTTCCCGTTCGCCGAGTACGCCGCGGCTGTGGTGGGGGCGGAAGCGATCTCGCTCGTGCTGCGGCTGACCGATCGTGGGCGAGGTCGCCGGGTCGCCGTGGTCGTCGAGCGGCTCGCGGTCGCGACCGCGACCTACGCCGCCTACGCGGGTGCGCACCACGTCTTCCCGGGGGCCGAGACGGTGGCGACGGTGCTCGCAGCCCTGGTCGTCGCGGCGGCGGCGCAGCCGCTCGTCGCGGTGCCGCTCCGGCTCGGGCTGCGGCTGGGATCATCGATCACGCCGCGCGGTCGCCTGGCGTGGATCGCGATCGGATCCTCGGGCGTGCTCATGGCGATCGGCTACCACGGTGTCGACGGAGCCGGCCGGGTGGGGCTCTGGGGCCCGCTCATCTTCGCGACCCCGCTCCTCGCCGCCTGGTACGCGTTCGAGCGGCTCGACGCCGCGACCCGGTCGTTCCGGCAGACCATCGAGGCTTTGGCCATGGCCCCCGAGCTCGGTGGGTACGTCGCCGACGGTCACGCGGCCCGGGTCACGGCCCTCGCCGGTGCTGTCGCCGAGCGGATGGGGCTCCCGACCGAGGACGTTCGGGATCTCGAGATGGCGGCGCTGCTGCATCATCTCGGGCAGGTGACGCTCGATGATCCCGATGCCGGCGATCCGGGCGAGGTGGCGGTGGTCACGGGGACGATGATGCGCGACATCCGGCCCCTCGCCGCGGCGGGTGACATCGTGGCGGGCGACGCATCGGAGCCGCGGCGGCGTCTGGCGGCTCGGATCCTCGCCGTAGCGAGCGCGTTCGATGATCTGATGGCGTGCGACGCGTCGATGGCGACGAGTGCGCTCGCCGTGCTGCGCGCCGACAGTCGCTACGCGGGCGATGCCCGGGTGCTGGCGGTCGTGGAGCGGGTGCTGCGCGACCGATCGGTCGGTGCGCTCGTGCCCGCGTCAGGCGTCTGAGCCGACGACCTCGGCGCGCGCGGCGGGCCCCGGATCGGTGGCGGGGCGACGTGACCGGCGCCGCCGGCTCCCGTGGTAGGCGACGTCGCACAGCCCGACCGCGAGGATGAGGTCGCCGAAGCTCAGGATGGCGTCGAACGGCTGACTCAGCACGATGATGTCGGAGAGGACCCGCAGTCGATCGTCGGGCTGCTGCGGATGGTGCTTGATCGACGGCTGGAGCCAGGCCTCCTCGGCCCGGCCAACGGGCACGTCGACGGGCATGCCCTGGTTCGCCACGATGACGACGAAGTTGCAGAGCACGCCGACGAGCACGACGCCCATGCCGCGCAGGACGAGGTTGCGGCCGACGAAGCCGATGATGAGCACGTAGGACGTGACGAGCAGGCCGAAGCCCAGGTCGTGCCAGCGGTCGCGGGGGACGGCGTTCCACTCCAACAGGATCTGGATGGCGAGGCCGGCGAAGAGCAGTGCACCCCACCGCCACTCCACCTCGAGGAGGCGTCGGTAGGAGCCCCGGGTGGCGGCCGGTACGAGCAGAGCGACCGTCACCGCGATCGCGTACACCAGCATGCGGCGCAGCGTACGCGCAATAGCATCGGCGCGGTGACCGGCAGCGACGTCCGCTACGAGCTCGACGGTGCGGTGGCCGTCGTCACGATCGATCGGCCCGAGCGCCGGAACGCGATGTCGTTCGCGGTGATGCAGGGGCTCCGGGATGCCGTGGCGCGGGCCGGGGCCGATCCGGCGGTCCGGGTCGTGGTCATTACCGGCGCGGGCGACCGGGCCTTCTGCGCCGGAGCCGACCTCGCCGCTGACGGCGGCATCGCGAGTGACGGAGCCGAGGCTCACGACCGGCGGGGCCTCCTCGCCGATCTCTTCCGGGATCTCCGGGAGATCGGCAAGCCGGTGATCGCGAAGGTGCGCGGCTATGCCCTGGCCGGAGGTTTCGGGCTCGCCTGCGCGTGCGACATCGTCGTCGCCGCCGAGGACGCGGTGTTCGGCACGCCCGAGGTCCGGATCGGGTTGTGGCCGTACATGATCACCGTGCCCCTGCTGCGGTCGATGCCGCCGAAGACCGCGCTGGAGCTGATGATGACGGGCCGTCGGGTCGATGCGCACGAGGGCGCCCGCATCGGCTTCGTGCAGCGGGTGGTGCCCGGGGATCGACTCGATGCGGCGGTCGCCGAGCTGGCGGCCGAGCTCGCGGCCGGGAGTCCGGTGGCGATGCGCTGGGGGCGCGAGGCGTTCTACCGGGTGCTCGACCTCGACGAGGACGCGGCGCTCGACTACCTGCAGGCGATGCTCACGGTGACCTCGGCGACCGAGGACGCGGCCGAGGGCATTGCCGCGTTCGCCGAGAAGCGTCCGCCCCGGTGGTCGGGTCGGTGAAGCGACTGCCGGCCCAGTGAGCGACGACCGCCACGACTGGGGGCCCCTGCTCGGTGATCTCGCCGAGCGGCGGGCCCGGGCGCTCGCCATGGGCGGCCCCGCGGCGGTCGACCGTCAGCATGCGCTCGGCAAGCTGACGGTGCGCGAGCGGCTCGACCTGCTCTGCGATGCCGGGACTTTCGTCGAGTACGGCCTCCTCGCCGATCACATGGATCCGGTGCTCGGCGACCGTTCCCTCGCCGCCGACGGTGTCGTCACCGGACTCGGCGCGGTCGACGGTCGACCGGTCGCGATCGCGGCGTACGACTTCACGGTGCTGGCCGGGACCATGGGCGACGTCGGCGAGGACAAGGTCGCCCGGATGCGCGCCCTGGCCGTGGAGCGCCGGATGCCGTTCGTGTGGCTCCTCGACTCGGCCGGGGCCCGGATCCGTTCCTCGAGCGGCTCGGAGTTCGCCGGGGCGGGGGCGCTGTTCCGGGAGCAGGTCGCGATGAGCGGGGTGGTGCCCCTCGTGGCCGCTGTGCTCGGCCACTGCGCGGCGGGCACGGCGTACATCCCGGCGCTCGCCGACTTCGTGCCGATGGTTCGGGGCACGTCCTCCCTGGCTCTCGGCGGTCGGCACCTGGTGAAGGCGGCCGTCGGCGAAGACGTGTCCGAGGAGGAGATGGGCGGCTCGGCGGTGCACACCCGGGTGAGCGGGGTGGCCGACCTGGAAGCGGCCGACGACGCCGAGTGCATCACGTTCGTTCGCCGCTACCTGTCGTTCTTCCCGCAGCACAACGGTGAGCCCCCGCCCCGGCGCCCCTCGTCCGATCCGGTCGATCGGCGGGCCGAGGAGCTCTACGGAATCGTGCCCACCGCCCCCCGGCGGGCCTACGACGTCCGGCGGGTGGTGCGGGCCGTGGTCGACGACGGCGACGTGCTGTGGATCAAGCCCGAATGGGCTCGCAACCTCGTCACCGGCCTGGCCCGGATCGACGGGCAGCCGGTCGGGGTGGTGGCCAATCAGCCGATGGTGCTCGGCGGTGCGCTCGATGTCGATGCCGCCGACAAGGCGGCCCGGTTCGTCTGGCTGTGCGACGCGTTCGGCATCCCGCTCGTGTTCCTGCACGACGTGCCCGGCTTCATCGTGGGCTCGGTCGTCGAGCGGCAGGGCATCATCCGGCACGGAGCGAAGATGCTCTACGCGGTGAGCGAGGCGACCGTCCCGAAGATCTCGGTGGTGATGCGCAAGAGCTACGGCGCCGGCTACTTCGTGATGAACGGGCTCGCCTACGAGGCCGACTACCTCGTGGCCTGGCCCAGCGCCGAGATCGCGGTGATGGGCCCCGACGGCGCGGTGAACATCATCCACCGGCGCACCCTGGAGGCGATCGGTGACGAGACCGCGCGGGCGGCTCGGCGGCTCGAGCTCGCCGAGGAGATCCGGGCGAACATCGATCCGTACGTGGCGGCCGGCCGGGCCCTGGTCGACGACGTCATCGACCCGGCCGACACCCGAGCCGCGATCGCTCGGGGGCTGCGGCTGGCGGCGGGCAAGCGGATCGTCCGACCCGATCGCAAGCACGGCGTTCCTCCGGTCTGACCCCGGGCCCGCGGTCGCGGCAGGCGGCGCGTACGATCCCGCTCATGCACGAGATCAGGGCCGAGATCACGGCGAACGTCTGGCTGGTGTCGACCGAGGAAGGCCGGATGGTCGCCGAGGGCGACGAGATCTGCATCCTGGAGTCGATGAAGATGGAGATCCCGGTCGTCACCGAGGTGCCGGGGGTGGTGCGCGAGATCCACGTCGAGCCCGGCCGGTCCGTGCGCGAGGGCGATCTCATCGCCCGGATCGACGAGTCGTGAGGCGAACGGCGTGATCCGGTCCGAGCGGCACGATGCCGTCCTCCTCCTCACGATCGACCGGACCGAGCGGCGCAATGCCCTGAACGGCCAGTTGTGTGAAGACCTCCGGGTGGCGCTCGCCGATGCCGGAGCGGCCCGGGCGGTGGTGATCACGGGGGCGGGCTCGGCCTTCTGCGCGGGGGCCGACCTCGTGACCCGGTTCGGTGCCGACGGTGACGGCGAGGACACCTTCCGACCGGCGTTCGAGGTGACCCTCGACGCGATCGCGGCCCATCCCGTGCCGGTGATCGCCGCGGTCAACGGTCCGGCCATGGGGGCCGGAATGCAGCTCGCGGTCGCGTGCGATCTCCGGGTCGCGGCACCGTCGGCCCGGTTCGCGATCCCCGGTGGTCGCCTCGGCATCCACCTGAGCGCCCGCAACATCTGGCGCCTCGCCCAGCTGCTCGGTCAGGGCGCGGCGCGCGACTTCCTGCTTGCGGGCCGCACCGTCGACGCCGAGGTCGCCGAGCGCATCGGGCTCGTGCAGTATCGGGCCGACGACGCGCTCACGGCGGCCCTCGCGCTCGCGGCGGACATCGCGGCCTCGGCTCCGCTCACGGTGCAGGGGCACAAGCGGGCCCTCGACCTGATCGCCGAGGCGCAGTGGCTCGGCGAGCGTGACCGGGCGGAGATCACGACCCGCGAGCTCGAGGCGTTCGCGAGCGAGGACCTGCGCGAGGGCATGGCGGCGTTCGCCGAGAAGCGATCGCCTCGGTTCACCGGACGCTGATCCGGC
>JBJSXF010000183.1:0-31004 GCA_046086225.1 Actinomycetota bacterium | reverse complement strand
CACGGCCGACGCCGAGCGTGTCGCCCGCGAGATCCGGGCGGTCGAGCTCTGGCTCGAGGTGACCGGCCGGGGCGATGCCGAGGACTGGTCGTCGAACTGAGTCGGTTCGCCGCACCGCCGGCCCGCCGGGGGTCACTGTCTCACCCCTGGTTCATACTGTTGTTGTCGCCAGGAACGCGCCGCCCGGGAACACTCGAATGAGCCCGCTGAGCAGTCGCATTCCGGGTGATCGCAAGGGTGAGCTCGAGGGTGACCTCGGGTGCTCTCGGGGGCGACCCCGGGAACGTGTCTCACCCTTGCGGTGAAATCGTTCTCGTCAGCGCCGGTAGTGCGCGGCCCGGGAAACCTCGAACGAGCCCGCTGAGCCACCGCACCGGAGGACGGAATGCACGAAGCCCTGGCGTCGCACGCCCCGAACGGGTCGCGACGCCCTCGAACGCCGAAAGGAAATTGTCATGAGTTCATGCACGCCCACAATCGACTCCCCGACCGGCCCGGCCGCCTGGCACCGGTTCCTGTGCTGGGCCCACGCGCGGCTGATCGTCACCGGCGACCTCCACGAGGACCCGACCCGGGCGATCCGCCAGCTCGACGAGTGGGTCCGAGCCGGGGTCACCCACATCGTCGATGTCCGCTGCGAGTGGAGCGACGCCGAGCTGGTGGCCGACCTGGCCCCGGACATCCAGTACATCTGGGTCGGGGTCGACGACCACCTGGGCGAGCAGCCCGACGAGTGGTACGACCGGGTCATCGAGCTCCTCGGTGACGCGCTCGACGACCCCGACGCGGTGATCCTCGTCCACTGCCACATGGGAGTGAACCGGGGGCCGTCGATGGCGTTCCGGTTGCTCCTCGAGCAGGGATGGGACCCGATCGCGGCACTGGAGGCCATCCGGGAGGCCCGGCCGATCGCCAACGTGGCGTACGCCGAGTCGGCCCTGCGGCACTTCCACCGCCGGAACCCGGGCTCGGCGGCCGAGCGGCTCGACGACCTCCGTCGGGTTCGCCAGTGGCGGCACGACTGGCCGCTCGACGTGCGAACGATCGTGCGCGAGATCGGTCGGGCGACCCGCTGACCGGCGGGCGCTCCGGCCGGCGCTGTCACACCTCGCGAGAGGTGGCGTCGGACAAGTGCCGGACGGGTGCGGCCCCGATCGACCATCGATCGATCGGGGCCGTGGCCGGCCACCCGAATCGAGAACGAGAAGCGAAGAAGAGAACGAGCGAGAAGAAGGAACGAACGCCATGAACGAGCAGAACCAGAAGAACCCGACGAACGTCACGAAGACGGTGGCCGGCCCGAACCGGCGAGCCCGGCGGGCTCGGCAGCAGCAGCGGCAACGGATCGAGCGCCACCTGAAGCGGCGGCTCGGCCAGGACCTCGTCATCTTCTACACGTCGGACTACGTGGTCGAGGGCAACAGCCGCGAGACCTCGGAGAAGTCGGGCCGGGTCGCCGTGTCGCTCGAGAAGCGTCCGGTCACCGGGGTCGTCGTGGTGGAGTCGGAGCCGGCAACGGTCGAGGAGCTCGCCGAGGTCCACTCGGCCGAGTACATCCAGGCGGTCGCGACGGGTGAGCCGCGCACGCTCGCCGGGTCCAACGGTCTCGGTTGGTGGCCGGGGCTGTTCCGGGCCGTGCTGGCCTCGACCGGCGGGGTGATCGACGCCGTGCTGTTCGCCTACCGCAACCGGGTGCACGCGGGTTCGCTCTCGAGCGGGCTGCACCACGCCTCGGCCGACCGGGGAGCGGGCTTCTGCACGTTCAACGGCATCGCGGCGGCGGCGAAGGCTGCACGGGCCGACGGTGCCCGTCGGGTCCTGATCGTCGACTTCGACGCCCACTGCGGGGGCGGCACGGCGTCGATCATCGAGGGCGTCGAGGGCATCGAGCAGGTCGACGTGTCGGTGGGGGAATACGACGGGTACCGGTCGCGTCCGGACGCCCGGCTCGAATTCGCCGACGCCGAGGACTACCTCGAGGTCTGCGAGTCGATCCTCGCCGGGATCGAGTCGCCCGAGACGGTCGACGTCGTCATCTACAACGCGGGCATGGACCCGCACGAGGATGCGGGCGGCGTCGGTGGCATCACCGCCGAGGTGCTCGCCGAGCGGGAGCGCCTGGTCTTCGACTGGGCCGAGCGTCACGGGCTGCCCGTGGCCTTTGTGCTCGCCGGCGGCTACCTGCAGGGTGCCGACTGGACGGAGTTGGTGAACCTGCACCGGCTCACCATCCGGAAGGCGGCTGCCGTCATGCAGGCCCGACCCGCGGCGGCGTGAGCCGCGGCGGGCGGGCCGGCAACGGCACCGGGAGCACGGCGCACGGCGAGGGCAGCAGCACCCGCGAGGAACACGACGAGAGCAATGAGAGCAATGAGCAATGACGGCAACGAGCAACGAAAGGGCGAGCCGATGAGCAACGCAACAACCGAGGTCTTCTTCAGGGAGGCCTACAACGACACGGGGATCGAGTTCGATACGACCCGCAAGGCGGACTGGGTCGCCAAGTCGCTCGTGCAGCAGCCGATCGACGGGGTGACGATCGTCGCCCCGTCGGCCGAGCACCACGCGGCGACCGAGCGGTGGCTCGAGCGGGTGCACGACGCCGAGTACCTCGAAGCGCTGGTGACGGGCACGCCGTCGGAACTCGCCGAGAGCAACGGGATCGGCTGGGACGAGCGGCTGCTCGGTGCGGTCACCGCATCGACGGCCGGCGTGTACGCCGCCGTGCTGTCGGCGCTGGCCTCGGGTGGGGCGACGGGCTCGCTCTCGTCGGGGCTGCACCACGCCCGGTTCGAGAAGGGTCGGGGCTACTGCACCGTCAACGGGGTTGCGCTGGGCGCACTGGTGGCCGCCGAGGAACTCGACGGCGCGCGTGTGCTCGTGCTCGACCTCGACGCACACGGCGGAGGTGGCACGGCCAGCCTGCTCGATCAGCACGATCGGGCCGGCTCCATCCGCCAGGTCGACGTGGCAGTGTCGACGTTCGATGGCGACTACCCGATCGGGCCGGAGCGGGTGCGCCGGATCGTGCGGGCCCGGCCCGACGAGGCACACGACACCTACCTCGACGCCGTACGCGAGGTGCTCGCAGCCGAGGCCGACAACGAGTACGGGTTGGTGCTCTACAACGCGGGCATGGATCCCCACGAGGGGGCCGGCGGCATGAAGGGGATCACGACCGCGACCCTCGTCGAGCGCGAGCGCATCGTGTTCGAGTGGGCCGCCGAGCGGGGCCTGCCGATCGCGTTCACTCTCGCCGGGGGCTACCTGTACGGCGTGAGCAAGCCGGAGCTCGTCGACCTGCACCGCGTCACCATCACCGAGGCCGCCGCCCTGAACGCGGCCCGCAACCCGGAAGGGAACTGACATGACCATCCAACTCACGAACCGCATCTCGATCGGCCGACCCATCACCCGGCAGGGCGTCTCGCTCTTCCCCGTCTACGTGCATGACGGTGCCGGCGACCGTGGGGTCCGGGGTGGTGGCGGCCAGGTCGTCGTCGAGGAACGGGAGCACGCCCAGGTGCCGACGCTCGTCGCCACCAACAACGGTGACACACCCGCAGTGCTCGTCGAGGGTGAGACCGTCGTCGGCGGTCAGCAGGACCGCACGATCAACGTCAGTGTGCTCGTCCCGGCCGGCGAGTCGGTCGACATCCCGGTGAGTTGCGTGCAGGCGGGGCGCTGGAGCGGCGAGCGTCGGTTCCGGAAGGGCAAGACCTACGCCTCACGGCGGGTCCGGCGGGTGAAGCAGGCCGGCGTGGGGCGCAACATCCGGGAGACGGGTCGGAAGGCCTCGTACCAGGGTGCGGTCTGGCACGCGATCGACGACGAGCTCGCCCGGCTCCGCGTGACCGAGTCGACTGCAGCGTTCACGGCAGCCGACGAGGTGTTCGAGCGGGACGGCCGACTCGACTCCGCCGTCGGTGAGCTCGTGGGCCGAGGTCCGCTCCCGGGCCAGCGCGGCGTCGTGGTGGCGCACGGTCGGCGGGTCGTGCAGGCCGATGTCTTCGCCACGCCCGAGGTGCTCGCCGAGCAGTGGGAGGCGCTCGTACGCGCCTACCTCCTCGACGCCCCCGAGCGCACCGACGGCACGCCGTCCACCGACCGGGTGCTGCGGTTCCTCGAGCGGTTCGGCACCGCCGAATCGACCGAGGCGCCCGGCGTGGGCCTCGGCACCGAGCACCACGTCGAGACCGACCGGCTCGTCGGCCAGGCCCTCGTGTGGGACGACGTGCTCGTGCACGCGAGCGCCTTCGCCCTCGCCGAGTGAACGGGCGGCGGGACTGCCGTTCGGACCCGTCGTCCCCCGGTGAGGTCCGGACCGGGGTCGGGTGGCTGTGCGCCCCTCGGCCCCGGTTCGTTCGCGTCGCGGCTCGGGAGGGCGCGCCGACGCGTGTCGGAGGATCGGCGAGGGCGGGACGCTCCGCCCGGCCTACCGCCCGAGGCTGAAGCCGCCGGTGCCGCTCGACTGCAGGGGCAGGAACGGCGCGATGAAGCCGGCGAAGCTCTCGGGGCTACGGGTCTGGATCCAGACCGAACCCGGACCGGTGAGCTCGACCACGAGACCTTCGCCGCCGAGGATCGTCGACTTCCAGTTGCCGAACTTGCGGACCTGGTAGCCCATCCCGGCGTGGAACGCGACCACGTGGCCGGTGTCGACGATCAACGTCTGGCCCGCCTCGAGGTCGACCCGGCGGATCGCGCCGTAGCTGGCGACGAAGAGGTTCCCGGCGCCGGCGACGTTCAGGAGAAAGAGGCCTTCCTTCGAGAAGAAGGTCTTCGCCCCGCCCCACTTGGTGTCGACGGTGACGTTGCCGTCGCTGAACAGGTAGGAACCGGACGTGACCATCACGTTGGTGTTGCCGTCGAGCGCGTGGTGGGCGATGTCGCCCGGTGCGCCGGGCGCGAACGAGATCTGCGCCGGCGCCTGGGCGGTGAACGTGTTCATGAAGAAGCTCTCGCCGCCGAGCGCAGCCCGCTTCAGGCCACCGAGGATGCCCCCGCCCGCCGCTCCCGAGCCGGTCTGCACGTCGATGCCGGGAGTCATCGACACCATCGCTCCACCCTCGGCGATCACCCGGTCGCCGGCGACCAAGTTGCACGTGACCATCGCGTAGGCGGGGCCGTAATCGATCGAGAACTCCATGACTGCTCCTCTCGGGACGGGCGGCCGGAGCCTAGGAGACCTCGGTCGGCTCGGGAGCGGGGCCGCGGCGTCGGCGTCTGCCTATCTTCTTGATGTGAGGCGAGCCTTCCTCGATGACATCCTCCGTTGTCCCCGGTGCGGGGGTCGCTTCGCATGGGATGCGAACGCGCTGACCTGTGAGTTGTGCACCGCGGCGTATCCCGTGGTCGATGGGATCCCGGTCCTCCTGGATGACGACAGCGCCGGGACTGTGCTGGATCAGCTCGATTACGAAGCCGTCATGGGGATCGACGACAGCGTGGTGCGAGAGGTCGAGCGGGAATGGGCGGCGGTCATCGCGGCTCTCAGCCTCGTGCCGACCCGGACCCTCGAGATCGGCGCCGGCACCGGTGTCCTCACGCGGGCGTTTCTTGCGAATCGTCAGGTGGAGGAACTCGTGGCCACGGACGTCTCGTTGCCCTTCCTGCGGACACTCGCCGATCGACTTGCTGCGCCCGAGGAGCGACTCTCGTTCGTCGTGAGCGACGCGAACCGCCCGCACTTTCGGGAAGGATCGTTCGATGTGGTCATCGGGAGGTCTGTGCTCCATCACCTCCTCGACTACCCGGACACCCTGCGACAGTGCTTCACCGTCCTGCAGCCGGGAGGGGCCGCGGTGTTCTACGAACCGGTCCTCGAGGGCAAGACCATCACCACGCTCTTCATGTCGCTCATGCTTCGGGCTGACGAGATCGCCGGTGGAAGCGAGCGGCTGACCGATGCCGAACGATCGCTTATCGAACGGCAGATCCGGCACCAGATGAAGTCGACCTTCCTCCCGCAGGATCGCGAGACGCTGGCCCGTATGGAAGATAAGTACATCTTCAAGATCGAGGAGATGCGGGCGCTCGGTCGGGAGATCGGATACCGCGCCGTCGACTTCGTGAACGATGCTCGTGACCTTCCCTATTGGGCGTACCTCACCCACGCGTGCGAGGTCGTCGGCGTGAGCGCGGAACGGGTGTCCCGGTTTCGATGGATTGAGGACGAGTTCCGCGCGACGTACGGGACCGTGTTCCCCGAGAACCTGGCATCTCCAGTGGGTTACTTCGTCTTCAAGCGCTGAGGGTTCGGGAGCGGGGCCGCGGCGTCAGTCGAGCGGCCAGTCGGCGACCGACGGCAGCGATCGGGCCGGGCCGTCGAGCCACCGGCGCAAGGCGAGCGTCGCCCGCACGTCGTCCTCGTTGTATTCGAGGAGCCGACGGTGGAGCTTCGTCTGCTCGTCCTCGCCGGCCGTCGCGGCGGCGAAGTGCCATTCCATCGACTGGGCGCCGCCCGCATCGTCGTCGCGCCAGTCGAATCCGCTCCAGCGGGCCGTGCGCTTCAGTGAGTAGCCGTTCGGGGCCACGATGATCCGGCGCACGAGGTCGTAGAGATCGACCCACTCCGCGCTCGCCAGGAACGCCTCGAGCTCGGCCCGGGTGGGGACGCCCGATCCGGGTGGGGCGGCGTCGACGATGCGGCGCAGCTCCCGCGCCTCGGCATCGGAGTAGCAGTAGACGCGCAACGCTCCGCCCGCGGCCTCGGCGAGGCGTCGGCACTCGGCGAGGTGCGACCAGAGCCCGGCGATGAGTGCTGTCTCGCGTGCGGGGTCGGGCTCGGCCCAGTCGACGAAGGGGTGGTAGCCGGCTCGGGGGACGGCGATGCGGCCGGTGTCGGTCGCCGTGGTGAACGCGCCCCAGAGGTAGGTGCCGGTATGCGTGCTCTCCATGTCGACGTCGACCTCGACGAGGCCCCGGGGGACGGGAACCCGGTCGGAATCGCGACCGCGAAGCGGTGCCCCGGCCGTCGCGGCTCGGGCATCGTCGATGAGCTTCGGCAACCGACCGATGCGGTCGGCGGCGAGGGCCAGCGTGCGGGAGTCGAGCGCCGCGAGATCGGCGGCTCGTTCGAGGTCCAGATCGGCGCAGCGCCGCAGCAGCTCGACCGGCCCGTCGACCAGCCCGGTGATGAGCGCATCGGCCGGAGCGGCCGCCGCAGTGGCGAGCACGGGCCCGACGTCGAGCACATCGTCGCCGGCCGCGGCGCCCCGCACGAGCCGGGCGGCTCGCCAGTCGAGATCGGCGGCGGCGGCCCGGGTGAGCACCCCGTGCCGACGCAGCACCACGAACCGCTCCCAGGTGGAGCCGGGGAGCAGCGACACGTGATCGTCGGCCCGCAGTTCGTCGTCGCACACCTGCTCCCACGGGCACATGCGGCACTCGGTGATGCGCACCGGCTCGACCGCACGGGGTCGGCCGGGCTCGGCGTTGCGGACCAGCGTGCGGGCGATGACGTCGAGCCGGAACGCGTACTCGTGGTCGTACGCAGTGAGGATCGAGACCGGCCCGTCGGCCCACCAGCGTCGCTCGCGGGGATCGGCGAGATCGATCCACCAGATCTGCTCGCGCCGGTCGATGATCCCCCCGATCGGCGGGGTGACCGAGGCGTCGGGGGCCCAACCCGCGTGCTCGAGCATGCGCCAGTAGTGCGCGAGCTGGAAGGCATCGTCGTGCAGGTTGCGGCGAACGAACGCGGCGGGCTCGGTCGCGCCGGCGAGGGGATCGGGCGTGCCGAGCGGTGACGTGCGGAGCGGAACCTCGCCGGGCCGGGTGAGCGAGTGGTGCTTCACGTCGACCGGCACGTAGCGCCACGGCGCCCCCCGCCCGGCCCGCTCACCCACCCGCACGAGCACATCGGGGCGGCCGACCCGTCGCATGCGCGCGTCGAGCGGGAGTTGGGCGTCGAGCACGATCTCGAACCCGTCGGCCACGGCATCACGCGTGAGGACCCCGCGCTCGCGCGCCGGACCCTCGGGGATGCGCAGCACGCGGAGCCCGGCGGCGACGAGGCGCTCGAACATCGTGGCCTCGAACGCCAGCCCGGCGTCCATCCGGGCCCGCTGCACCGGGGAGACCGGAGTGGCACCGACGGTGAGGGTGGTGTCGTTCTCGTGCTGGGCGCGCACGGGACACTGCTTGGCGACGTATCCGCCCTGGAACCGCACCGACCGGACGTTCTCCCGCGGGGTGGCGAGACTCGACGGGTCGGTGGGGGCGGTCACGGGATGACACTACGGCGGGGGTGTGACGGGTCGGGGGTGGTGGTCGGTCGCCGTTAGCCTCGGAGACGATGAGCGTGGCGTTCGTGCTCTCGGGCGGAGCGAGCCTCGGTGCGGTCGAGGTGGGCATGCTCAGGGCGTTGCGCGAGGTCGGGGTGCGACCCGACTTCATCGTGGGCACCTCGGTGGGTGCCGTGAACGGCGCGTGGGTCGCCGGCCATCCCGACGCACCGATCGATCCGCTCGCCCGGGTGTGGAAGGGCCTGCGCCGGCGGGACGTGTTCCCGGCCGATCCGCTGCGCGGCTTCCTCAGCTTCGCCGGCCAGCGCCGCAGCTTCGTGTCGTCGGGTCCGCTGCGTTCGCTGGTCGCCCGCGAGCTCACGTTCGAGCGGCTCGAGGACGCGCCGATCCCGCTCCACGTCGTCGCCGCCGACGCCCGCACCGGACGCGAGGTGTGCTTCTCGGAAGGGCCTGCGCTCGACGCGATCATGGCCAGCGCCGCGATCCCGGCCGTGTTCGAGCCGGTCGAGATCGACTGCGTTCCCTACATGGACGGTGCGATCGTGAACAACACGCCGATCTCGCACGCGGTGGCGCAGGGCGCCACGACCGTCTGGGTGCTGTGCGCGGGGTACGCGTGCGAGATCGACGAGCCGCCGCGTGGCGCGCTCGCCATCGGCCTGCATGCGCTCTCGCTGTTGCTGCACCAGCAGCTCGCCGATGACGTCGAGCGGTTCGAGCCGATCGTGAAGTTGCACATCCTCCCGCCGCTGTGCCCGCTCGACGTTTCGCCCGCCGACTTCTCGAAGGCGGGCCTGCTCATCGACCGCGCCTACCGGCAGTCGAAGGAGTGGATTGCTGCCGAGCATCCGTGCCTCGGACAGCGCGAGTTCATGGGCCTGCACGATCACGGGGGCCGGGCCGGGCTCTGAGGCCCCGGTTCCGATCCCGGGTCGTGCGCTAGAGCGCGTTCCAGTCGACCCGGGCGAGGCGCCCGATCGGCGTGCTGACGTCGACCCGGTCGACGACGTGCTCCTCGGAGCCCACGTAGGAGTCGCGGTCGAGGCCGGCGGCGAGCGCATCGGTGATCGGCACCGAACGCCAGTCGCGGCTGCGCAGGCCGCCCTCCGAGTAGCAGGGTCGGACGACGACGCGGTCGCCCGCGCAGGTGGCGATCACGACACCGGGTCGGATCTTCTCGCCTTCCTCGCCGTGTTCGTTCTGCCACCGGATCGTGGTGGTGACCACGGCCCCGACGAGCGGGTCGGTGTAGTCGACGCCGTCGAGAGGGGTGGAGACGCGTACGAGTCGTCGGGGGGCCGGGTCGGTGGCGGCCGGCCGACCGTTGACGGTCGGTACCGGGGCCGGATCGGACGGCGCCGCGGCGGCGGTCGCCGACGGTCCGGGCGTCGGGCGGGCGGTCCGCTTCGGGCGGGGCGGCGGGGCCCCGGTGGCGCGGCGCTGCTGCTTCGCCGCCTGCTTGCGCTGCCGCCGCTCCTCGCGCTTGGCCTCGTCGACCGGCGCGGGCGCGGCGACCACCGGCCCACGCGTGCGTTCGGCCGGCGCGCGCACCGGGCCGAGCGCCTCGGGGGCGAAGCGCGGGTCCTCGTCGAGCACCCGTCCGCACACCTCGGCCGCCCGGAAGCCACCGTCGGCGATGCCGGCCAGCATCAGAGCGACGAGCGGTGCCCCGTGCGCGGCGACGAGATCGTCGAGCACGCCGGTGAGTTCCTCGAAGGTGGGATCCTCGGACGCGTCGCCGAGGGCGTCGATGGCCTCGTTGCGAACGCCGCTCGTGATCCCGACCGCGACGACCGGCACGATCGCCGGGCGCTTCCGGACCCGGCGCAGCAGCGCGTCGGCTGCCCCTTCGGCCGAGGTGAGCACCGAGCCGGGCAGCCCGAGGACCCGGGCGACCTCCTGCAGCTCACCCGGCGCGGCCGCTGCGGCAGCGCGGTTGAGGTCGTCGGGCGCGATCCGCTCCAGCACCGGCCACGATCGGGTCGAGTCCTGGGTCATCGCGTCGCTCCCTGCCGTCGGGCGGGGCCGATGCCCCGGGGTCGCCCATTCTCGCCCACGGCCCGGACATGGTGCCGACTGCCGGGGGTGGAGCGGCGCACCCGACGGGTACCCTCGGGACGTGGCGGACCCGGCACGCTTCGAGGCGGAGGCCATGCCGCACATGCCGGCGCTCTACGCCGCGGCGGTGCGGATGACCCGCAACCGGGCCGACGCCGAGGACCTCGTCCAGGAGACCTACCTCCGGGCCTACCGGGGGTACGGGGGCTTCAAGGACGGCACCAACCTGAAGGCCTGGCTCTACCGGATCCTCACCAACACCTTCATCAATATGTATCGGGCCCGGAAGCGGCGCCCGGACCAGGTCGATCTCGACGACGTCGAGGACTTCTACCTCTTCCGCCGGCTGGGCGGGCTCGAGGGGGCCGCCGCCGCCCGGACAGCCGAAACCGAGGTGCTCGACGCGATTCCCGACGCCGAGGTGAAAGCGGCGCTCGAGGAGCTCCCCGAGCAGTTCCGGATGGCCGTGATCCTCGCCGACATCGAGGGCTTCCAATATAAGGAGATCGCCGAGATCCTCGACGTGCCGCTCGGAACCGTGATGAGCCGGATTCACCGGGGAAGAAGGGCGCTCCAGAAGCGGTTGTGGGAGTACGCGGCGCGCAACAACCTGCGCCCGCCCGTGGACACCAGCGCCGGCGGAGCCGGCGGATAGGCCGGGGGAGACCGACATGGACTGCGAGGGCGCGATCACCCGCGTCTACGAGTACCTCGACGGGGAGCTCACCGTCTGGCGGCGGCGGGCGATCACCCGTCACCTCGACCGCTGCCCGCCCTGTGCGCAGGGGTTCACCTTCGAGGTCGAGATCCGGCGGGTGATCATCACGAAGTGTTCCGAGCCGGTGCCGCCCGAGCTCCTGGCCCGGATCTCGGAAGCGCTCCGCCTCGAGCCCTGAGCCGCGCCTACGATGCGCCGAGCGAACGAGGAGGAACCGTGCGCCCGTCCGAGCTGCTGATGATGGTCCTGGGAGTGATCGCCGGCATCGGCGCGCTGGCGCTCGGCGTCTACCAGCTCGTCGATCGCTCGGGCGGTAACCCGTGGTTCTTCTGGATCGCCCCGCTGTTGGCCCTCGGCTTCGGTGGCGTCATGTTCAACCTCGTCGCCCAGTACTACCTGAAGGTCGGTCGGCTCGAGACCAAGGGTCGCCCCCGCAAGTGACCCCGTCCGGGGAGCGGTCGCCCGACCCCGTCGACTGGCCCACCGCTCGGCGGGTCGCCCGTGCCGTCGCCGGGCGCGACCCGCTCGCCGACTCCTACCTCGCCGCCTCGCTGCAAGCCGACTTCGCCGCGCTCACCGTCGAAGCCGAGGAGCTCGTCGCCGACTACACCGGTCTGCGCGGACCCGGCGCCGTTTCGGCCCGGGTGCTCGATCGGCGCGACTGGGTCGACGCGAACCTCGTGTCGATGCGCACGATGCTCGAGCCGCTCCTCGACCGCTTCGGCCGCAACCTGGCCCGCAGCCCGATCGCACCGGTGACCCGGCGGGTCGCCGCCGGCGAGGTGGGTGCGCTCCTCGGCTACATGGCCCAGCGGGTGCTCGGCCAGTACGACCTGCTCGTGCCCGACGACGCCGGCGACGCCGTCTACTACGTGGGCGGCAACATCCTGGCGCTCGAGAAGCGCTTCGCGTTCCGGCCCCGCGACTTCCGGCTCTGGATCGCGATCCACGAGGTGACGCACCGCATGCAGTTCACGGGCGTGCCCTGGATGCGCGACTACTTCCTCGGTCTCGTGCACCGGGCGTTCGACCTCGTCGACCCCGACCCCCGCACGGTGCTGCGGGCGATCACCAACGCGCTCGAGGAAGTGCGGGCCGGACGCAACCCGCTCGACGAAGGTGGCCTCGCCGCACTGTTCGCCTCCCCCGAACAACGGGGGGTGCTCGGTGAGGTGCAGGCGCTCATGTCGGTACTCGAGGGTCACGGCAACGTGGTGATGGACGATCTCGGCGCCCGGCACGTGGCCGGCCAGGAACGCATGTCGCGGATTCTCCAGCAGCGGCGGGCGGCGGGAGGCATCACCGGCCTGCTCCACAAGCTGCTCGGCATCGAACAGAAGATGAAGCAGTACGAGGTGGGGGAGCGATTCGTGCGCGGGGTGATCGCGGGCGGGGGACCCCGGGCGCTCGATGCGCTCTGGGCGACACCCGAGCATCTGCCCCGCCCGGACGAGATCGAGGATCCGGATGCCTGGCTGCGACGGGTCGCACCCGCTGCGGTCGGCGCACCGTGACCGACGGTCCCGTCCTCGTCGTCGACGACGCCCGGAGGGTCGAACGGCTCGTGCGGGGCCTGCGCGCCGCCGGGATCGAAGCGGCGGCCTCGGTCGGTGAGGAACCGCCGGTCGCCGTGGTGCTCGGCATCGACACCGGTCACGGGGTGGGTACCTGGCCCGACCTGCCCGTCGTCGCGGTCGCCGATGCGCCCGACGCCGAGCTGCGGCTCGCGCTCGCCGTCGACGGTGCGCTCGCCTGCTGCGGTCGCTCCGAGGGTGCGGGGGCCGTCGCCGCCGCGCTCGTGCGGGTGCTCGACCCCGACGCCGGACCCCTCGACGAGCAGCGGCGCCGGGAGCGCATCACGGCGCTCGAGGCGTTCGCGGCGGCCGAGCGGGCCGAGCGGGCCGACGCGGCAGAAGGTGCGGAGGCGGGTACGGACGACTCGGCGGCGGCTCCGGGCATTCGCGTGCACCTGACCCGCCTCGAGCAGGGTCCGGTGCGGGCTGCGCCCCCGGCGCCGACGGACGGTCCGGCCCGGCTCGACGAGTGCACCCCGAAGCAACGCGAGCTGCTCGAGACGATCGTCGCCGCGGGCGGCGTCACCCGGGCCGCGCTGCAGCTCGGGGTGAGCCGCAGCACGATCTACGCCGCGCTGCGCCGCATCGCCCACCGCGTGCAGTTGCGCGACGCCGGCGACCTGCTCCGGCTCGTCGGTGTGGAGGACAACCACCCGCGCGGCGCCCGCCGGTGAGCCGACGGCCCGACGTCGCGGCCTGGGCCGGGCTGGCATCCGGCGACCGGGTCGTGGTGGCGTGCAGCGGCGGCACCGACTCGCTCGCCCTGCTCGCGTGGGCCTGCGACCACGGCCTCGTGGTCACGGCCGTCTACGTGGACCACGGTCTGCGCGCGGGTACCGATCTCGAAGCGCGACTCGTGGCGGCGGCGGCCGCCCGGTTCGGGGCATCGGCGCGCCCGGTGACGGTCGTCGTGGGGCACGGCCCCAACCTGGAAGCCCGGGCTCGGGCCGCCCGTTACGCGGCGCTCGAGCAGGTGAGGATCGAGGTCGGCGCGGTCGCGGTGTGCACCGGGCACACCCGTGACGACCAGGCCGAGACGGTGCTGCTCAACCTGCTGCGGGGCAGCGCCGGAGCCGGTCTGGCCGGCATCGCGCCCCGGCGGGGCACCGTCGTGCGGCCGCTGCTCGGGCTCCGGCGGGCCGACACCTCGGAGCAGTGCGCCCGGCTCGGACTCGCGCCCGCCCACGACCCGATGAACGACGACCTGCACCATCGGCGCGTCTGGCTGCGGCGCGAGGTGCTCCCGATGCTCGACCGTGGGGCCGACCGCGACCTCGTCGAGGTGCTCGCCCGCCAAGCCGAGGTGCTCCGCGGCGACGAAGCGCTCCTCGACGGGCTCGCGGCGGCCCACGCGACCACCGACGCGGCGGCGCTGACCGCGCTCGACCCGGCGCTCGCGGCCCGGGTGGTTCGGCGCTGGCTCGGCTCGCCGCCCGTGGGCCGGTCGACGGTCGAGCGGGTGCTGGCCGTCGCCCGGGGCGACAGACTCGCGACAGCATTGCCGGGCGGCACGATCGTCGAGCGCATCGGCGGACGGCTCGTGCGCGTGGCCGGTCCGGCCGACGCCGCCCCGCCCGAGCCGGTGGCGCTCGCCGTGCCGGGCCGGACCGGGTTCGGGGCGTTCGCAATCGAGGCCCGGGTGGAGCGCGCCGCGCCGGTCGCCTGGCCCGACGGTCGATGGATCGCGGTCTGCGATGCCGACCGGATCGGCGCCGACGCGCGCGTCGAAGCGGGGACACGCGCACCGGTCGTCACCGCCGGGACACCGGTGTGGCGGGTCGGTTACGGTGTCGCCCGCGCCGTGCGGGCCTCGAGTCGCACACGGCGGTTCCTGTGGTTGCACGCCGACCATGCCCCGAGCCCGGAGCGAGCCTGAGCCGTGAACGACCCGAACATCGGACGGATCCTGGTCGACGAGGCCACGCTCCAGGCCCGGATCGCCGAGCTGGGAGCGAAGATCACCGCCGACTACGCCGACGATCCGCCGCTCCTCGTCGGGGTGCTCAAAGGCGCGTTCATGTTCATGACCGACCTGGCCCGGGCGATCGATCTCCCGCTCGACGTCGACTTCATGGCCGTGTCGTCCTACGGATCCGCGACCCGCACGAGCGGCGTGGTGCGCATCGTGAAGGATCTCGACGCGGATCTCACCGGGCGCCACGTGCTGATCATCGAGGACATCGTCGACTCGGGCCTCACGCTCGCCTACCTGCGCAAGAACCTCCTGGCCCGCGGGCCGGCCTCGCTCGAGGTCTGCGCGCTGGTGCTGAAGGAGGGGCTGCAGCGCACCGATCCCGACTTGCGCTACGTGGGCTTCACGCTGCCGCCGTCCTTCGTGATCGGGTATGGCCTCGACGTCGCCGAGCGTTACCGCAACCTGCCCTTCATCGCCGAGTACGACGGCCCTGCGGAAGGATGACCGTGAGCGATCCCGCACCCCGAGGCTCCGTCGATCTCGACCGGATCGAGCGCGCCGTCCGCGAGATCCTGGTCGCCATCGGCGACGATCCCGAGCGTGACGGCCTGTTGCGGACTCCCCGGCGTGTCGCCGAGATGTACGCCGAGGTGTTCGGCGGTCTCCACGAGGATCCGGCCCGTCACCTCGTCACCACCTTCGAGGCCGATCACGACGAGATGGTGCTGGTTCGCGACATCCCGATCTACAGCCTCTGCGAGCACCACCTCGTGCCGTTCCACGGTCGGGCCCACGTCGCCTACATCCCGGGCACCGACGGCCGGATCACGGGTCTCTCCAAGCTCGCCCGGCTCGTCGACGGCTTCGCCAAGCGGCCCCAGGTGCAGGAGCGGCTCACGACCCAGGTGGCCGACGCGATGGTCGAGGCGCTCGAGCCTCGCGGCGTGCTCGTGCTCGTCGAGGCCGAGCACATGTGTATGTCGATGCGCGGCGTGCGCAAGCCGGGCGCGTTCACGGTCACCTCGGCGGTGCGGGGCATCTTCAAGGAGAACGCCGCCACCCGGGCCGAGGTGATGTCGCTCCTCGGACCCCGTTCCCTCTGACCGACGCCGTCCGGGCGGGGTGGGGCGACCGCTAACCTCGCCGCGTGAACACCGCGCCGCTGCTCCGGGTCGTCGACCTGCCCCGGCACGCGGTGATGGGTGTCGTGAATGTGACGCCCGATTCCTTCTCCGACGGCGGCCGCTACGTCGAGGCCGAGGCGGCGATCGCCCACGGTCGGGTCCTGGCCGGGGCGGGTGCCGCGATCGTCGACGTCGGTGGCGAGTCGACCCGGCCCGGCGCCGAGCCGGTGGCGAGCGCCGAGGAGTTGCGCCGCGTGCTCCCGGTCGTCACGGCGCTGGCCGCCGACGGGCTGCGGGTGAGCATCGACACCACCAAGGCCGAGGTGGCGGCGGCTGCGCTCGCGGCGGGGGCGGTGATGGTCAACGACGTCTCGGGCGGCACGGCCGATCCGGAGATGCTGCGCACGGTTGCCGAAGCCGGCGCGGCCTACGTCGTGATGCACACGCGGGGCACGCCGCAGACGATGCGCGACGCCGCGCGCTACGACGACGTCGTCGCCGAGGTCGGCGCCGAGCTGCGTGAGCGGGTCGAAGCCGCGCTCGCCGCCGGCATCGCGCCCGACGCTCTGCTCGCCGATCCCGGTATCGGCTTCGCGAAGGATGCCGACCACTCCCGTGCCGTGCTCGGTGCGCTCCCGACGCTGGCGGCGACGGTCGGAGTGCCGCTCCTCGTCGGTGCGTCGCGCAAGTCGTTCCTCGATCCCGTCGTCGGTGCCGACCCCGCCGCACGCGACGACGCCACGCTGGCGATCACGGTCTGGTCGTTCGTGAACGGCGCCGCGGTCGTGCGGGTGCACGACGTCGCGTCGTCGCAGCGTGCGGTGGCACTGCTCGACGTGCTCGCCCGGGCCACCCCCGAGGGGATGGCAGCGTGAGCACGAGCGGACTCCGGGGCCGGTGGGCCCAGGGGCTCGAGCCCCGCAACTTCATGTGGGTCATCCGCGATCGCCTCGGCGCCGGCGAGCGCCCCGGGGGCTTCGCCCGCAACCACCGCAAGGTTCGGCGCCAAGAGGAGCTCATCTGGCTGAGCGCCAATGGCTTCACCCGGGTGGTGTCGCTCCTCGACTCGCCCCACAACCTCCACGCCTACGAGGAGGCGGGGCTCGTCCCGGTGCATTCGCCGCTCGGCGCGAACGACGAGTTCGCGGCCCGGCTCGCGGCCGTCTACGCGATCCTCGACGATCTGCTCGCCGATCCGGCCCACAAGGTGTTCGTGCACCACGAGGAGTTCGGTGACCGTCTGCTCGGCACCCTGGCGGGCTACCTCCTGCACGCCGGGTTCGTGCCGCTCGGACCGCAGGCGATCTCGATCATCGAGAAGCTCTCGACGCGCAGCCTCGACGCCGGCGGGCGCGAGATCGTGGCGCTCACCGTCGCCGAGAGCCTCTGAACCCGACCGTGGACCGCATTCTCATCTCGGGGCTCCGCGAGGCGGGCATCCACGGCGTGCTCCCCGAGGAGCAGGTGCGGCCCCAGCCGTTCGCGGTCGATGTCGAACTGACCGTCGACCTCCGGGCCGCCGGCGCGAGCGACGACCTGGACGACACTGTCGATTACGGCACGCTCGCCGATCGGATCCGGGCGGTCGTGGCCGGCGAGTCGTGTCGCTTGATCGAGACGCTCGCGACCCGGATCGCCGACCTCTGCCGGGCCGACCCGCGCGTCACGGCCGCCGTGGTGGAGGTGCGCAAGCTCGAGCCGCCGATCGACGGCGCGATCGGTTACGTCGCCGTTCGTATCGAGCGCTAGCGACCGCACGGTGACGGGCGCAGCGAGCACGGTCCCGGTGCGGGCGCACCTCGGCCTCGGCTCCAACCTGGGCGATCGCGAGCAGTTCCTCCGCGGCGCGATCGTCGGGCTGGGCGCCACCGCGGGTGTCACGGTCGTCGCCGTGTCGAGGGTTTACGAGACCGATCCGGTGGGCGGTCCCGAACAGGACGCCTATCTGAACGCGGTCGTCGCGATCGACACGACCCTCGACCCGCACGCGCTGCTCGACCTCGCCCACGAGCTCGAGGCCGCGGCCCAGCGGGTGCGGCTCGAGCGTTGGGGCCCGCGCACCCTCGACGTCGACGTGCTGCACTACGGCGACCTCACGATCGACGACCCCGATCTCACGGTGCCTCACCCGCGGCTCGACGAACGGGGCTTCGTGCTCGCACCGCTGCGCGATGTGGCTCCCGAACTCGTCGCGGCCGACGCGACCTGGCCCGGGGTGCATCTCACCGACCGGGACCTGGGCGCATGACCGCGGCGCGGACCGTGGCCCTCATCGGGCCGGGCCGGGCGGGCACGACCATCGCCCTCGGGCTCGCCGAGCTCGGCTGGGACGTGGTCGCCGTCGCCGGACGGGCACCCGATGCGGCCTCGACCCGCACCGCGGCCCTCGGGCTCGACGCCCGGGCGGCGCTCGTGTCCGACGCCGCGACGGGCGCGGGCCTAGTGGTGGTCGCGGTGCCCGACCGGGCCATCGAAGCGACCCTCGCCGCGATCGCGCCGACGGTCGAGCCCGAAGCGCTCGTGGTGCACCTCGCCGGGGCTCACGGACTCGAGGTGTTCGAGGCGCTCGGGGCGGCGCGCCCCGATGTGCGCACCGGCGCCCTGCACCCGCTGCAGACCTTCCCGACGACCGCCGCGGGGCTCGAACGGCTCCGCGGCTCGTGGGCCGCCGTGGCCGGCGATCCGGCGGTGGAGCAGCTCGCCCGCGAGCTCGGGCTCCGACCGTTCCCGGTCGCCGATGCCGACCGGGCGACATACCACGCCGCTGCGGTCGTGGCGTCCAACCACCTCGTCGCCCTGCTCGGGCAGGTCGAGCGCCTCGCCGCCGGATCCGGCGCGCCGTTCGAGGCCTTCGCTCCGCTCGTGCGCTCCTCGACCGAGAACGCGTTCCTGCTCGGGGCGGCCGAGGCCCTCACCGGCCCCGTCGCCCGGGGCGACCTGGGGACGGTCGAGCGTCACCTCGGCGCGCTCGACCCGACCGAGCGCGACGCGTACCGGGCGATGGCCCGGGAAGCGGCCCGGCTGGCCGGCCGCCGGGATACGGCCCTGGAGCGGCTGCTCGACGACCTCCACCTGCGTCGGCGGCGGCCCCGGGACTGACCCCGGGTCGGGTTGCTACGCTTCGCGCGCTCGCAGGTCCGGACCGCGAACGGCCGGAACCCGGCGAGCGAAACCACGAACACCGCCATGCGTCATCTGCAGACCATCGCCGATCTCCGCGCCGTGTGCGACGAGGTTCGCGCGCGCAGCGGGCGGGTCGGGCTCGTGCCGACCATGGGTGCCCTCCACGAGGGCCACGCCTCGCTCATCCGGGCGGCGCGGGCGCAGACCGATCTCGTGGTGGTCACGATCTTCGTCAACCCCTTGCAGTTCGGGGCCGGGGAGGATCTCGACCGCTACCCGCGCGACCTCGAGGGCGACCTGGCCGTCTGCGAGCGCGAAGGGGCCGACATCGTGTTCGCCCCGTCGGTGGCCGAGATGTACCCGGCCGGTCCGCCCGCGACCACGGTGCACGTCGACGGGCTCACCGCCCCGATGTGCGGCGCGGCGCGACCCACGCACTTCGACGGCGTGTCGACCGTCGTCACCAAGCTGTTCGCCATCGCCGGTCCGAGCCGGGCGTTCTTCGGGCGCAAGGACGCCCAGCAGCTCGCCGTCGTCGCCCGGATGGCCGCCGATCTCAATCTGCCGGTCGAGGTGGTGGGCTGCCCGATCGTGCGCGAGCCCGACGGTCTGGCGATGTCGAGCCGCAACGCGTACCTCGCCGCCGACGAGCGCGCTGCCGCGCTCGTGCTCAACCGGGCGCTCGCCGCAGCTGCGAGCCGGATCCTCGACGGCGAGCGTGATCCGGCGGTGATCGCCGGGGTCGTCGCCGACGCGGTTGCGCACGAGCCCGCGGTCGTGCTCGAGTACGCCGACGTGCGCCGACTCCACGACCTCACCGAGTGCGAAACCCCGCTCGCGGGCGAGGTGCTGATCGCGGTCGCGGCCCGGGTGGGCGCGACCCGCCTGATCGACAATGTGACGTGCACGGTCACCGAGACCGGGGCGTCCGCCGACCTCGGCGTCACGAGCGCCGGGACACGTTCCGGAGGGACGGGGACGCCGTGCGACGGATGATGATGAAGTCGAAGATCCACCGGGCGACGATCACCGACACCAACCTCGACTACGTAGGCTCGATCACGCTCGACCCGGAGCTCATGGCCCGGGCCGACATCCTCGAGTTCGAGCAGGTCGCCGTGCTCGACATCGACAACGGCGCCCGCTTCGAGACCTACGCCATGGCCGGCGGTCCCGGCGACGTGATCGTGAACGGCGCGGCCGCCCACCTCGTGGGCCCCGGCCACCGGGTCATCGTCATCACCTACGGCTCCTACGACGAGGCCGAGCTCGAGGGCTTCGGGCCCAAGGTCGTCCACGTCGACGAGACCAACCGCGAGATTCCCGAGCACGAGGCCGTGCAGCGCGTCGGCTCGAACCTCGTGTGGATGCAGTCGGCCCGGGCGGGTCGACGCAGCCGGCCCGGCTCCTAGGCTCCTCCCCGTGCACGACCTGCTCGTCCTGGGGAGCGGTGTCGCCGGGCTGACCACCGCCCTCCACGCGGCCCGCCGCGGCTGCTCGGTGATCGTGCTCACCAAGGGCGAGCTCTCCCATTCGGCGACGCGTTACGCCCAGGGCGGAGTGGCCGCCGCACTCGCGGCGCCCGACGCCCCCGATCTGCACCTCGCCGACACCCTCACGGCGGGCGCCGGTCTCTGCGACATCGACGCGACCCGGGTCATGGTGACCGAGGGTCCCGACCGCGTTCGCGAACTCGCGGCGCTCGGCGCCCGCTTCGACGCCGAGCCGGGCGCGACCGAACCGGCGCTCGCCCGCGAAGGTGGGCACTCGCTCGCGCGTGTGGTGCACGCCGGAGGCGACGCGACCGGTGCCGAGATCGAACGGGCGCTCGTCGACGCGGTGCGGGCATCGAGCGTCGAAGTCCGCGAGGGCTGGTTCGCCACCGATCTCCTCGGCGGACCCGACCGGGTGACCGGCGCGCGGGCCCTCGGTCCCGGTGGCGCGTCGGCAACGGTGCCCGCCCGGCACGTGGTGCTCGCGACCGGTGGTGCCGGGCAGTGCTTCGCGGTGACGACCAACCCCACGCTGTCGACCGGCGACGGCATCGCGCTCGCCCTCCGGGTGGGGGCGGCTTGCGCCGACGTCGAGTTCGTACAGTTCCACCCGACCGCGCTCCACCACCTGGTCACGCCGCGTCCGCTCATCTCGGAGGCGCTCCGGGGTGAGGGCGCGGTGCTGCGCAGCGCCACCGGCGAGGCGTTCATGGTGGGGGAGCACCCGCTCGCCGACCTCGCGCCGCGCGACATCGTGTCGCGGGCGATCTTCCGGACGATGGGCGCAACCGGTGCCGATCACGTGTGGCTCGACGCCACGATGATCGACGACTTCCCCCGCCGGTTCCCCACCATCTGGGCCGCGTGCTCGGCTGCGGGGCTCGATCCGCGTCGCGACTGGATCCCGGTTGCCCCGGCCGCCCACTACACGTCGGGCGGCGCGGTCACCGACCTCGACGGCGCGACGACCGTGCCCGGGTTGTGGGCGTGCGGCGAGACCGCGTGCAGCGGCGTGCACGGCGCGAACCGCCTGGCCTCGAACTCGCTCCTCGACGGGCTCGTCTTCGGCCGGCGGGTGGTGGAGGCGATCACCGCGGGCAAGGACGCCGCCGAGCCGACCGGGGCGATGACCGGCGTGCTCGGGCGGGCGTCGGTGGCGCCGGCACCGGTGTCGGTCGTCACCACGGGCACGGGCGGCGACGCAGCCGGTCTGCGGGCCGAGGTGCAGCGGATCATGGGCTCGGGCTGCGGGGTGCTGCGCGACGGGGCGACACTGCGGGCGACCGCGACGGCACTCGCCGCGCTGGCGGCGGGCATCGCCCGACTGCCCGCCGACGATGTGGCGGCCCGTGAGGTCGACAACCTGTGTCTCGTCGCCCGATCGATCGTGGCCGCGGCGCTCGCCCGCACCGAGTCGCGCGGCGCGCACTGGCGCACCGATCACCCGGCGCCCGACGACGCGATGCTCGGACGGTTCGTGGCGGCGGGTGACGCCCCGGTGTTCGTACCGCTCCCGACCCGGAGCGCCGCCCCGGGGGAGGTCGTGCGGTGAGCGGGTTCGATCCGCCCGCCCCGATCGTCCGCCGGGTCGTCGAGACGGCGCTCGCCGAGGATCTCGGCCAGCTCGGGGACATCACGGTCGAGGCCTGCGTCGACGCCGACCGCACCGCGACGGCAGCGTTCGTCACCCGGAACGCCGGGGTCGTGGCCGGCACCGCGTTGGCCACCGAGACGTTCCGCTGGTTCGGGCCCGCAGTGCGTGTGGCGTGGTCGGTCGCCGACGGCGACGCAGTGGCCGCCGGGGCCGAGCTCGGGCGCGTGCACGGCCCGCTCCGGGCGATCCTGACCGGCGAGCGAACCGCTCTCAACCTCCTCTCCCACTGTTCAGGGATCGCCACTCTCACGCGGGCGTACGTCGAAGCGGCCGCGGGCGGCGCTCGGGTGCTCGACACCCGCAAGACCACGCCGGGCCTGCGGGCCGTCGAGAAGGCGGCGGTGCGGGCCGGCGGCGGGCACAACCACCGCGAGTCGCTCTCCGACGCCGTACTCGTGAAGGACAACCATCTGGCCGCGCTCGGTCCGGCCGCGGCGGTGGCCCGGGCCCGGGCCCGCTGGCCGGGCCGGATGGTCGAGGTCGAGTGCGACACCCTCGACCAGGTGGCCAAGGCGGTGGCGGCAGGCGCCGACCGGGTGATGGTCGACAACATGGATCCCGACGGGGTGCGGGCCGCGGTCGGGATCGTGGCGGGCCGGGCCGAGGTCGAGGTCTCGGGCGGGATCACCCTCGCGACGATCGCCGAGTACGCGGCGACGGGAGCCGACTTCGTGTCGGTCGGGGCGATCACCCACTCGGCGCCGGTGCTCGACATCGGCCTCGACATCATCGACTCCAACGGGTCCGACTCCGACGGGCCCGACTCCGACGGGCCCGACTCCGCCGACCCCGACGCGATCGGCCCGGAGTAGTCGTGCTGCTCGCCATCGACGCCGGCAACACCCAGACCGTCGTCGGGCTCTTCCAGGGTGCCGAGCTGGTCGACAACTGGCGCTTCGCGACCGTCGCCGAGCGCACGTCCGACGAGCTCGCGCTCATGGTGCAGCAGTTCCTCGGTTTCCACGGCTTCTCGTTCGACGACTCGATCACCGGGGTGGCGATCTCCTCGGTGGTGCCCCGGGTGACGGCCGAACTGCGCCAGATGACCGAGCGCTACTTCGGGTTCCCGGCGCTGGTCCTCGAGCCCGGGGTGCGCTCGGGCATGCCGATCCAGTACGACAATCCCAAGGAGGTCGGTGCCGACCGCATCGCGAACGCGGTCGGGGCCTACGACCTCTACGGCGGGCCGACCATCGTCGTCGACTTCGGCACCGCAACCACGATCGAGGCCATCAGCGAGAAGGGCGAGTACCTCGGCGGGGCGGTCTGCCCGGGGGTCGAGGTCTCGATCGACGCGCTGTTCGGTCGGGCGGCGGGTCTGCGCCGGGTCGAGCTCGTCGAGCCGACGCACGTCATCGGGAAGTCGTCGGCCGAGTCGGTGCAGTCGGGCCTCATCTACGGCTTCAGCGCCCAGGTCGACGGCATCGTCGACCGGTTCACCGAGCAGCTCGGTCCGTGCGAGGTGGTGGCGACCGGCGGGCTGGCCGAGCCGTTCCTCGCCCATGCCCGCACGTTGCGGTACTACGAGCCCTGGCTCACGCTCTACGGTCTGCGCATCATCTTCGAGAGGAATCGGTGAGCGCAGGCGACGAGGTGGAGGCCCGGCTGGCGAAGGCGGCCGGCATGCGGGCGCGGGGCGATGACCCGTACCCGGTGCGCTTCGACCGCACCCACACCCTCGGCGAGGTGCGCGAGCACTGGGCCGACCGGCTCGCCGACGGCGACTCCACCGACGACGTGGTGCGGGTCGCGGGCCGGGTGCTCCTGCTGCGCGACCAGGGGAAGCTCGTCTTCGTGACGGTCCGGGACGGCTCGGCGACGCTCCAGCTCTTCGTGAGCAAGGGTGATCTCGGCGAAGCGTTCGATCGCCTCGTCGCCGATGTCGACCGTGGCGACTGGATCGGGGTCACGGGCACGGTCATGAAGACGAAGCGGGGCGAGCTCTCCGTGCGCGTCGCCGAGGCGACGATGCTCGCCAAGGCGCTCCAGCCGCTCCCCGAGAAGTGGCACGGCCTGGCCGACACCGAGACGCGTTACCGCCGCCGGTACGTCGACCTCATCGCCAACGACGAGGCCCGGCGCGTCTTCGACGTGCGCTTCGCGGCGGTCGCCGCGATCCGCGCCTTCCTCAACGGGCGGGGCTTCACCGAGGTGGAGACGCCGGTGCTCCACGTGAGCCCGGGCGGGGCCGAGGCCCGACCGTTCGCCACGCATCACAACGCGCTCGACACCGAGCTCTTCCTGCGGATCGCCCCCGAGCTCTACCTGAAGCGGCTCGTGGTCGGCGGCTACGACCGGGTGTTCGAGCTGGCCCGAGTCTTCCGCAACGAAGGGCTCTCCACCCGGCACAACCCCGAGTTCACGATGCTCGAGTGCTACGAGGCCTTCGCCGACTACCACGACATGATGCGCCTCACCGAGGAGCTCGTCGCCGAAGCGGCCCGCGCGGCCACGGGCGGCACCGTCGTGAGCTGGGACGGCGAGCCCGTCGATCTGACGCCGCCGTTCGAGCGCCGCACCCTCTGCGACCTGGTGCGCGAGCACGCCGGGGTCGACGTGCATCCCGGTCAGCCGGTCGAGGCGGTGCGGGCGGCCTGCGATCGGCTCGGGGTGGCGTGGGAGGAGGCCTGGGGATCGGGCAAACTGATCCTCGAGATCTACGAGAAGACCACGGAGGCCAACATCCCCGGTCCGACCTTCGTCTGCGACTACCCGCGAGAGGTGTCCCCGCTCGCGCGCACGCACCGCGACGATCCCGAGCTCACCGAGCGGTTCGAGCTCATCGTGCGCGGTCGCGAGGTCGCCAACGCCTTCAGCGAGCTCAACGACCCGGTCGAGCAACTCCGCCGCTTCGAGGATCAGGCCCGGCGCCGGGCCGCGGGCGACGACGAGGTGCACGGGCCCGACCTCGACTACGTGCGGGCCCTTGAGTACGGGCTGCCGCCGACCGGGGGCATGGGTCTCGGCGTCGACCGGCTCGTGATGCTCCTGGCCGGCGTCACCTCGATCCGCGAGGTGATCCTGTTCCCGCACCTGCGTCCGGAGGCGGTCGAGTGACCGAGCGCATCCTCATCACCGGGATGGGCGGCGAGATCGGCACCCGGGTCGCGCAGCTCGTGGAGGATGCCCCGTGGGCCGGTGAGGTGGTCGGCGTCGACTTCGTGCCGCCGCGGCGGCGGTTGCGGCGGGCGGTGTTCCGGCGGATCGACCCCCGCGATCGCGATCGGCTCGCGTCCTTCGTGCAGGAGTACGCCCCGACCGTGGTCGCCCACTTCGGCGTCTACGAACCGGCGTCGCGCATGACCCCGGCCTCGGCCGCCGAGCGCACGGCACTGTGCACGATCGCGACGCTCGGCGCGGCCCGCCGGGCCGGCGCGCTCGAGTACGTCGTGGTCCGCAGCGGGCTCGAGGTCTACGGCTCGCACCGGGACGCCCGGGTGTGGGTTCCGGCCGAGGACGCGGTGCCCGGGCCCCGGCCCGGCTACGGCCGCAGCCTGCTCGAGGTGGAGAGCGTGGCGAAGGGCGTGGCGCTGCGGGCGGGCATCCCGGTCGGGGCGTTGCGCTATGCGCCGGTGGTGGGCTCGCACGTGCCGAGTCCGCTCGGTCGGCTGCTGCGCCTCCCGGCGGTTCCCGTCCACGCGCTGGCCGACCCGCCGTTCTCGCTGCTGCACCCCGACGATGCGGCCCGGGCGATGGTCGCCGCGATCGAACGGCGGCTCGACGGTCCGTGCAACGTCCTCGGTCCGGGTGCGGCCACGCCGTGGCAGGCGGCGCGCCTCGGTGGTCGCGTGCCGCTGCCGGTCGTGCCGCCGCTGTGGGCGGGCGTGGCCCGGGCGACCGAGTTCCTCGGGGCGGCGATCGCACCGCACGTCGTCGACGTGCTCCGGCACGGCGGCACCGCCGACGGTTCGCGTGCGGCCACCGATCTGGGTCTCGCCGATCTCGTCCCCACTCAGGACGTGCTGCGCGAGCTCTTCGACTGGGCCGACGTCGTGCCGATCCGGACCGTCCGGGAGGCGGCGTGACCGCGGCGTTCGTCGGTCTCGACGTGGAGCGCGTGGCCCCGATCGAGTCGCCCGTGCGGGCCGTGCGCCGGCGCCTCGCCGGCCGGTACCCGGTCGATCCGTTCGGGCTCGACCCCCAGCTCGCCGACCTGGCCTTCCCGTTCATGGCCGCGGCGGTGCCGGTGCGGGTCGAGGGGGCCGAGCACGTGCCCGCTTCCGGCGCGGCCACGATCGTGGCGAACCGCGGGCTCGCAGTGGCCGAGCCGCCCGCCCTGGTGCTCGCGGTGCGCCGCGCCGCGGGTCGGCGCCTGCGGCTCGTCGGCTTCCCGCCGGTCCCGGTCGTGGGCGCGACTTTCCGGCGCTTCGGCTCCATCGGCGCGAGCGCGGCCGACGTCGGCGCCGCGTTGCGGGCCGGCCATCTCGTCGGCGTGCCGCTCACCCCGACCTGGCTGCGCGCCGATGCGGGCCGGGCCCCGACCTCGCTCGTCTCGGCGCTCACCCATGCGCCGATCGTCCCGGCCGCGATCCGGCCGGGCGGACCGCTCGGGCTGCCCGTCGGGGCGTGGTCGGTTCGCTTCGGTCCGGCGGTCACGCTCGACGAGCCGTACGACCCCGACGACCCGCTGGCGGCGGCCCGGTTCGCCGACGCGATGCGCGCCGCGGTCCGCACGCTGCTCGCGCGCTAGCGGCCGCGACCGGGATACCCTCGCCGCATGCCGGAGATCGTCGTCGATGACGGCGTCCGCATCGCTTACACCACGTGGGGTCGTCGCGACGGCACCCCGATCGTGCTCGTCCAGGGCCTCGGCGTCGACGGTCGGGGCTGGGCGCTTCAGCGGGGCGCCTTCGGGCGGCGGCACCGCTGCATCACTCCCGACAACCGGGGCACGGGTCGCTCCGACGCTCCGCCCGGTCCGTACGACCTCGGTCGTATGGCCGCCGACGTCATCGCCGTGCTCGACGACGCCGGCATCGAGCGCGCCCACATCGTCGGTGCGTCGATGGGCGGGGTGATCGCCCAGATCATCGGGGTGCTGCACCCCGAGCGGGTCCGGTCGCTGACCCTCGCCTGCACTGCCTGCCGGCACCACGATTGGCGCAAGGAGCTGCTGGCCGAGTGGGGCGGTGACGTGGGTCGGCGGGGCATGGCCGCCCTCTTCCCCGACGGCATGCGGTGGCTCATCGGCTCGCGGCTGCAGCGCCGATTCGGCGTGTTCGTCAACGTGCTCGCCCGGGTGCTGGTGCAGACCCCTCCGCACGCCTTCGCGGCCCAGATCGACGCGATCCTCGCTGCGCCCGAGGCGCTGCGCGACGAGCTCGTCGCGATCACCGCTCCGACGCTCGTCATCACGGGCTCGCAGGACACCCTCACCCCGCTCGGTGATGCCGAGGAGCTCGCCGAGCTCATCCCCGACTCGCAGCTCTACGTGCTGCGGGGGGCGGCGCACGGTCTCATGGCCGAGACCCCGAACGCCTTCAACGAGACGGTGCTGCGGTTCATCGACGGGGTCGACGCCGCGGCGACGGCATCGGCCGCGTCGTAGTCCACGGCCTCGGCACTACCGCCGTCACCCGTCCGGGCGGTTCGGGCGGGCCGGGTCAGTTCGTGCGGAGGAGCATCCCGTCGATCAACGCCTGCAGACGATCGCACACGGCCGGATCGAGTCCGCCGGCCGCCCCGAGCGCAGCCCGGGCGGCTTCGGCGTGCTCACGGGCGACGGCCATCGACGCGGCGACGATCTCGGGGGTGGCCACGAGGGCGACCGCCTTGCGCACCTCCGGCCAGTCGAGCCGCCGCCCGAGGAGATCGCGCAGCTCGGACGACCCGGCGAGGGCGTGGATGACGGGCAGCGTGTAGACACCCTCGTGGACGTCGTTGCCGGCGGGCTTCCCCAGCTCGGCCTCGGTCGCGGTGACGTCGAGTACGTCGTCGACGATCTGGAAGCACACGCCGAGGTGGTGCCCGAAGCGCGTGAGGGCGTCGAGGGTCTCGTCGGGCACGCCACTCACCATCCCGCCGACGCGGCACGAGGTGGCCATGAGCGACGCGGTCTTCCCCTCGACCGACGACAGGTAGGACTCCTCGGTGCGGGTGACGTCGAAGATGTGGGCGAGCTCGAGCACCTGGCCGCGGCACAGCTCGCCGATCGTGTCGGCCAGCAGCGCGGCGACCTCGGCGCCGAGCGAGGCGGCGAGGGCCGAGGCTCGGGCGAGCAGGAAGTCGCCGGCGAGGATCGCGACGATGTTCGACCACCGGGCGTTCACCGACGGCACGCCCCGGCGGGTCTCCGCCTCGTCGATGACGTCGTCGTGGTAGAGCGAGCCGAGGTGCACGAGCTCGACGGCGGCGGCCCCGGTGACGGCGTCCTCGGAGGCGGCTGCGGCACCCCGGGCGGCGTAGGCCGCGCCGAGGGCGAGAGCCGGCCGGAGGCGCTTGCCCCCGGCTTTCAGGAGATGGCCGGCGACCTCGTCGAGCAGCGGATCGGCGGCCTCGACGGCACCGGCGAGCCGGGCCTCGACCCGGGCCAGGTCGGGGACGAGGGGCGCGATCGCGACGTCGTCGATGAGCGACACGCCGGGAGCGTACGGCACCCGTCCCGGACCGCTCCGACCCGGCGGCGGGGGATCGGCAGCGGGTCCGTCCGTGGGCTGATCGGATCACCGGCGGGTCCGATCGGGCTGCGATGCGGCGGTTCCGGGAATGATCGGGGCGCCCGGGTTGTCTCACCTCTGTCGGACCGTGGCGGTGGTGTCACACCTCCGTGACGATCCGGTTGCACAGAGGGATCCCCGAGGAGATTCGGGCGACCCGACCGATAAGATCGGGCATCCGGCGACGGATGTCCCGCTGCCACCGAGAGGCGGTTCACACGTGTTCGAGCGCTTCACCGACCGAGCCCGCAGAGTCGTGGTCCTCGCCCAGGAGGAGGCGCGGCTGCTGAACCACAACTACATCGGCACCGAGCACATCCTCCTCGGCCTGATCCACGAGGGCGAGGGCGTGGCGGCCAAGGCGCTCGAGTCGCTCGGCATCTCGCTCGAGGCCGTGCGGGCCCAGGTCGAGGAGATCATCGGCCACGGCGGGCAGGCCCCGGCCGGCCACATCCCGTTCACCCCGCGGGCCAAGAAGGTGCTGGAGCTCTCGCTGCGCGAGGCGCTGCAGCTCGGCCACAACTACATCGGTACCGAGCACATCCTCCTCGGCCTCATCCGCGAGGGTGAGGGCGTGGCCGCCCAGGTGCTCGTGAAGCTCGGCGCCGACCTCTCGCGGGTGCGCCAGCAGGTCATCCAGCTCCTCTCGGGCTACTCGGGGGGCAAGGAGTCGGGCGCGCCCGCCGGCGCGGCCGCGGGCGGCGGTCAGGCCGAGGGTCAGCAGGGCGGCTCGCTCGTGCTCGACCAGTTCGGCCGCAACCTCACCCAACTCGCCCGCACGAAGAAGCTCGACCCGGTCATCGGTCGCGAACGCGAGATCGAGCGGGTCATGCAGGTGCTGTCGCGCCGCACCAAGAACAACCCGGTGCTCATCGGCGAGCCCGGCGTCGGCAAGACCGCCGTCGTCGAGGGACTGGCCCAGGCGATCGTCGACGGCGCGGTGCCCGAGACGCTCGACAACAAGCAGCTCTACACGCTCGACCTCGGTGCCCTGGTCGCCGGCTCCCGCTACCGCGGCGATTTCGAGGAGCGCCTGAAGAAGGTGCTGAAGGAGATCCGCACGCGCGGCGACATCATCCTCTTCATCGACGAGCTCCACACGCTCGTCGGGGCCGGTGCGGCCGAGGGAGCGATCGATGCCGCCTCGATCCTGAAGCCGATGCTCGCCCGGGGCGAGCTGCAGACCATCGGCGCCACGACGCTCGACGAGTACCGCAAGCACTTGGAGAAGGACGCGGCGCTCGAGCGGCGGTTCCAGCCGATCAAGGTCGACGAGCCGTCGGTCGCCCACACCATCGAGATCCTGAAGGGGCTGCGCGAGCGTTACGAGGCCCACCACCGGGTGACGATCACCGACCAGGCGATCGTCGCGGCGGCCAACCTCGCCGACCGTTACATCTCGGATCGGCACCTCCCCGACAAGGCGATCGACCTCATCGACGAGGCGGGCTCGCGCCTGCGGATCCGGCGCATGCAGGCCCCGCCCGACTACCGCGAGCTCGAGGACGAGATCTCGAAGGCCCGCAAGGAGAAGGAAGCGGCGATCGAGGCCCAGCAGTTCGAGCGGGCCGCTCAGCTGCGCGACCGCGAGAAGCAGCTGCTCGAGCAGCGGGCCGAGAAGGAGCGCGAGTCGCGCGCCGAGGGTGTCGACCTCTTCAACGAGGTCAACGAGGAGTCGATCGCCGAGGTGCTCGCCCTCTGGACCGGCATCCCGGTCTACAAGCTCACCGAGGAGGAGACGGCCAAGCTCCTGCGCATGGAGGAGGAGCTCCACAAGCGCATCGTCGGTCAGGACGACGCGATCAAGGCCGTTTCGCAGGCGATCCGGCGCACCCGGGCCGGCCTGAAGGACCCGAAGCGGCCGAGCGGCTCGTTCATCTTCCTGGGCCCGTCGGGCGTGGGCAAGACCGAGACGGCGAAGACCCTCGCCGAGTTCTTGTTCGGCGACGAGTCGGCGATGATCCAACTCGACATGTCGGAGTACATGGAGAAGCACACGGTGTCGCGGCTCGTGGGCTCGCCTCCCGGCTACGTCGGTTACGACGAGGGCGGCCAGCTCACCGAGGCCGTGCGCCGCAAGCCCTTCAGTGTGGTTCTCTTCGACGAGATCGAGAAGGCGCACCCCGACGTGTTCAACACGCTGTTGCAGATCCTCGAAGAGGGTCGCCTCACCGACAGCCAGGGTCGTTCGGTCGACTTCCGCAACACCATCATCATCATGACGTCGAACCTCGGCACTCAAGACCTGCGCAAGGCCAACGTCGGTTTCACCAAGGCCGACGAAGCCATGAGCTACGCCCGCATGCGCGACAAGGTGATGGACTCGCTGAAGAATCACTTCCGCCCCGAGTTCCTGAACCGCATCGACGAAGTGATCGTGTTCCACGAGCTCGCCAAGAGCGAGGTGATGCAGATGGTCGACCTCATGCTGAAGCGTCTC
>JBJSXF010000182.1:0-5880 GCA_046086225.1 Actinomycetota bacterium | reverse complement strand
TGCTCGCCCGTTTGGGGAGAGCGAACTAGGGCCGTTGCGCTCGCCGGCGAGCGCATGCCGCAGAAGACGACCTTCTTCGCACCGAAGCCCCGCACCGGCCTCGTGCTCCGTCCGCTCGACCCGGCCTGATCCGACCCGAGGGCCGGATCGCCTCCGGTCGCTTCAGTCGACCGTCCACGTGGGTGCCGAACGCAGCAACGCGGCGAGATCGCCGGGGCCGGCCTTCTCGGTCGCCTCGTAGATCTGCCGCTGGGCCGCATCCTCGTAACTCTCCCGCTCGACGCTGCGGAAGACGCCCACCGGGGTCGGCATCGCCGGGCGGTCGGACAGACGGGACAGCGCGAACGCGAGCGAGGGGTCGGGGCGCGACTCGTCGTGCACGACGACTCACTCGATGCCGACCTCGTCGATCCGAGCGACGGATGCTTCGCCGTACTCGTTCAACACGACGCCGAACTGCTGCTCGGAGCCGAACCGCACCGGTTGACCGTGCTCGAGATCGATGAGCATGTCGGGCCGGGCGTCCTTGGTGAGGATGCCGTCGAAGGCACCGTCGTTGAAGACGTTGCAGTTCTGGTACACCTCGACGAACGACGCGCCCTGGTACTCGTAGGCGCGCCGGAACGTCTCCATCATGTGCTTGCGATCCATGTCGTGGGTGCGGGCCACGAAACCGGCTTCGGCCCCCAACGCGACCGAGATCGGATTGAAGGGCTGGTCGAGCGACCCGTACGGCGTCGACTTCGTGACCTTGCCCACCTCGCTGGTCGGCGAGTACTGCCCCTTGGTCAGACCGTAGATCTGGTTGTTGAACATCAGGATCGTCAGGTTGACGTTGCGCCGCAACGCGTGGATCAGGTGGTTCCCACCGATCGACAGCATGTCGCCGTCGCCACCGATCACCCACACCCCGAGGTCGGGGCGGGCCAACGCCACCCCGGTGGCGATCGCCGGTGCCCGACCGTGGATGCCGTGCACCCCGTAGGTGTTCATGTAGTACGGCAGCCGGGCGGCACACCCGATTCCCGACACGAACACGAGCTCTTCGGGCTTCACGTCGAGCTCGGGCAGGAGCATCTGGACTGCGGTGAGGATGCTGTAGTCACCGCACCCGGGACACCAGCGCACCTCCTGGTCCGACTGGAAGTCCTTGCGCGCGAGCTTCACCGCTACGCCTTCGCCGTTGCCGTCGCTCACGAGTTCGACCCCATCGTCTCGGTGTCCAGCATCTTCATGATCTCCGCTTCGAGCTCGGCGGCCCGGAAGGGCACACCCGCGATCTTGGTGTAGCTGACCGCGTCGACCAGATACTCCGCCCGCAGCAAGCGGGACAGCTGGCCGAGGTTCAACTCGGGGACGAGCACCCGGCGATAGCGGGCGAGCACCTCGCCCAGGTTGGCCGGGAACGGGTTGAGGTGCCGCAAGTGGACGTGGGCCACCGACCGACCCCGGTTCTGCACCCTGCGAACGGCGGCGGTGGTCGCACCCCAGGTGCCACCCCACGAGCAGACGAGCAGATCGGCGTCGGGCGAGCCCTCGACGACGACAGGGGCGATGTCGTCGGCGATGCCGGCGATCTTCGCGGCCCGCAGGCGGCTCATCTTGTCGTGGTTGGCCGGGTCGTAGCTGATGTTGCCCGTTCCGTCTTCCTTCTCGATGCCGCCGACGCGGTGCATGAGACCGGGCGTGCCGGGGATCGCCCACGGACGGGCGAGCGTCTCGGGGTCGCGGAGGTACGGCCAGAAATCGTCACCGTGGTTCGGCTCGGTCGCGAACGGCACCGAGATATCGGGGAGAGCATCGACGTCGGGAAGCAGCCACGGCTCGGCCCCGTTGGCGAGGTAGCCGTCGGTGAGAACGATCACCGGCGTGCGGTACTTCAGGGCGATGCGGGCGCCCTCGAACGTGGCGTGGAAGCAGTCGGCCGGAGACTGGGCCGCCACGATCGGCAGGGGCGACTCGCCGTGCCGGCCGTACATGGCGAGCAGCAGGTCGGCCTGCTCGGTCTTCGTGGGCAGACCGGTCGAGGGTCCACCCCGCTGCACGTCGAGGAGGATGAGCGGTAGCTCGAGGCTGACCGCCAGGCTCATGGTCTCCGACTTGAGGTCGACACCGGGGCCGCTCGTGCCGGTGACCGCCAGGTTGCCCGCGAACGCGGCGCCGACCGCGACTCCGGCCGCCGAGATCTCGTCTTCGCACTGCAGGGTCTTCACGCCGAACGACTTGAGCTTCGAGAGCTCGTGCAGCACGTCGGAGGCCGGAGTGATCGGATACGACGCGTAGAGCAGCGGAAGCTTCGCCTTCTGCGCCGCGGCGACGAGCCCGTACGCGGCGGCGACATTCCCCGTGATCTGGCGGTACTCCCCTGCCGGGAGGCGGGCCGGGTTCACCTGGAAGGGGTGGTCGAACAGCTCGGTCGTCTCGCCGAAGTTGAATCCGGCCCGGAAGGCCGCGAGGTTGGCCTCGAGCACCTCGGGGCGTCGCCCGAACCGCTGGTTGATCCAGTCGAGCAGGGGCTCGATCGGCCGGGAGTACATCCAGCACAGGAGACCGAGGGCGAAGAAGTTCTTCGAGCGCTCGGCGTCGCGGGGCTTGACCCCGAGGGGCTTCGTCGCCTCGATCGTGAGGGAGGTCATCGGGACCTCGAAGACCCGGTACTGGGCGAGGGAGTCGTCGTCGAGAGGGTTCCCGGCGTAGCCCGCCTTGTCGAGGTTGCGCTGCTCGAACGTGTCGACGTTGACGAGGAGCGTCGTGCCCGGGAGCAGGTCGCCCATGTTGGCCCGCAGCGCGGCCGGGTTCATCGCGACGAGCACGTTCGGCGCGTCGCCCGGAGTGACGATGTCGGTGCTCGAGATGTGCACCTGGAAGGACGAGACCCCGGCGATCGTCCCGGCCGGGGCCCGGATCTCGGCCGGGAAGTTCGGGAGGGTCGCAAGGTCGTTTCCGAACGCAGCCGAGAGCTCGGTGAACCGGTCACCGACGAGCTGCATGCCGTCGCCGGAGTCGCCCGCGAACCGGATGACGACCCGGTCGAGCGTCTCCGCGTCGGAGGACGGGTCTGCCTCTACGGTCACCGTTGACCACCAGCCTTTGCGTCTCGCGTGACCCCGTCACGCCGTCGGGACGGGGCTCGGTCACTGTACCGCCGGGTCGCGCCCGATCCCGGCTTCGGAGACCCGCCGAGATCCCCGATGTCGGCGATCGCTCGCCGAACCAACGCGGAGAGGCGTCGCCGATCGCTCCGGGCGACGACCACCCGGGCCTCGACCTCGACCCGTGAGGCCGTCACCCCGCCCGACCGGAAGAAGCGCCGACGGACGATGCCGAGCACCGCCACCTCGTCACCCGCGTCGAGGACACGGATCGCAGCGGCGGGATCATCGACGCTCACCGGCACCGAGCGGGCGAGACCGTCGACCCGGGTCGTCACCTGGAGCTCGGCCACCTCGGAACCCGAGGGCAGCTCCCGAACCACGACCGGGCGTGAGCAGGCACCGATCAGGAGAACGAGATTGCAGTCGGGACGGGAGGATTCCTCCCGCAGATCGGAACGGTCACGCACCGGGGCCTCCTCGGCTTCGCGGCCACCCGCAGGCGGGTGACGGGATCGGCTGGGGAAGCGATCGGGACGCTACGAGACGGGTGTGACGATCACGTCAACGCGGCGAGTCGCTCGGCCACATCGGCGAACGCAGCATCGTGCCGACGAACCCGGGTGAACAGGTCCCGGGCCCGGGCTGCCTCCCCGGCACGCTCGTAGAGGTCGGCCAGGGCGTACCAGAGGCGGAGGTGATGCTCCCGGACGCGGCTCACGTCGCCGGACCGTCGTTCGAGGAGCTCGATCGCGTCGCGAACCCGACCCCGATCGGCCCGGCTCCCGGCCAACACGATCCGGCCCTCGGTGACGAGTGCGGCCGACGGTGATGCGGTGGCGAGCTCCTCCCAGAGCTCGTCGATCCGGCGGTAACGCCCGAGCGCCCGCATGCAGTCCATGAGGACCGGATGATCCTCGACCGAGCCGGTGAGCTCGACGAAGGCGTCGAGCTCCCGGGCCGCCGCCGGGTACTGGGCGATCCGGTAGTGACAGAGACCGAGCAGCTCGCGGACCGCCGCCGCCTCGGGGTACGCGTCGCGTAAGGGCCGGAGGAGCTTCATGGCGTCGCGCTCCCGACCGGACGTGTACGCCTCGGCCGCCCGGGCGAGCTGATCCTCGGCCCGAGCCGCATTCCGGCCGGCAAGGCGAGCGAGCTCGAGCGCACCCTCGTTGACGCGCTTCCGCCTCCGGGTCGGAGCGGGGCGTGCCGCACCTCCGGCCCGGGTCCGGACCGGCTCGGGCTCGGCCATCGGTCGGCGAACCTTCCGGAGATCGGAGCGGGCCGCAACCGGGGTCTCGGCGTCGGTCCGCCGGAACTTCGGCTTCGGGTAGACGACGCCGCTCCGGGTCGGATTCCGATCGTCGGTGTTCTTCGAGGTGCGCTTCCCGCCGCCCGGGGGTCCGCTCCTGCGCCCCGAGGTGCCGCTCCGGGACGGCGCGCGGCCTCCCGGCTTGCGGTCGGCACTTCCGCCCCGATCAGCCGGGGGGCGCCCCCGGTCGGGTCGCGGGCGATCGGATCGGGGACGGTCGGTGCGTTCCCGATCGCCGCTCCGCCCGTACCGCTCGTCTCCACCCGATGCGGCACGAGAACCACCGGGGCGTCGGTCTCCGGACCGTGAGCGTTCGCCGCCCCGATCTGCTCCGCCCCGGCTCGATCCGCCCGTTCGCGCACCGGGGCCTTCCCGCCGCCCGGCATCGCGCGCAACGCCGCTGCGGCCGCTCCCACCGGAACGCGACGAACCGGCCCCCGTACGCGCCGGCCCGCCTGACCGGGCCGAACCGGACCGGGCCCCGCCGCCGGTCGCTCCTCGACCGCTACTGCTCCGCGCCGCTCCCCCGGTGCCCCCGGCTCGAGTTCCTCCGCCGGCCCGACCGCCACCACCGCTCCGGGCCGCGCCTGATCCCCGGCCGGCGCCGCGGCCGCCTACCGGACCGGCCCGTCGGGCCCCGGGCGCGCCACCGCGCCGCTCGGGGCGGTCCGGACGATCGCGGTCGTCGTCCGGGCGGGAGCTGCGTCGGTCCACTGGGATTCCGTTTCGTTCGAGGTTCGGGAACCGGCGAGCGTACGCGACGACGCCCGCCCCGAAGGGCGGGCGTCGTTCTGCGAAGAAACCCGGCGGCGACCTACTCTCCCAGGAGGTCTACCTCCAAGTACCATCGGCGCGGGCGGGCTTAACTGCCGTGTTCGGAATGGGAACGGGTGTGTCCCCGCCGCCATGGCCACCGGGTGATCTTTCAGTCCGTCACGGCGGACCGTGAGAACTCCATAGCGAGCACGAGACATCTAGACAGTGTGCGTGCGATCAAGCCCTCGGCCGATTAGTACCGGTCGGCTGAACACGTCACCGTGCTTACACCTCCGGCCTATCAACCTGGTCGTCTACCAGGGGCCTTACCCGCTTGACGCGGTGGGAGACCTCATCTCGGAGTGAGTTTCGCGCTTAGATGCTTTCAGCGCTTATCTCTTCCGCAGGTCGCAAACCAGCCGTGCTCCTGGCGGAACAACTGGCACACGAGAGCTGCGTCCATCCCGGTCCTCTCGTACTAGGGATAGCCCTTCTCAAATCTCCTACGCCCACGGAGGATAGGGACCGACACGATTGTTACCGCCGGCGTGTCGTACACGTCGGGGGCCAGGTCATTTCTGCCTGGCTCTGCATGTCGCCATGCAGGTCGGACCATATCTTCACGCCGGTCTTCGACCGGGCGTGTTCGGCATATGGTCTCTGAGGATTCTGGGTGCAGATACTCCGGGCACACGCCGGTACCGACCGCCTCCGTTCATG
>JBJSXF010000181.1:0-8553 GCA_046086225.1 Actinomycetota bacterium | reverse complement strand
CGGCGGTGACGGCGCACGTGCGGGCGAGGCGGGTCGCGACGAGCACCCCGGTGTCGCCCAGTCCGGCCACGACGACCCGGGGTCGGGTTCGTCCGGCGCTCAACGGGTGCTCGCTCGACAGCTCACGGGCGGCACCGTACGCGAGAGGATGGGCGCGGCTCGGGTTCTCCGAGCCGTCGGTAGCGTTTCCCCCACGTCCGGCCGTTGGAACGCGCCGGGCCGAAATCGGAGCGACAGAGCATGCGAACGCAGAGTGCGCGGAGGACGGGGAGCCCGGGTCCGACGGGGCTGCTCGCGGCCGTGCTGCTCGTCGCCGGGCTCCTGGTGATCGCCGCGCCCGGGCCGGTCTCGGCCGCCGCGCCGATCGTGCCCGGGCTGCCCCGGTCGGTCACCGCGCAGCCCGGCAAGACCATGAGCATCACCGGTCCGTTGCGGATCGCGTTCTCGCCGCCGATCACGAACGGCGGGAGCGTTGTGCTCGATTACCGCGCGGTGTGCACCTCCACCGACGGCGGGGTCCGGGTCCTGGGGGCGACCGCCGGGAGTCCCTTCACCCTGGGCGGGCTCACCACCGGTCGGACCTATCGATGTGCGGTCCGGGCCCGGAACGCGGTCGGCTTCGGCGCCTTGTCGGTGGCATCGGGGCCGGTGATCGTGGGCGCACCCGCCCCGCCGACGCTCGAACGGGTTTCCCGGCCCGCGGTCGGCCGTCTGCGCGTCATCTACACACCGAACGCGAACAACGGGAGCCGCTTCACCGGCTACACGGTCGGGTGCGCTTCGGCCGATGGCGGCACACCCCGGGTTGCGATCGTGAGCAACCCGCTCCTCTGGGAAGCCACGGTCGCCGGACTCTCGCCGGGCCGGACCTACGTGTGCCGGGCTCGGGCCCGCAACGCACGCGGCCTCGGTTTGCCGTCGTCGGCGTCGGCGCCCCGCGTCGCCTGAGCTGACCTCCCGGCGCTCAGCGCGTCGGATCGAGCACGCGATCGAGGAACTCGCGCGTGCGGGCCTCGCGGGGCGAACGGAAGATCTCGGCGGGTGGACCCATCTCCACGATCCGTCCGCCCTCGAGGAAGCACACCTGGTTGGCCACCTCGGCGGCGAACGACATCTCGTGGGTGGCGAGGATCATCGTCATCCCTTCACGGGCGAGCTCCCGGACGATGGCGAGGACCTCGCCGACGAGCTCGGGGTCGAGCGCGCTGGTGATCTCGTCGAGGAGCAGCACCCGGGGCTGCATGGCGAGGGCGCGCACGATGGCGACCCGCTGCTGCTGGCCGCCCGAGAGCCGGTCGGGGTAGTCGTGAGCCTTGGCTGCGAGCCCGATCCGCTCGAGGAGCGCGAGGGCCCGAGTCTCGGCCGAGGCTCGGCGTTCCCGGAGCACCTTGCGGGGTGCGAGCGTGATGTTGTCGAGCACCGTCATGTGCGGGAAGAGGTTGTAGGACTGGAACACCTTGCCGACGTCGCGGCGGAGCCGGTCGCCGTCGACGCCGCGCCCGGTGATGCGCTCACCCGCGATCCGGATCTCGCCCTGCTGGATGGGCTCGAGCGCATTGATGCAGCGCAGCAGCGTGCTCTTCCCGCAGCCCGACGGCCCGATGAGGCACACCACCTCGTGCTCGGCGACGTCGAGGGTGATGCCCCGCAGCACCTCGTGCTCGCCGAAGCGCTTGTGCACGTCGATGATCTCCACGAGGCTCACGACTGGCCCCCCTGGGTGCGCCGACGGTCGCGGCTGATGAGCACGTCGACGAGCCGCGTGAACGGGATCGTGATGGCGAGAAACAGGATCGCCGAGCCGAAGACGGGCGACAGGTTGAAGAAACGGTTCTTCAGGAGCTGGGCGGCGCCGAGGACTTCCACGAACCCCACGATCGAGACCAGCGCGGTGTCCTTCTGCAACGCGACGGCATCGTTCAACAGAGGCGGGAGGACCCGGCGCACGGCCTGGGGGATCACGACGTGCCGGAGCGTCTGCCACTGCGAGAGCCCGAGCGAGCGAGCGGCGGCCGTCTGCGACCAGTGGATCGCGTCGAGGCCGGCTCGGTACACCTCGGCGACGTAGGCCCCGTAGACGAGCGTGAGCGCGAGCACGGCGAGCCAGAAGATCTGGTCGTCCTTGCCGAGCGACGCGAACCCGGGCACTTCGGCGAGACCGAAGCCGAGCACGATGAGGTAGATGACGATGATCGCCGGGATGCCGCGGAAGACATCGGTGTAGACGATCGCGAGCCAACGCACCGGTGCGCAGGCCCGGCCGGGCAGCATCCGCACGACTGCGACGATCAGTGCCCACACGAGCACCAGCACCTGGGTGACGGCGAAGATCTTCACGTTCAGCCAGAAGCCCCGGAGCAGCGCTTCGCGACCCCGCCAGATGAACGACCAGTCGAACATCACCCGGCGCAGGGCCCCGTCGTTGGCCGAGAGGAGATACGCACCGAAGGCCACCACGAGGGTGGCGAGGCCGAGGCCGAGCACGTACCAGAGCGCGTCGCGGGCGTCCTCGGCCCGGACCCGGGCGTTCGGTAGGTCTCCGGCCCGGGCGAGCCGCCGGGCCGACCAGGCCCGGACGAAGCCGAGGATGCCGGCGATCGGCACGGCGAGTGCGGCGGCGCCGAGCACCCACTCGACGATGTGAGCACCGACCCGCTGCCCGGGGGCGAGCACGAGGCTCGCGTCGTAGGCGGCGAGCGCCGCCCAGGTCAGAACGAGGGTGAGGAGTGATGCGACGAGGCCGGCCGAGGCGAGTCCGAGGCGTGACCGGAAGCGCGGCTCCGGTCGGGGAACGCTGCTGCGGGCGACGGCGAGGAGATCGCCGCCGCCCGCCGCGGGCGTGGTCACTTCACGGCGATGGTCGGGATCGCCGCCGGGTCACCGGTGAGGTCCTCGCGAGCGAGGGTGGCGAGCTCGCCGCTGTCCTTCAGCTCGCTGATCGCCGCGTTGATCGCGCCGACGTTCGCCGAGCCCTTCGGGATGATGGCCCCGTACTGGTCGGGACCGCCGGGCTGCGCGAACTGGGCGCTGACCGCGAGTCGGCCGTCGGAACGGGCGGCCTGACCGAGCACGATGGCGGTATCGACCACGAAGGCGTCGACTTGGCCGGCCTCGAGGGCGGTGAAGCCGTCGGGGAGCTGCTGGTAGACGCGGGGCTGCTTCTCGAGGTCGATACCGTCGAGGAGGTCGAGGGCCGTGGTGCCGGTCTGCACGCCGATCTGGGCGGCCTTCACCTGGTCGAGGGTGGTGATCGGGGCGTCCTTGCGAACGAGGATGCCCTGGTCCGACTCGAAGTAGGGCACCGAGAAGTCGACGACCTCGGCCCGCTCGCAGGTGATGGAGATCTGGGAGAGGGCGACGTCGTAGTCGGAGACCTGGCCGGCCACGATCGCGTCGAACGACTCGTTGCGGATCACGAGCTTCTCGAGGCCGAATGCCTCCTGCATCTTCTTGGCGATGTCGTACTCGTAGCCCGAGGTGATGTCGGTGGGGTCGTCGTCGGAGCCCTCGAAGAAGCCCGGGCCGGGGAGGCTCGTCACCACGGTGAGCGTGTCTTCGGTGACCGGCACGAAGTCGTCGGCCGTGCCGACCGTCTTGCTGTAGGCGTCAGCCGGGCCCGTGCACTCCTTCGGCGCGGCCGTGGTGGTCGACGAGGCCTCGCCCCCCGAGCTGCTCGAGCAGGCGGTGAGGCCGAGGACGAGCAGCAGCGTGAGCAGGCTGGGGATGAGGGTGCGGGTGCGCATCGGGCCTCCGGGAGATCGTGGGATTGCCGGGCGGGAGCGTACTGCCCCGCGGCGATCGGCGTCCGGGGCCGGGCCACCGATGGCGCGTAGCCTCCCGACTCGTGCCGGACCTCCCGCCGTCGACCCACGAAGCCGAGCTGACCGCACCGGTCGACCTGTGCACGCCCGACGGTCGGGCCCTGAACCCGGCGGCGCGGGGCTGGTCGCGGTTCCCCCTCCATCGCACCAACCTGGCCGGGCATCCCGGCCGCAACAAGCAGTGGGATTACTGGGCGGTCCTGGCCGGCGACGTGGTCGTCTCGGCAGTATTCGCCAACATCGACTACCTGGCGTTCGCCGACGTGTGGTGGGCCGATCTCACGACCGGCGCATCGGGCGGTGGTACAACGGTCGGCGATCCGGCCGACTACCGATTCCCGGAGCGGGTCGGCGGTGCGGAGCTGCGGGTCGACGAAAACCGCTGCTCGTTGGCGTTGGTCGATGCGGGGTCAGGAACCCGGCTCGAGGCGCGCTGGCTCGACCGCACCGGGGTCGAGGCCTCGTTCGTCATCGACGTGGCGCAGCCACCGGACCACGAGTCGGTGAACGTCGTGATTCCGTGGAGCGCCGAGGAGTTCAACTTCACCTCGAAGCATCAGGCTCGCCCGGCGACCGGCGAGCTCCGGGTCGGAGCGCAGAAGTGGGAGATCGGCGGTGCGGCCGGGGACGCGTGGGGTGTACTCGATGTCGGCCGGGGCCGGTGGCCCGCCGAGATCCGGTGGAACTGGGGCGGTGGGGCCGGACGGTGCGACGGTCATGTCATCGGCCTCCAGATCGGCGGGAAGTGGACGGCCGGCACCGGCTTCACCGAGAACGGCGTCATCGTCGACGGGCGGCTCACGAAGCTCGGATCGGAGCTGCTGTGGGAGTACGACTGGGACCACCCGCTCGAACCCTGGCGGGTGACCGATCCTGCCGGTCGGCTCGCGATGACGCTCATGCCCCGATACGACAAGCACACGGTGCTCGGCGACCCGCAGGACCCGGATGATCCCCGTCAGACCCACCAGGTGTTCGGAACGTGGTCGGGGTTCCTCGTGACCGAGGATGACGTCCGGCTCGACTTCGCGGGTATCCAGGGCTTCACGGAGGAGGCCCGGCAACAGTGGTGATCAATCGCGCGGAGGGGCGTTGATGGAGCCGATCAGGATCGGTTGGCTCGGCGCGTGTCTCGACGGTCCCGGGGGCGGCTACGACAAGATCCACCGCCTCGCCTTCGACCGGGCGGTCGAGTCCGGACTACTCGACCGGCCCTACGAGTTCGTGATTCACGGCGAGTACGGGCTGCCGAACGGGACGGCGAAGAACGCGACCGATGGGTTTCGCTCGCTCGTCGACGAGGGGTGCATCGGAATCGCCGGTGCCTACAGCTCCGATAACGCGATCACCGTTGCGCCGCTCGCCGACGAACTTCAGGTGCCGCTCCTCTCGTGGGCGGGCACCGAGCGGCTGCGAGGCGAGTACTGCTTCCGGCTCGGCAACGGCGACTGCGGGGGCGACGCTGCGCTCGTCGTCGCGTGGCTGGTGCGCAACGGCCACACTCGGGTGGCGGTGCTCAGCGAGAACTCACCCAACGGTGAGGAGTACTTCCGGTACTTCCGCACCGAGTGTCGGCGGCGCGGTGTGGCGATCGCGGCGCTGGAGACGGTGAGTCAGAGTCCGGCCGACCTGGCGACCAACCTCGACAACCTCAGGCAGGCGAGTGCCGACGCGCTCGTCTACATGGGCTACGGCATGCTCGCGGCCAAGGGCCTGCTGCGCGATGCGCTCGACCGGCTCGCCTGGGATCCGCCGCGGATCATGAGCACGGCGTTCATGTGGTACTTGATGGGCTTCGATCTCTTCGAGGGTTGGGTCGGGATCGATCAGTTCGACCCGACGAACCCGCTCGCCGACCGGTTCCGCGACGCGTACGTCGCCCGCTACGGCCACGAACCGCCGATGTGGCCGAACGCGATTCCCGTGCTCGCCTACGACACGGCCCGTGTGCTCGTCGAGGGCCTGTTCCGGGCCCCGATCCTGAGCGGTCCGGGTCTGAAGGTCGGTCTGGAGTCGATTCGGTTCATGCCGTCCGCAACCGGGGGTCCGCGCACCCACATCGCGTGCGCGCCGTACGAGCACGGCATGTTCCGGGGCGACTGGCTCCACTACGGCCGTGTGCGAGACGGCCGCCTGGAGTTCGAGGGTCGGTTCGAAGCCTGGGAGTGATTCCGCCTCCGCACCGGTCGGGGCTGGGCCCGGTCGCGGGGGAGGCGGGATCAGATCCCGGAGACGGTGACGAGGCTCGTCGAGTCGGTCGTCGTGCCGTTGCCGAGAGCGCCCTGGCCGTTGAACCCGGCGCACTTCACCATGCCGCCCGTCACCATTCCGCAGGTGTGGACACCGCCGACTGCCATCCACGCGACCGACGTGTAGGCGGTGGTGGCGGCGACGAGGGACGACGTGGTAACGCCGTTCGCGTATTGGCCGTAGCCGTTGGAGCCCCAGCACATCACCAGGCCGTTCAGGCGGAGAGCGCAGGTCGTGCCCGAGCCGGTCGAGACGTCGACGGCGTCGGTGAGGCCCTGCACGTTCACCGGACTGCTGGCGTCGACCACCGAGTTGTTCCCGAGCTGTCCGGCACCGTTCGTGCCGGTGCACTTGACGGTGCCGTTGAGGAGCCGGACACAGGTGTACGAGCCGATCCCCGAGTCGACACTCACCGCATTGGCGATCCCGGTCATCGTGGTGGGCGTATAGGTCGCTGCGCTCGTCGTCGTGCCGTTGCCGAACTGGCCGGAGCTGTTGTTGCCCCAGCACTTCACCGTGCCTGCGATCATGACCGCGCAGGTCGTGGCGCCCCCGGCCGAGACCGAACCGGCGGCAGTCAGCCCCGGCACGGTGACCGGCGTCACCGCGTACGTGCCGATGTTGCTGCCGACCTGGCCGGAGAAGTTGGAGCCCCAGCACCGCACGGTTCCGTCGGTGATCTGGGCGCACGAGTGGTAGTGCCCGACGGAGATCGCTATCGCGTTGGCGAGGCCGGTCACGACGACCGGACTGCTCGACTGGTTGATCGTGCCGTTGCCGAGCTGCCCGTTGTTGTTGAGCCCCCAGCAGCGGCCCGTGCCGTCGGCCAGCAGAGCGCACGAGTGGTAGTCGCCGGCGCTCACGGCGACGACGCCCGAGAGGCCGGTCACGGCAGTGGCGACTTTGGCGTCGATGCCGGGGAGGCTTCCGCCGTCGCCGATCTGGCCGTAATAGTCGTCGCCCCAGCAGCGGGCGGTGCCGTTGCCGAGCACGGCACAGTTGTGGCTCTCGCCACCGTCGAGGCCGACCGCCTTGGCGCCCATGGTGTACCCGGAGACGACGACGGGGGTGCTGGCGTTCGTCGTGGTGTTGTTGCCGAGCTGGCCGTTGTTGTTGCTTCCCCAGCACTTGGCCCCGCCGCCCGCCAGCCGTGCGCACCCGTGGGCCACTCCGAGGTTGACGGTGACGGCGTTGGCGACTCCGGTCACGGTTACCGGGCTCGACGAGCTCGTGGTCGTGCCGTTGCCGAGTTGCCCGCTGGAGTTGGCTCCCCAGCAGCGGGCCGTGCCGTTGCCGAGCAGCGCGCAGGTCGTTCCGAAGGTGGCGCTGATCGTGAGGGCGTTCGCGATGCCCGACACCGTGACCGGGGTCAGCGAGTTCGTGGTGGTGCCGTTACCGAGCTGGCCGTCGGCGTTGCCCCCCCAGCAGCGCAGGGTGCCGTCGGCGAGGAGTGCGCACGTGTGGGTGTTGCCGGGTGAGATCGCCGTGGCGTTGCTGATCCCGCTCACGACGACGGGGATGAGCGAGTTGGTCGTGGAGTTGTTGCCGAGTTGGCCGTTGCTGTTGGCGCCCCAGCACCGGAGCGTGCCGCCGCTCAGGAGCGCGCAGGTGTGCGAGCTGCGGGCGGCGACCGCGACTGCGGTGGTGATGCCCGAAACCGTGACCGGCGAAGAGGCCGAGGCGACCGAGTTGTTGCCGAGCTGACCCGATTCGTTGCGACCCCAGCAGCGGATGCTCCCGAAGGCGAGCAGGGCGCACGAGGAGCTCGATCCGGCGGCAACGGCCACGGCCGAGGTGATGCCCGAGACGGTGACCGGTACCGGCGAGTTCACGGTCGTGCCGTTGCCGAGTTGGCCGTAGGTGTTGGATCCCCAGCACTGCACCGATCCGGTGGTGAGCACCGCGCACGAGTGGGAGGACCCGGACGCGACGGATCGTGCTGCAGTGAGGTTGGCGACGGTGACCGGGGTGAGCGACGGGGCCGAGCTGTTATTGCCGAGCTGCCCCGCAGTGTTGGCGCCCCAGCAGCGAACGGTGCCCCCCGAGGTGGGTGCGCACGAGTGTCCGGCGCCGTTGCTCGCGTTACCGGCGTAGTCCCCGCCGGGGTTCCGGCCGGCCTTGACCATCGCTCCCTTGATCGGGCCGCCGGCGCCGCTCGCCACCGGAGCGATCTCGGCGACTGCGAGCACGGCGGCGAGACCGAACGCGAGCGCGATGCGGGTCGTCTGCTTCCTGGTCACGGGTCCTCCGTGGGGGCTGCCCCACCCGTTCCGGGCGGGGACGACAGGCGCCACCCGGAACGGGTGGCGGATTCCGGGCACGATGATGGCACGACCCGAGCCTCGACGCACGGGACCGACCGGCTCATTGCCGCCCGGGCCGCTCCGGTCGGGCATCGGCCCCGACCGGGCGCCTACTTCGGGGCGAAACGCTGGCCGGCGTCGAGTCGGATGCACGACCCGTTCAGCATCGGGGTCTCGAC
>JBJSXF010000180.1:0-3731 GCA_046086225.1 Actinomycetota bacterium | reverse complement strand
ACGAGCGCCCCCCGAACGGTCACCTCGTGGCGACCGGTGTCGACCCGCACGTCCCCGACCTCGAGCACATCGGGGCGGATCTCATCGGACTCGGTGGGTACCCGCCGCAGCGCGGCCCGGACCCGCGCCACGAGTTCGCGCAGCCGGAACGGCTTCGTGACGTAATCGTCGGCACCGACCTCGAGCCCGACCACCGCGTCGATCTCGGCGTTGCGGGCCGTCACCATGATGATCGGCACCCGAGAGCGGGTCCGGAGCTCCCGGCAGACGTCGATGCCCGACACCTTCGGGAGCATGACGTCGAGGAGCACCAGTGCCGGCGTGCAGGCGTCGAACCGAGCGATCGCCTCGGCGCCGTCGGCGGCGGTCTCGACCCGGAAGCCTTCGCGGGCGAGGGCCACCGAGAGCGCGTCGCGATACGACTGCTCGTCGTCGACGACGAGGATCAGCGGCGCGTCGGTCATCGTCGACTCCTCACGAGGCCACCGGGAGGCGGCCCGGGTATCCGGGCCCGGCCGGCAGCCGGAGCGTGAACTCCGAGCCCTCGCCCTCGGTCGAAGTCACCGTGACCTCGCCCCCGTGGGCCTGCACGGCGTGACGCACGATGGCCAGCCCGAGACCCGTGCCCCCGCTCTCGCGGCTGCGGGCCCGGTCGACCCGGTAGAAGCGCTCGAAGATGCGCTCCAGGCTGCGGGCCGGGATCCCGATGCCGTGATCGCGCACGGAGATCGTGACCCGATCGTCGCCCGCCATGACGGCGGTGACCTCGACGGCCGCACCGGGCTCCGAGTACTTGATCGCGTTGTCGAGCAGGTTGGTGAGCGCGCTCCGGATCTGGCGCTCGTCGCAGAGAATCTCGACATCGGGGATGTCGTCGGCGACGACGACCGGCACCACGGCGGCGACCGCGGCGGCCTGCACGATGTCGACGGCCTCGTCGACGAGCCTCCGCACCGGGAGCGGTTCCCGGATCGGCGCCTCCTGGGCTTCGATGGTGCTCAGGTCGAGGAGATCGTCGACGAGATGGGACAACCGGTCGGTCTCCCGCACGATCCGATCGGAGAGCCGCTGAGCGACCTCGACGTCATCCGCAGTGGCGATGGTTTCGGCGAGGAGGCCGAGCGCGCCGATCGGCGTCTTCAGCTCGTGACTCACGTTCGCCACGAAGTCACGGCGCATCGTGTCGGTCCGATGCGCCTCCGAGACGTCGCGCACGAAGCCGACGGCCCCGACCACCTCGTCGCCGTGTCGGATCGGGTGCGCCCGCAGCTGGAGCACCGATCGCGGCGGTCCGTACACCCGGAGGTCGCGTTCGGTCACGGTGCCGGTCAAGGCCACACCGAGCAGCTCGGTGAGCGCCGGCTCGGCGAGCAACTCACCGGTGCGCGCCTCGGCCCGCCGCCGGGCCGCCCGGTTCCGGGCGACTTCGCGCCCGAGTCGATCAACGACCAGCACCGCATCGTCGAGCTCGTCGAGCGCGCTGAGCAGCCACTCCTGGACCGCCTCGGCGTGCGCGGCCCGCTCTTCGGCCCCGACCTCGGGCTCGCCCTCGCCGCTCTCCGAATCGGGAGCCGGTGCGACCGGTCGCCGGAAGCGGACCACCGCCGTCGCGATTCCGACGAGACCGACGGCAACGAGGAGACCGAGGAGGAAGCCCGCGAGCATGGCGGCCGATCAGCCGAAGCGACCGGTGATGTACCCCTCCGTACGGAGATCGGAGGGGTTGGTGAACACCTTCTCGGTGTGATCGAACTCCACGAGCCGACCGATGCGCTGCCCGTCGTCGTCGACCTCGGCGGTGAGGAACGCCGTCATGTCGGAAACCCGGGCCGCCTGCTGCATGTTGTGGGTGACGATGACGATCGTGTAGGCCGACTTCAACTCGGCCATGAGGTCTTCGATGCGGGCCGTCGCGATGGGGTCGAGCGCCGAGCAAGGTTCGTCCATGAGGATCACGTCGGGCTCCACCGCCAGACATCGGGCGATGCAGAGCCGCTGCTGCTGGCCACCGGAGAGCGCGAAGGCCGACTGGTCGAGCTTGTCCTTCACCTCGTCCCAGAGGGCTGCCCGCCGGAGCGCCTGCTCGACGATCTCATCGAGACCCTTCCGGCGACCCTGGATGCGCACGCCGTAAGCCACGTTGTCGAAGATCGACTTGGGGAATGGATTCGGCTTCTGGAACACCATGCCGATCCGTCGGCGCACCTCGACGGCGTCGACGCCATCGGCGTACAGGTCCTGCCCTTGGTAGAGGAGCGTCCCCGAGACCCGCGCACCGGGAATGAGGTCGTTCATGCGGTTCAACGACCTCAGCAGCGTGCTCTTCCCGCAACCCGACGGGCCGATGAGCGCGGTAATGGCCCGGGATCGGACCTCGAGAGCAACCCCGGCGATCGCCGGCGTACCGCTGTAAGAGACGGCGACATCGCGCACGTCGAAGACGACACGGGCGTCGTCGACCGGGTCCGTCGGTGCGCCCGACGGAACCTGAGCTGCTGCCTCGGGTGACGACACGGAAGGCCTCCGACGCGCCGCGCGTGCCGGAACGGACCCGGAGCCGGGAATCCGGTCCAACACGGAGCTGCGCATGTTGATGATCGTACGAACCGGGATTTGCCGGTCCCTTGCCCGAGGGTAAGCGTAGGGTGAACTGAACGTGAACACGACCCTGCGCATCCCCGTTCGAGCGGTGACAGCAGGTAGCACGACCGATGACGTCGGCAGGCCCGGCCGGGGGCTGCCCGTGGGCAACGAGAGCGAATGACCGAGATCGAGACCCGCCGCACCTTCCAGGACCAGATCGCCGAGATCCGGGCCGAAGTCGTGACCCTCGCCGTCGACGTGAGCGAGCAGATCGGCGCAGCCACCCAAGCCCTCCTCGATGCCGACCTCGCGCTCGTCGACGAGATCTACGAGGCGAGGAATCGCATCGGGGCCCGGGGCCACCACCTCGAGCAGAGCGTCTACCAGCTCTTCGCGCTCCAGCAGCCGATGGCCTCTGACCTGCGGGCGCTGCTCGCAGTGCTCCGCATCGTTCACGAGACCGAGCTGACCGCCGGCCTGATGCGCAACGTCGCTCGGGCCACCCGCCGGCTCTACCCCCGGGCCCTCCCACCACGGATCCGGGGCCTCATCGAGCGGATGGGCCAGCAGGCCGCCGACCAGATACGGGTCGCCATCGATGCCTTCGCCGACGCCGACGAGGGGAAGGCGGCGGCGCTCGCCGACATGGACGACGTCATGGACGATCTCCAGAAAGAGCTCTTCCGGACGATCTTCTCCGGCTTCGCGGGCGAGCCCGTCGACGAGGCCCAGCTCCAGATGGCGGTGCAGCTCGCCTTCGTCGGTCGCGACTACGAGCGGACCGCCGACCACGCGGTGATGATCGGCCGCTGGGTGACCTTCATGGTCACCGGCATCCTCCCCGGCGACGAGGACGAGAGCAACGGCGCCGCGGTCGTTCCCTGATCGAACCGTTGCCTTCCGTTCACCTCGTGTTCACCTGAAACGACCGCTGTTTACCTCAGCCGGACTCGTCGGGTACACCGACCTCCCTACGGTGACCAACAGGTGAACCCGAACCGGAGGCAGTGAAGATGAAGCGTTCCCGACCGTCGGTGGTCGCGTTGGTGACGGCGGCCGCCGTCCTCGCCCTCGGAGCCTGTGGCTCCGGATCGTCGTCCGGCGGGGGTGGTGGTGCCTCCGGTGATGTGATCGTCACCGGCTCGTCG
>JBJSXF010000179.1:0-8074 GCA_046086225.1 Actinomycetota bacterium | reverse complement strand
CTCGTGTTCTCCGACCGGATACTCCTCGGTCTCGGAGCGATCTGGCTCGCGGTGTTCGCCCTCTCGGTCCGGGGCGGCTGAGTGCCGACCGAGCAGCTCCTCGCCGGCTGGGGGCGGACTGCGCCGAGCCGGGCCCTCGTCCACGAACCCGACCGAGTTGGCGCCGTCGTCGAACGGATCGACGCGCCGGAGCGGCGCGGCATCATCGCCCGGGGGCTCGGGCGCTCCTACGGCGACGCCGCCCAGAACGCGGGAGGAGACGTCCTCGCCACCGCCGGGCTCGACCGCATCGAGGTCACCGACCCGGGTGCGGGCATCGTCCGGGTCGGTGCGGGCGTGAGCATCGACGCCCTCCTGCGCGCACTCCTCCCGCTCGGCTGGTTCCCGATGGTCGTCCCCGGCACGAGCCTCGTGTCGATCGGCGGGGCCATCGCCTCCGACATCCACGGCAAGTTCCGCCACGGGTGCTTCTCCGATGCGGTCGACCGCATCGACCTCGTTGCGCCCGCGACCGGACCGATCGAGTGCGGCCCCGACGACGACGCGTTCCGGGCGACGGCGGGCGGCATGGGCCTCACCGGCGTCATCACCGGCGCCACGCTGCGCTGCCAGCCGGTCGAGACCGACTACATGGTGAGCGACAGCGAGCGGGTCCCCGATGTCGACGAGTGCATGCGCCGCATGCTCGAGCACGACGACGACTACCGCTACTCGGTCGCCTGGATCGATTGCATGGCGTCCGGCGCGAACCTCGGCCGCTCGGTCCTCACCCGGGGCAATCACGCGACGATCGACGACCTCCCGCCCCGCCGTCGCGACGCGCCCATCGGACGCGGCCCCCGCCTGCACCTCACCGCGCCGCCCCGCCTGCCCGACGGGCTGCTCAACGCCGCTACCGTCCGGGCCTTCAACGAGCTCTGGTTCCGGCGGGCCCCCGAGCCGCCCCGCCGCTACGTCGAGCACCTCTCGACCTTCTTCTTCCCCCTCGACGGCGTGCGGGGCTGGAACCGGATCTACGGCCCGCGCGGGCTCCTCCAGTACCAGTTCGTCGTGCCGTACGGCGAGGAGCGGGTGGTGCGCACGGCCCTGGAGCGCCTGAGCGCGGCCCGGGCTCCGTCGTTCCTCGCGGTGCTGAAGCGCTTCGAGCACGACAGCCAGTCACTCCTGGGCTTCCCGATGGAGGGGTGGACCCTCGCGCTCGACGTGCCCGCCGCGGGCGAGGACCTCGCCCGGCTACTCGACGGGCTCGACGAGCTCGTGGTCGGCGCGGGTGGTCGGGTGTACCTCACGAAGGACGCACGCCTGCGCCCCGAGCTCCTCGCCGCCATGTACCCGCGGCTCGCGGAGTGGCGGGCCATCCGCGACGCACTCGACCCGGGCGGGATCATGTGCAGCGATCTGGACCGCAGACTCGACCTCACGGGGAGGAGATCCGGGTGAGAGACGCGCTCGGCGAAGTGCAGACGGTGCTCGTGCTCGGCGGCACCTCCGACATCGCGGTCGCGACCTGCCGCCGGCTCGCGGCCGGACGCACCCGTCGCATCGTGCTCGGCGTGCGCGACCCCGGGGCCGCGGCTCCCGTCGTCGACGTGCTGCGCGAAGCGGGAGCCGACGAGGTCGAGGCGGTCGCGTTCGACGCCACCGATTACGCCGGCCACGCCGCCTTCGTCGCCGAGACCTTCGACCGGCTCGGCGACATCGACCTCGTGCTCGTCGCCTTCGGCGTACTCGGCGACCGGACCCGCTCGGAGCACGACGCCGAGCTGGCCCGCTCCGTCATCGACACGAACTTCACCGGGGTCGTGTCGGTCGCGATCCCGATCAGCGAGCGGTTGCGGACCCAGGGTCACGGCACCCTCTGCGTGTTGTCCTCGGTCGCCGGCGAACGGGTCCGCCGCACCAACTTCGTCTACGGCGCGTCGAAGGCCGGCGTCGACGGCTTCGCGCAAGGCCTCGGTGCCGCACTCGCGGACTCGGGCGCGCGGGTGATGATCGTCAGGCCGGGCTTCGTGCCCACGAAGATGACCGCCGGGCTCTCGGCCGCACCGTTCGCGACGACAGCCGACGCGGTCGCCGAGGTCATCGTGCGCGGCCTCGCCCGGGGGTCCGACATCGTCTGGGCTCCTCCGGTGCTGCGCCTCGTGATGTCGGCCCTGCGTCACCTCCCGACGCCGATCTTCCGCCGCCTGCCCCAGTGACGGCCCGGATCGTCGCCGCGTTCGACGTCGACGGCACGCTCACCCGCCGCGATTCGCTCCTGCCGTTCCTCACCGGGCTGGTCGGGCGGCGGCGCGTTGCCACCGCGCTCGCCCGCGCCGCGTTCGGGCCGCCGGGGCGGGACGCCGCCAAGGAGCGGCTGCTCGTCGGCCTGCTCCGCGACCGACCGTTCACGGAGGTCGCGACGGCCGGGCGCGAGTACGGGAACCGCCTCGCCGCGACCGGGATCACCGAGCCGATGCGCCACCGCCTCGCCTGGCACCGGACCGAGGGCCACGAGGTCGTGCTCGTCTCTGCGTCGCTCGCCTGCTACCTCGAGCCCGCAGCCGAGGCCCTCGGGATCGCCACCGTGCTCTCGACGCGCCTCGCCGTCGATGCGGCCGGGCAGTGCACCGGTCGGCTCGAGGGCGGCAACTGCCGGGGTCCCGAGAAGGCGCACCGACTCCGCACCCACCTGGGGTCCGGACCGGTGGAGCTGTGGGCCTACGGCGACAGCCGGGGCGATGACGCGATGCTCGCCCTCGCCGACCACGCCGTCCGCGTGCGCCGGGGCGTCCCGTCGGTCAAGCCCCGCTGACCCGACCGGCGATGCCCACGGCCGCGGAGGCGAGCTTGCCCTTGGCCCCACCGAGGCTCACGGCGTCGCCGTGGGCGGTCACCTCGCCGTCGCCCCAGCAGCCGAGGAAGCCGCGACCGGTGACCGAGGGGACGAGGTCGACGAGCCGCGTCGCGCGCCGGGCGGGCCGGGGGATCGCCGGCGCGTTGCCGAAGGCCCGCACGGTGCCGTCGGCCGCACCGAGCCAGTAGCCGTCGCCCTGGGGTCGAGCGGCCATGGCGACCACGGGGGCCGCGAGACCCGAGCCGGCGAGCGAGCCGCGGTAGGTCGCGTCGCCGAAGGTGAACACTCCGCCATCGCGGGCGAAGAGCCAGTAGCCGCGGCCCGTCGGCGTGGCCACGATCCCGGCCACGGGCGCCGCGAGCGGCAGGCCGGCGGCCGACCCGAGGAAGCGGGCCGACCCACGGGGCTGCACGCCGCCCGCGGCAGTGGTCAGCCAGAATCCGGCCCCGTCGGGTGCGGCGGCGATCCCCGTCACCGGCGAGCGGGGCGCCGTTCCGGTCAGCACCGGCGCGGCGCCGAACGCCTGCACCCGGCCGTCGGGCGCGGCGAGCCAGTAGCCGCGGCCCGTCGGGACGGCGGTGATCGATGCGAGCGTGCGGTCGGTGCCCGCCACCGGCGCCGCGGTGCCGAACCCGAGCACCTGCCCGGTGCCCGATGCCATCCAGTAGCCGCCCCCCGCGAGCACGTCGGCGACCCGGCGTCGGACGGTCGGCAGCACGGCCACGACGTTCTCCCCCGGGCACAGGGTCGAGCCGACGTCGCGGTGCCCCGTGATGTTGCGGATGTCCCGGGTGCCGCCCATCGACACGTAGGGACCGCGGCCGAGCGGATCGAGACCCCACCGAGCGCACTTCCACGCGAGGAGTCGCACCAGCGCATCGACCATCTGCGGAGTCGGCGTCGCCTCCTCGTAGTTGCCGATGAGCGCGACGCCGATCGTGCGGCTGTTGCATCCGAGCGCATGCGCACCCCGCACGTTGCGACCACTGCTCTCGCCGGTGTGGGGTCGCCCGTCCGCGTAGTTCGCGGCCCAGCGCCCCTCGTAGATCCGCCCCTCGGGATCGATGAGCCAGTTGTACGCGATGTCGAAGAAGCCCCGCGACGTCTCGTAGGCGAGGATGCCACGGCAGATCGCGTCGTAGTCGGTGACCGAGTTCGGCGTCGCCGTGTGGTGGACGACGATCTTCTCGACCACATCGTCGTAGATCGGTGAGCCCGTCCGCAGCGATTCCTTGGCCCCCCACTCGGCCCGGGTCACGATCTTCGGCACGGGCCAGTCGGGGCGCCGGGTGGCGGCCACCGGCACGAGGTGGTCGAGCAGCACCCGGGACGATCCCCGGGGACCGATCGGCGCCACGGCCGCCGTCACCAACGCCGCGCCCGCGCCGAGACGGAGGGCGTCCCGGCGGGAGAGGGTTCGGGGAGGTGAGGAAGCAGGCATGGGGGAGCACCGATCCCGGGTGGATCACCCGTGATCTTCGGCAGCTCCGTCCGCTTCCTTCACCGAGTCGACCACATCAGTGGGGGCGGCGTCCACCCCGGGTGTGGTACGAACGACCCTGTGACCGGCGACCCCGTACCGGCGGTCGCGATCGACGTCACGCCCGTGATCGGCCCGCCGAGCGGGATCGGCGTCGCCGTGGCATCGATCGTGACCGCGCTCCGCGCGCCCGGGACGGCCGTTCCGACCGTCCCCTACACGCTGAGCGCGCGAGCCGGCCGCCACCCGGCCGGAGCGCCGGTCGGCTCGCGGGCGGTGCCGATCCCCGCCGGCGTGCTCCTGCGGACCTGGGGCCGGTTCGACCGACCGCGGCTCGACCGCTGGCTCGGACCGGCCCGGGTCGTGCACGCCACGAACTACCTCGCGCCCCCGAGCCGGCTCCCCGTCCTCGTGAGCGTCTGGGACTGCTCGTTCGTCCGGGACCCGGCATCGTGCGCGCCCGCGATCCGGGCGCTGGCCCCCGTCGTGCGCCGGGCCGTGGCGCGGGGTGCCGTGCTGCACTGCGCGTCCGAGTTCGCGGCGGACGAGGCCGAGGAGGTGTTCGGCCCGGGCCTGCGGGCCCAGGACCGGATCGCGGTCGTGCCTCTCGGCGTGCCGAACATCCCTGCGGCCGGCCCGTGGCCGGCGGCGGTCGGTCCCGGTGGACCCTTCGTGCTCGCGATCGGCGCCATCGAGACGCGCAAGAACCTGGCCGCGCTCGTCACCGCCTTCGGTGCAGTCGCCGCCGACCGACCCGACGTCCGCCTCGTGCTCGCGGGACGGGACGGACCCGGCCGACCGGCGGTCGATGCCGCGATCGACCGGCTCGCACCCACGACCCGGGCCCGGGTCGTCCTCACCGGACCGGTCGACGACCGCGAGCGGGGCGCTCTGCTCCGCGGGGCGGCGGTCGTCGCGTACCCGTCGCGCTACGAGGGCTTCGGCTTCCCCGTCCTCGAGGCGATGGCGGCCGGGGTGCCTGTGGTCGCCGGGCGGGCGGGCTCGATTCCCGAACTCGCCGGCGATGCCGCGCTCCTCGTCGACCCCGACGACACGACGGCCCTCGCCGCCGCGCTCGCCGCCGTGCTCGACGATCCGTCCGTCGGCGACGGTCTCGTCACCCGCGGTCACGCACGCGTCGCCGCGTACCCCTGGTCGGCCACGGCCGCGGGCCTCGCCGCCTGGTACCGGAAGCTCGCCGACTCGTGACCTCGATCGCGCTGCACGCCGGTCAACTGCTCCAGCCGGTGCCGGGCGGCATCGGCCGGTACGTCCGGGCGCTGCTCGATCGACTCCCGGAGGCGGGCGCGTCGGTGACCGCCTTCGCAGCCGGACCGCGACCCACCGATCTCCCCGCCGGGACCCCCTGGGTCGACCTGGGCTCGCCGCGCGGCAGCCTCCGGTACGAAGCCTGGCATCGCCTCGGGCGACCCCGGGTCGGAATCGCCGCCGATGTCGTGCACGCGCCGAGCCTCGCCGTCCCCTCGACCGATCGGCCGCTCGTCGTGACCGTCCACGACGTGGCGTTCCTCCGGATGCCCGAGACCACGACGCGACGCGGGGTCGCGTTCCACGCTCGCGGCCTCGACCGGGCTCGCCGCCGGGCGGCCGTGATCATCACTCCGTCGGCCTTCACCCGGCGCGAGCTGGTCGCCGAGGGCTTCCCGGCCGAGCGCATCGAGGTCGTTCCCCTCGGGGTCGATCCGCCCGGCGTGCGCAGCGACCCCGAGGTTGATGCGGCGGTCGCCGCGGTCGGTGTGCGCGCGCCGTACGTCCTCACCGTCGGCACGGTCGAGCCCCGCAAGGACATCCCGACCATCGTCGCCGTCGTCGACCGGGCCCGGCGCCGGGTGCCCGACCTCACCCTCGTGGTGGTCGGGCCGCCGGGCTGGGGTGAGGTTCGCGGCCTCGACCGGTCGTTCGTGCGCGTGCTCGGCGACCAGCCCTGGCCCGTGGTCGACGCGCTGTACCGACGGGCCACGGTGTTCTGCTCGGCGTCGCGCTACGAGGGGTTCGGGCTCCCGGCACTCGAGGCGATGGCCCGCGGCGCGCCGACGGTCGCGACCACCGGGTCCGCCACCGAGGAGTTCGTCGACGGCGCCGGCCTGACCTTCGCGCCGGGCGACGTCGACGCCGGCACCGCCGCCATCGAAGAGCTCGTCGACGACGACGCGGCGCGCGCCCGACTCGGCGAGGCGGGCCGGACCCGGGCGGGTGCGCTCACGTGGGCGCGCTCGGTGCAGGCCCACCTGCCCGTGTACGCCCGGGCCGCGGGCGCCGGGCAGTCGCGTTCGTAGAATCCGCGCGTGCGCCTCGCCCTCGACGTCTCGGCGGTCCCCGACCGGCCCGTCGGCGCCGGGGTGTACACGGTCGCCCTCGCCCGGGGCCTCGCCGCCGAACCCGACCTCGACCTCCACCTCATCACCCGGCAGGGCGACGAGCGCTGGTCGGCGATCGCCCCCGCCACGTCCGTGCACGCCGTGGTGCCGACCGCCCGGCCCGCCCGGCTCGCGTGGGAGCAGACCGGTGCCGCGCGCCTCGCCCGCCGGATCGCGCCGACCTGCTGGCACGGTCCGCACTACACGGCGCCCTTGCGCGCCCCCGTCCCCACCGTCGTGACCGTTCACGACCTCACGTTCTTCGACCATCCCGAGTGGCACGAGCGCACGAAGGTCGCGTTCTTCCGTCCGATGATCCGGGCCGCCGTCCGGCGGGCCGACGCGATCGTCTGCGTGAGCGAGCACACCGCCGAGCGCCTGCGCACCCGCCTCGGGCCCACGAGCCCGATCCACGTCGTGCCGCACGGCGTCGACCACCGACGCTTCCGGCCGACCGAGGATCCCGGTCCCGACCTCGAGCTCCTCGCCCGCCACGGCATCACCCCGCCGTTCGTGGCCTTCGCGGGCACGATCGAGCCCCGCAAGAACCTCGCTGCGCTCGTCGGGGCCTTCGCCCGGCTCGCACCCGACCGCCCCGACCTGCGGCTCGTACTCGCCGGGGGCGACGGGTGGGGCGCGACCGAGGTGCGCCGGGCCGTGGCCGACCGCGGCGTGGCCACCCGCGTCGTCCGGCCCGGATACCTCCCCGACGATGCGCTCGTCGCCCTGTTCCGGCAGGCGGCCGTCGTCGCCTACCCCTCCCGGGAGGAAGGGTTCGGACTCAACATCCTCGAGGCGCTGGCCTGCGGGGCCCCGCTCGTCACGAGCCGCGGCTCGGCCACCGAGGAGGTCGCGGGTGCCGCTGCGCTGCTCGTCGACCCCGACGACGAGCTCGCGCTCGCCGCCGCGATCCGCCGCGCCCTCGACGACCCCGCGGTCGCGTCCCGGTTGCGGCAGGCCGGACCGGAGCACGCCGCGACGTTCACCTGGACCCGCTCGGTCGCCGGGCATCTCGCCGCGTACCAGGCGGTCGCCGCCGGTATGGAGGTCGCATGAGGGTCTTCGTCACCGGCGCGACCGGCTTCGTCGGACCGCACCTCTGCGCCCACCTCACGGCGTGCGGCGACGAGGTCACGGCCGCCGACGAGCGCTTCGACGTGACCGATGCCGCCGCCGTCGCCGCCGCCATCGGCGCGGCGGCACCCGAGGTCGTCTACCACCTCGCGGCCCGGGCCGATGTCGCCGCCTCCTGGCGCGACCCCGGGGCCACCCTGCTCGTCAACGCGATCGGCACCCAGCACGTGCTCGACGGCGCCCGGGCGGCCGGCGCCCGGCGGGTGCTTGTCGTGGGCAGCGCCGAGGAGTACGGACGCGTCCCGG
>JBJSXF010000178.1:0-41941 GCA_046086225.1 Actinomycetota bacterium | reverse complement strand
ACCAGGTTGTGGGTCCCGAAGACGACGTCGACGTACGGCGCACGGGCCTGCACGGATTCCCGATCCTTCTGGGCGAGGCATCCTCCGACCGCGATCTGGAGCTCGGGACGGGCGTCCTTCAGGGACTTCAGATGGCCGAGCTGCCCGTAGAGCCGATTGTCGGCGTTCTCCCGGATGCAGCACGTGTTGAGGACGACGACATCGGCCTCGTTCAGGTCGTCGGTCTCTTCGAGCCCCTGCTCCTGGAGCAGCCCCGCGAGGCGCTCGGAATCGTGCTCGTTCATCTGGCACCCGTAGGTGCGCACCAGGAAACGGCGGGCCATGCCCGGTGAAGTCTACGGGCGTCTCCGCCCGGGGCTCCCCGACGGTGCTGTCTGCGCCGCGACCGACGCAGACAGCACCCGTGGGGTCAGGCGTCGACGTCTTCGGTGTCCCCGGCAGCATCCTCGGCGACGAGGTCGACCTCCTCGCCCTCCGTGATGCCGGCCGCAACCCGGATCCGCTCGCTGATCTCGACCATGAGGTCGACGTTCTCCGACAGGAACCGCTTCACGTTCTCGCGGCCCTGCCCGAGCTGCTCACCCTCGTAGGTGAACCAGGCCCCCGACTTCTTGATGATGCCGAGGTCGACGCCGACGTCGAGGAGCGAGCCCTCGCGGCTGATACCGGTGCCGTACATGATGTCGAACTCGGCCTGCCGGAAGGGCGGAGCCGTCTTGTTCTTCACGACCTTCACCCGGGCCCGGTTGCCGACGACCTCGGCACCGTCCTTGATCGACTCGATGCGACGGATGTCGAGTCGGACCGAGGAGTAGAACTTGAGCGCCCGGCCACCCGGCGTCGTCTCGGGCGAGCCGAACATGACGCCGATCTTCTCCCGGAGCTGGTTGATGAAGATCGCGATCGTGCGGGACTTGTTGAGATTGCCGGTGAGCTTCCGCAAGGCCTGGCTCATCAGCCGGGCCTGAAGACCGACGTGGGTGTCGCCCATCTCGCCCTCGATCTCGGCCCGGGGCACGAGCGCCGCGACCGAGTCGATGACCAGCACGTCGAGCGCGCCGGACCGGATGAGCATGTCGGCGATCTCGAGCGCCTGCTCGCCGGTGTCGGGCTGACTGATGAGCAGCTCGTCGACGTTCACCCCGATGGCGGCGGCGTAGACCGGATCCATGGCGTGCTCGGCATCGATGTACGCGCAGACGCCGCCGTTGCGCTGGGCCTCGGCCACGACGTGCATGGCGAGGGTGGACTTGCCCGAGGACTCCGGCCCGAAGATCTCGACGACCCGCCCCCGGGGGAGGCCTCCGATGCCGAGCGCGAGGTCGAGGGCCAGCGCACCGGTCGGGATGGCCTCCACCCCGACGTGCCCGCGCTCCCCGAGCTTCATGATCGAGCCCTTGCCGTACTGCTTGTCGATCTGGCTCAGAGCCATCTCGAGCGCCTTCTCGCGATCCACCGGGATCACCTTCCTCTCTGCTGCCGACGTGCGTCGTGGTCAGGGGTCTGTCGGGGAGTGGCGGCCGACCCGGAACCCCCGGGGCGGCACTCCGGCGAACGTAACGGCGGGGTGTGACAGCGAGAGCGGTTCAACCGTTCATGCCTCCCGCCGGGCGTCCGGCGGGCTCTCGGTGGACTCTCGCTGGTCATCCCCGGGTTGACGTCCGGCGAATCACAACGATGTGATCCTAGGCGAACAGGTGTTCGGAATCAAGCATCGCGGCTCGTTCCGGCCAGACCGTCGAACCCCACGTCGGCCGACCCCCGACCCGCAACTCAGGGCGCGAGGGAGTCGAGCCGCTGCCGCAGCAGGTTGAGCAGCGAAATCGTGGAGAACTGGCGGAGCCGCTCGCGGTCACCCGGGAGCCGGGTGCTCACCGCCTCGGGCGCACGACCCGGGAGGGCGAGACCGAAGCACACGGTGCCGACCGCGACGCCGTCCTGCTCGGTCGGGCCGGCGACGCCCGTGGCCGCGATCCCGACATCGGCGTCGAGCACCCGCCGGGCGGCCTCGGCCATCTCGGCGGCCGCCTCCTCGCTCACCACGGACGCAGCGGTGACGCCGAGCACGCTGCGCTTGACCTCGGTCGCGTACGCGCCGATCGTGCCCCGGAACACATCGCTCGCACCCGGCACGTTCACGATCCGCGCCCCGATGAGACCGCCGGTCAGCGACTCGGCCACGCCGAGGGTCCAACCCCGACCCCGGAGCCGCTCGAGCACGGCGTGCTCCATCGTCTCGTCGTCGATGCCGAAGACCAGATCGCCGAGGATTGCGCGCAACTCGCGCTCCTCGTCGGCGACGAGGGCCTCGGCCTCGGCGACGGTCGGCGCCTTCGCTGTGACCCGCACGACCAGCCCCTCGATGCCCCGGGCGAGGAAGGCGATCGTCGGATTGCCACCCCGGGCGTCGAGTGCCTCGAGCCGGTGCGCCACCATCTCGCCGAGCGCCGACTCCGAGGTACCCCAGGTCTTCAGCGAGCGCGACACGATCGCCGAGGCCTCACCGGACCGCCGGAGCAGATCGGGGATGACGTGCTCCGAGATCATGAGCTGCATCTCGTACGGCACGCCGGGCACGGCGTAGATCACCTTCCCGGCCCCGACCTCGCAACGGAGCCCCGGGGCGGTGCCGATCGGGTTGGGGATCGCCGCGCCTCCCTCGGGAATGTCGGCCTGACGGAGGTTGCTCCGGGGCATGTCACGCGAGCGGGCGCGGAACATGCGGGCGATCTGCTCGACGAGCTCGTCGTGGCGCACGAGCGGGACGCCCATCACCTCGGCGATCGCGTCGCGGGTGAGGTCGTCCTGGGTGGGACCGAGACCGCCGCAGATGACGACGGCGTCGGCCCGCGAGAGCAGGTCGTCGAGTGCGGCCACGATCCGGGACTGGTTGTCGCCGATCACCCGGTGCTCGAACGAGTCGATGCCCGATGCCGCGAGCTGCTCGCCGATCCAGGCGCTGTTCGTGTCGACGATCTGGCCGAGCAGCAGCTCGGTTCCGATGGCCAGGACTTCGCACCGCATGTCGTGATCCTCGCGCGTCGTTCAGGCGGCGGGATCGCCGCGGATGCCGGCCTCGTAGCCCCGGCGCAGGATCTCGAACCCCGAGGCGAGGGTGAGCACGAGGGCGAGACCGAGGAACACGGCGTGGACGACGGTCGCCTCGGCCGTCGGCGGCAGGATCACGATCCCGACCGCGCAGTACTGGAGGAAGGCCTTGCGCTTGCCCAGGCGCTGGGCGGGCAGCACGATCCCCCGCCGACCCGCGACGGACCGGTAGGCCGAGATGCCGAGCTCCCGGACGGCGATGAGCGCGACGGGCCACCACGGATAGTCGCCCCGGAGGGCGAGCGCCCCGAGCCCGCCGAGCACGATCAGCTTGTCGGCGACGGGATCGAGGAACGCGCCGGAACGGGTCGTGCCGTCACGGCGGGCGAGCCAGCCGTCGACGCTGTCACCCGCCGTGATCGCGAACCACAAGGCGACGGCGAGCCAGCTCGCGCCGTCGTTGCGGATCAGCACGAGGGTCGGCACCGCCACGAGGATCCGGGTGATCGTGACGAGGTTGGCCGGCGTGAGGATCGCGCCCTGACCGAAGCGCCTCGCCCGCTCCCCGGCCGCATCGCTCACGCGAACACCTCGGCGTCGAGATCGGGACCTTCGGCCCCCACGATCCGGACCGGGAATCGGGCACCCGGCCGGGGATCGACCCCGGCGATCCGCACGACGCCGTCGATCTCGGGTGCCTCGCGGTGCGTGCGCCCGACGGCGCCGTCGGGTCCGACCCGATCGACGAGCACCTCGACCGTCTCGCCGATGAGCGCGTTGCGCGTCGCCGCCGTGATCGGGTCCTGCACCTCGGAGCACTCCCGGAGTCTTTCGCCGACGAGTACCGGATCGACCGCATCCGCCATCCCGGCCGCCGCCGTGCCGTCCTCGGACGAGTAGGCGAAGAAGCCGGCCCAATCGAGTCGCACTGCGTCGAGGAACCCGAGGAGCTCGGCATGATCGTCCTCGGTCTCGCCCGGGAACCCGACGATGAACGAGGAGCGGAATGCCGCTTCGGGTCGCCGGGCGCGGATGTCGGTGATCAGGGCGGCAAAACGATCACCGCTCCCCCAGCGCTTCATCCCCCGGAGCAGGGGCGCCGAGGCGTGCTGGAGGGACAGGTCGAAGTAGGGCGTCACCACCGGCAGCTCGCACATGGCGGCGAGCAGCGGATCACGCACCTCCGACGGGTAGAGGTACAGGAGGCGAACCCGGGCGAGCCCGTCCGCCCGCAGCCGATCGAGTCGGCCGAGCAGCGGTGCCAGCGCACCGGGCTCACCTGCGTCGCGGCCGAACCAGGCGAGATCCTGGGCCACGAGCACGATCTCGGCCACGCCCCCGGCGACGAGCGCCCGCGCTTCCGCCTCGATCGCATCGGGCGTCCGGGACCGCTGCGGCCCGCGGAACGACGGGATCGCGCAGAACGCACAGGCCCGATCGCAACCCTCGGCCACCTTCAGGTAGGCCCACGGAGCAGCCGGGGCGGCGCGGGGCAGGTCGAGGAGATCGCGCACCCCGGACGGCTTGCGCCCGCGCAGCGCCACGGACCCGAGATCGGCCTGCCCCCCGAATCCGACGACGGCATCGACCTCCGGGAGCGCAGCGGCGAGCTCCTCGCCGTAACGCTCGGCCATGCACCCGGTCACGACCAGACGGGCTCCGGGCTTCCGGGCGCCGGCCAGTGCGAGCACGGTGTCGATCGACTCCTGCCGGGCCGCCTCGACGAACGCGCACGTGTTGACCACGACGAGGTCGGCCTCGGCCGCGTCGTCGGCGACCACGAGCCCGTCGGCTTCCAACGCGGCGACGACCTTGTCGGAATCGACGGCGTTCTTCGGGCACCCGAGCGTCGTGACGTGATATCGGGTAACCATCGTCGGGCATCGTACCGACCGCCTAGTCTCGCCCCCGTGGACGAACCTTCGCTGTGGTGCCCCGCCTGCGGTACCGAGTACCGCATCGGAGCCGAGCGCTGCGCCGACTGCCGGGTCGCGCTCGTGACCGAGCCGCCCGGTGAGCTCGACGAGTCCGGCTCCGACGACGGTCTGGTCGAGATCGGCGAGTGGTCGAAGCTGCAGGCCCAGCTGCTTCGCCGCCGGCTCGAGACCGCGGGCATCGCGGTCATGATCGAGTGGTCGGGCGCACCCGACGATCGCCGGGGCACGATCGTCGTCCCCGGCGATCAGGCCGAGTTCGCCGCAGCCGTCGTCAACGAGATCGAGGTCGACGACGAGGTGGCCGACGACTCGCCCCACGCCTACGTCGTGCGCATCGAGGAGCACCTCGCCGCCGCCGCCGGTCTGCTCGAGGAGCTGCGAACCCGGCTCGACCAGCTCGAGGCCGACGGCCGGATCTGACCCGAACGGACGTCGGACGGTCAGACGCGATCGCGGATCGCGTCGAACTCCTCGGGGGTCATGAGCACGGCCCGGGCTTTCGAGCCCTCGGACGGTCCGACCACGCCCCGCCGCTCGAGGAGGTCCATCAGCCGGCCGGCCCGGGCGAACCCGACCCGGAGCTTGCGCTGCAGCATCGAGGTCGATCCGAGCCCGCTCGTCACGACGATCTCCATCGCCTGCTCGAGCAGCTCGTCGCCGTCGCCGTCGTCGTCCCGGGCGCCGAGGCCACCCTCGACCCCCTGCACCCCCTCGACGTACTGCGGCTGGACCGTCTGCCGACGCCAGTGGGCGACGACCTTGCGCACGCACGCCTCGTCGACCCAGGCCCCCTGGATGCGCTCGATCCGACTCGACGACGCCGTGCGCATGAGCATGTCGCCCTTGCCGACGAGCTTTTCGGCGCCCTGCTGGTCGAGGATGACCCGCGAGTCGGCGAGCGTCGTGACCGAGAACGCCAGGCGGCTCGGCACGTTGGCCTTGATGACGCCGGTGATGACGTCGACCGACGGGCGTTGGGTCGCGATCACCAGGTGGATGCCGACGGCCCGCGACATCTGGGCGAGCCGGCAGATGCTCGCCTCCACGTCACGCGCCGCCACCATCATCAGGTCGGCGAGCTCGTCGACCACGACGACGATGAACGGCAGGCGCTTGTATGACGAGCCCGTGTCGGGGTCGGGATCGTCGGGAGTGGGCAGATCGCCGGCGTCCCACATCTGGTTGTAGCCGGCGATGTCGCGCGCGCCGACCTCGGCGAGGATGTCGTAGCGCATCTCCATCTCGCGCACCGCCCACTCGAGGGCGTTGGCTGCCTTCTTGGGGTTCGTCACCACCTCGGTGAGGAGGTGCGGGACGCCGTTGTACTGCCCGAGCTCGACCCGCTTCGGGTCGACGAGGATGAGGCGGACCTGGTCGGGGGTGGCCCGGACGAGGATCGACGTCACGATGCTGTTGATGCAGCTCGACTTGCCCGCACCGGTCTGGCCGGCGATGAGCACGTGAGGGAAGGCCGAGAGGTCCGCGAGCTGCGCCCGGCCCGCGATGTCGCGGCCATGGCCACGTCGACCGGAGACGACGACGCCTTGGCCTCGTCGCTCGTCAGGATGTCGCCGAGCGTCACGAGCGGGCGGACCGAGTTGGGCACCTCGACGCCGATCGCGCTGCGACCCGGAATGGGAGCGAGGATCCGCACGTCGTGGCTCGCCATGGCGTACGCGAGGTCCTTGGCCAGGTTCGTGACCCGGCTCACCTTCACGCCCGGGGCCAACTCGAGCTCGTAGCGGGTGACGGTCGGCCCGACCGTCGCCCCCACGAGCCGGGCGTCGACGCCGAACTCGCGCAGCGTCGCTTCGAGTGAGGCACCGGCCTCGTCGACGAAGCGCCGGTCGAGCTCCCGGCTCTGGCTGCGCTTGAGCATCGAGACCGCCGGCCGGCGCCACACCACTGCGGCACCGTCGGCCGCGTCGCCGATCGGCTCGGGTTCGGGTTCGGGTTCCGGTTCGGGCTCCGGCTCTTCGTAGGCCGCGGCCACGAAGGCCGGCTCGTCCACCGGCGGCGCCTCGTCGACCGGCGGATCATCGACCCACGCCGGTTCCTCGGGCGTCACCGCCGCCGCCGCCGGATCGAGCTCGGTCGCACCCTCGGGGAGTTCGAACGCCGCGGCGACCCGGCGACCGATGGCCCGGCCGAGGCCGACTGCAGCCGCGACCACGTCGCGCAGGCCGGTGCCGATGACGAGGAGGAGGCCGAGCACCCCGACGGCCCCGAGCACGATGGCCGCCCCCGCGGTGCCGAGCGCAGCCCGTAGCGGACCGCCGACCGCGGCTCCGAGCGCGCCGCCGGCGTCGCGGACCGGCGTGGCCGAGCCGGCGGCCAGGTGGAGGCACCCGACCGTCGCCGCCCCGACGAGCACCAGCCCGAGTCCGAGCCGGAAGCCGTGGCGAGCGTGCGGGCCGGCGACGGCATCTCCCTCGGCTCCCGCCCGGGTGCTCCGGGGCGCGACGAGGGCGGCAGCACCGATCAAGAGACCGATCGGCAGCAGGAGCGCGCCCCGGCCGAGGAGCAGCCCGGCGCCACGATCGATCGCGGAGCCCACCGGCCCGACGACGTCGGAGACGATCGCCAGGAGGCTGAGCACCCCGAAGACGGCGAGGCCGAGGGCGACGACGTCGATCCGGTGCCGAGCGAGCTGGGCCGAGGCGTCGTCCCGCCACTGGGTCCGCGCGGCAGCGGTCGATCGGCTCGAGCGGGATCCGGCCGACCGGGAGGCCGACTTCTTCGCCGTGCCCGTCCGACTCCGCGCCGCGGACTTCGCCGGGGTCTTCGCCCCCGAGGTCGAGCGCGGGGGTGCTGCGGTACGCCGGGTCGCCACGCCCCAAACGTAACACTGGCCACACCAGCCACAAAGGAACCCGTGGCCCGGGGCGACCGGCTCACAGCGCCGAGACGTAGCCCCCGTCGACCGGATACACCTGCCCCGTCACCCACGAGCCCGCCTCACTGCAGAGCAAGGCCACGAGGGTTGCCGGATCGGTCGGCTCCCCCAGACGCCGCATCGGATAGGCCCGGGCGAGCCGCTCGCCGAGCGCCGGATCGCGTTCGACGGCCTCGGCCAGGATCCCCGTGCGCATGCTGGCCAGGGCGACGCAGTTGGCGGTGACGCCGCTCGGCCCGACCTCGGCGGCGAGCGATCGCATGAACGCCATCGCGCCGGCCTTGGCCGCGCCGTAGATCGCCTGGTAGCGCTCGCCGCGTCGGCCGGCATCGGACGCGATCGTCACGACCCGGCCCCATCCCTGCTCCACCATGGCCCCGACGTAGGCGTGGGTCACGTGCAGGACCGCGCCGAGATTCAGCCGCATCGCCTGCTCCCAGTCGGCCGGCTCGGTGTCGACGAAGAGCTTGAGGTCGCCGAAGCCGGTCGTGGGGATGCCCGCGTTGTTGATCAGGATGTCGACCGGCCCGGTCTCGTCTCGCATCCGCCGGATCTTCTCGGGGCTCGTGACATCGGCCTTCACCGGACGGGCGTGCGGCGCACCGCCGAGCGAGGTTGCCACCGCCTCGGCCCGATCCTCGAAGATGTCGTTGACCCAGACCGAGGCTCCGGCGGCGACGAGGGCCCGGGCGATCTCCGCGCCTACCCCGCCCCCGGCCCCCGTGACGAGCGCCGTGCGCCCCGAGCAGTCGATCGCGAGGGCCACGTTCACACCTCCATCACGACGGGGATCACGGCGGGGCGCCGCCGGGTGCGATCGCTGATGAACCGGCCGAGCGATCGGCGCGCCCGGCGCCGCACGGCCTCGAGATCGGTCGCTCCCTCGGGCCCGACCTCGGCGATCGCGGCCCGCACCACGGCCTTCGCCTCCTCGATGAGATCGTCGGCCTCCGACGCATGGACCCAGCCCCGGGTGACGATTTCGGGACCGGTGACGATCTCCCCGGTCGTGGCCGCGACCGTCACGATCACCACCACCACACCTTCCTCGGCGAGGAGGCGGCGGTCGCGCAGCACGCCGTGACCGATGTCGCCCACGATGCCGTCGACGTACATGTAGCCCGCGGGCACCGCCCGCCGCTCGACCGTCAGCCCTTCGGAGCCGAGCTCGACGACGTCACCGTCCTCGCAGACGAGCACGCGCTCGGACGGCACTCCGACCTCCTCGGCCAGGCGCGCATGGTGCACCATGTGCCGGTACTCCCCGTGCACCGGCACGAACCATTCGGGCGAGCAGAGGTTGAGCACGAGCTTGAGCTCTTCGCGCGATGCGTGCCCCGACACGTGCACCGCTGCGGTGCCGTCATGCACGACCTCGGCCCCGGCCCGGTGCAGCGCGTCGATCACCCGGGACACGCTCGCCTCGTTGCCCGGGATCGCGTGGGCGCTGATAACCACGACATCGTCGGGCGAGACCTTCACGTGCTTGTGCTCACGCGCGGCCATGAGCGACAACGCGCTCATCGGCTCTCCTTGGGAACCCGTGCAGATCACGCACACCTCGCCGGGGGCGAGCCGGGCGGCGTCCTCGATGCCGATCACGCCCGACGCGGGCAGGTCGACGAAACCGCGCTCGCGGGCCATCGTCATGTTCTGCTCCATCGAGCGTCCGACGAACGCGACCTTGCGGCCCTGTTCGATCGCGGCCCGGGCCACCTGCTCGACCCGGTGGAGATGCGAAGCGAAGCTCGTGACGATGAATCGCTGCTCGGGGTGCGCCCGGAAGATCCCGCGCATCGTGGCCCCGACCGTCGACTCCGAAGGGGTGAAACCGGGCCGCTCCGCGTTGGTCGAGTCGGAGAGCAGCAACCGGACTCCGCCGTCACTTCGGGCGATCTCCCCGAGGAGGGCCAGGTCGGTGCGGCGCCCGTCGAACGGCGTGAGGTCGATCTTGAAGTCGCCGGTGTGCACGATGGTTCCCGCCGGCGTGAAGAAGGCGATGGCGAACCCGTGCGGCACCGAGTGGGTGACCGGCACGAACTGGCAGTCGACCGGTCCGATGCGTCGGCGCTCGCCGTCGGCGACCGGGATCAGCTCGGTGCGATCGAGCAGACCGGCTTCGGCGATCCGGTTGCGGACGAGCGCCAGCGAGAGCGCCGAGCCGTAGATCGGGGCGGAGACGTCACGGAGGAGGAACGCGAGCCCGCCGGTGTGATCCTCGTGGGCGTGGGTGACGAGCACCGCCTCGACGCGCTCGGCGTTCTCCCGCAGGTAGGTGAAGTCGGGGAGGACGAGATCGACACCCGGCATGTCGGCGTCGGGGAACATGATCCCGCAGTCGACGACGAGGATGCGACCGTCGACTTCGAGGCAGAAGCAGTTACGGCCGATCTCGCCGAGACCGCCGAGGAAGACGATCCGCACCGACGACGTCATCGGCGCGGCAACGTATCACCGGCTCCGGCGAGCCTCTTCGATCACCCGGGCCGGCACCGGCCGCAAACCGCGCACGATCCCGACGCGAGCGAGGAGCCAGAGCACGTAGTAGGTCACGTCGATCTGCCACCAGCGGAAGCCCTGGCGCGCTGCGCTCTGGTAACGGTGGTGGTTGTTGTGCCAACCCTCGCCGAAGGTGGCGAGCGCGATGAGGAGCGAGTTGCGGCTGGTGTCGTCGGTCTCGTAGGGGCGCCGACCGAACACGTGCGCCATCGAGTTCACGAGGAACGTGGAGTGCCACAGCAGCACTGTCGAGCAGAAGAAGCCGACGACGAGGCCGCTCCACCCGCCGATGAGGAAGCAGGTGACGCCGAGGACCCAGGGGCCGATCCAGTCGTGCCTTTCGAGGAACCGGAGCTCGGGGTACTCGTCGAAGTCGCGCATCTCGTCGCGACCCGACTCCTTGTAGCTGTCGGAGAGGATCCAGCCGACGTGGCTCCACAGGAACCCGTGACGCGGCGAGTGGATGTCGCGTTCGGTGTCGGAGAAGCGGTGGTGGTTGCGGTGGTTGCCCGCCCACCACAGCGGTCCCTTCTGCGCAGCGGTGAGGCCCCCGAAGGCGAACACGAACTGGGACACGCGACCGAGCCGGAACGCCCGGTGCGCGAAGTAGCGGTGGTACCCGCCGGTGATGAAGAACATTCGCGACCAGTAGGTGGCGAGGAACAGGATCGCCGCCGTGCGGGTCACGCCCGTCACGAACGCGAGGAGGCAGAGCGCATGGACGATGAAGAACGGGATCGACGAGAGCCAGTTGATCCGGCCCGGACGCCGGTCGGGGCTCTCGGCACTGCTCGCGGCCGGATCGCCGGACCGGTTTGCCACCTGGAGAGAATCGGACATATTCCCCTACCGACCTGTCTGTAGGCTGCGTGTCCCCGTCACGATAGCGCAGGCGGAAGCCCGAACCCCGACACGGGCGCAGAACTGGTTCCACCGCGCTCCCGGCTCCTGCGGCGCGAGGCGTTCGCCCTCTCCGAGTGGCGCCGCGCCATGTCGCGCTTGTCCGAATAGCCTCCGGCCGTCCGGCCGATCCGGCCGACCGACCCGGAGGTCCGTGATGAAGGTGCGATCGCTCACCCGCTCCCGAGTGCTCTTCGCTGCGCTCGGCCTGCTCGTCGGACTCGGGGCCACGGCGGCCTGGGCCGCCATCCCGTCGACGACGTCGGGACGGATCGTCGCCTGCTACCCGAAGACCGGGGCCAAGGTCCTGCGGGTGATCGACGCCCAGGCCGGAGGCACGTGCAGCGCATCCGAGACCAAGGTGGCCTGGACCGCCGACGGCATGCGCTTCCGGGGCGGGTGGTCGTCGTCCACCGCCTACGCGAAGAGCGACGTGGTGGCCGCGAACGGCGGCACCTACGTCGCCGTCGCCCCGAGCACCGGCAAGGCGCCGCTCACCAGCCCGGCCGTCTGGGTCGTCCTCGGCCCCAAGGCCGCGCCGCGGCTGAGCCCCAACCAGATCGGACGGGAAGCCTGGTGGCAGGACCCGACCCGGCCGGCGACCATCGCCACCGGGAGCAGTCCCGCGAACCCGACGTTCGACGGCACCAACCTCTGGGTCGCCTACTACGGCGACAACCAGGTCGCCAAGATCGACCCCCGCACGAACGCCGTCCTCGCCACCGTGCCCGTTCCCGGCGCACCGGTCGACGCGACGTTCGACGGCACCAGCATCTGGGTCACTCGGCAGGACGACGACCGGGTCGTGCGGATCAACCCGAAGACCAATGCCATCACCGCGACGGTCGTGGTCGGCGCTCAGCCCATCAGCGTCGAGTACGACGGCAGCCGCATCTGGGTCGCCAACCAAGGGGCGGGCACGCTCACCAAGATCAACCCGGCGACGGCGACCGTCGTCGCCACGGTCACAATGCCCGGCGGGGACAACCCCCAGTATCTCGAGTACGACGGCACCAATCTCTGGGCTTCTTCGGGGAGCGGAGCCATCCGCAAGATCAACCCGGCCACGAACGCCCTCATCGGCTCGGCCACCCCGGCGGCCGAAACCGGGTGGATGGCGTTCGACGGCCGGTTCCTGTGGGCGTCGTCCTTCGCGACCGATGCGGTCTTCAAGATCGATCCCGCCACGAACGCCGTCGTCGCCACGGTGTTCGTCGCCGACGCTCCGTCCGGGCTCGCGTTCGACGGGCGGAACATCTGGGTCGCGATGCGGAACTCCAACACGGTGAGGCGGATCGACGCGGCGACGAACAGCGTCACCGGCACCGTCGCCGTCGGGGTCGCACCCACATGGGTGGGGTTCGACGGATCCAACATCTGGGTCTCGAACGAGAACGACGACACGCTCTCCAAGATCCGGCCCTGACCCGGGACCGAACGCGCCGGAGGGGGGCCGCCGGACTCGGCGACCCCCCTCCGATCCCGTTCCGGGCTGCGATCAGCTCGCCGTGGCCTCGCGGTCCTTCGCCACCTCATCGAGCAACGCGTACTCCTCACCGGTGTCGGCCCAGTCCTCGAACTGGATGACCCCGAGCTCGGTGAAACGCTGACGCAGCCAGCCGTCGTTACGGTCGAGGAGGCCGAGCTTCTTGCAGTTGGGGACGATCTTCGAGAACAGGATGTTCTGGAACATCTTGCGGCCCTCGTCGGCCATCACCAGCGCCAAGGCGTCCTTCACGTCGACACCCATCCGGGCCCAGACCTCCTGGGAGAGGAAGCGGTCGCGCATGCGCACGGCCGCCTCGAACGCGAACTCCTGGCGGTCCATCATCTCGGCATCGGTGAGCTCTCCGTAGTACTCCTGCAGGGAGAGCACCCCGAAGGCCACGTGACGGGCCTCGTCGCTCATCACGTACCGGAGCAACTGCTTGAGCAGCGGCTCGGTGGTCATCTGGTGCATGAACCCGAAGGCGGCCAGGGCCAGGCCCTCGACCATGATCTGCATTCCCAGGTAGGTCATGTCCCAACGGGAGTCGGCGAGGATGTCGTCGAGGAGCAGACCGAGGTGGGCGTTGATCGGGTAGTTGCCCGACAGCTTCGTGTTCAGGTAGCGAGCGAAGACCTCGACGTGACGAGCCTCGTCGACCGCCTGGGTCGACGCGTAGTACTTGGCGTCGATCCACGGCACCGTCTCGACGATGCGGGCGGTGCAGAGCAGGGCGCCCTGCTCGCCGTGCATGAACTGCGAGAGGGTCCAGTTCTGGCTCTCGATCGCGAGCTGCACCCACTGGTCCTGGCCCCATGTGGCGAACGGCGTTCCCTTGAGATCGACCGCGTCGGTGAAGAACCGCGCGTCCTCGCGGGTCATGCCGGCCAGGGCCAACTTCTCCTGATCGACATCGATCGACCAATCGAGGTCGGTCGTCGCGTTCCACTGCGAGGTCTTGGCCTTCTCGTAGAGCTTCACCAGCGGAGCCCGGCTCTGCTCGTAATCCCACGTGAAGGTGGCGTCGTAGCTCGTGCCGACGGCACGCAGGACCGCGTCGTCGTCGGTATTCGTGACCGAGAGGATGGCCTCGAGGTCGTTGATCTCCTCGCGGCCGAGGATCTCCTGGTTGCTGCTCATTGGTGCACCTCGCTTCGGTGGAGGAAACCGGGGACGACGAAGGCGTCGACTCCGGAACGGACCTGGGCTGCGTCGGCCACGTCGAAGCGGTCGGACGGGCACAGCAGGTGGGAGAGCGTCATCCGCACGACCCACTCGGCGAGCCGGGCGGCGTCGGGCTCCGGGAGGAAGGCGGTGAACGCGGGGGCCAGCCGGTCGGCGGCCGCCGCGAGAAATGCGGTCTGCCCGGCGAAGGAGAGGTAGGGCAGCAGCACCTCGGGCTCCTCGGCGAGGAGTCGGGCGAGCGCCGGGTGCTCGCCGAGCGCAGTCACGCCGCCGGCGACGACCGCCACCACCGCGTCGGTGAGCGTCGACGCAACCCGGGCCTCGGCCACGAGTTCCCGGGCGATGGTCTCTCCGTCCCGGGCGGCCAGCGCGGCCAGCAGCGGAACCTTGCCCGCGAAGTGGCGGTAGAGGGTGGCCCGGGAGCAGCCCGCTTCCCGAGCGACGTCTTCGAGCGTGGTGCCGGCCAACCCGGATCGGGCGACGCACACGGTCAGCGCGTCGAGCAGACCGTCGGGGAGGGCGTCTCCGGGAGCCATCAGATGAGACATCTACCCCCGATCTGTCTCATTGTCAAGCCCTATCCCTGGGCCGGCTCGCTCACGCCTCCCCCGCCGCTCCCGGCCGAACCTCCCGGATCGGGCGCCATTCCGGATCGGCTCAGGCCGAGATCCCGCCCAGCAGCTCGATGTCCACCAAGGCCCGCACCGCCTCGGGGTCGTCGAGGTCGTGGCGGCCCGGGGAGCCGATGAGCGACAGCACCGCCCGAGCCAGGTAGTCGGCAGCCGCCTCGGGAAGCACCCCGACCCGGAGCCGACCCGCCCCGGCCTCCCGGCGCAGGTACGGCAGCAGGAAATCGGCGATGAACGGCAGCGTCCGGGCCGACTCCGTGCTGAGCAGGGGCAGGAACCGCTCGGGCTCGGTGGCCAGCACGGCCCGGAGCACCTCGTGCTCGGCGACCGCCCGATGAGCGAAGGGCAGCCCCCGGGCCAGCAGCTCGGCGAGATCGGGCGCGTCACGGACGTGGTCGGCCAGGGCGGTGAGGAAGTTGCCGATCTCCCAGGCCACGGTGGCCCGGATGAGCTCGTCCCGCCCACCCGGGAACTGCCGGTAGATCGTGGCCCGCGAGACCCCCGAGGCCCGCACCACGTCCTCGACCGTCGTCTTGGTCAATCCGAACCGCGCGATGCACCCGTAGGTCGCGGTGAGGAGGCGCTCGTCGAGGCTCAGGGGGTCCGGGTGGGCCACGACCACCATTGTGGACGAGAATGACCGCCATGGAGTGGGTCGAGCGCGATGCCGCCGTGGTCTGGCACGGATTCACCCAGATGGCCGCCTACGCCGCCAACCGCCCCGTCATCGTCGCCGGGGCCGAAGGTCGCGAGCTCATCGACGTCGACGGACGCCGCTACCTCGACGCCATCTCGTCGCTCTGGGTCACCACGCTCGGCCACCGCATCCCCGAGCTCGACGATGCCGTTCGCGCGCAACTCGAGCTCGGCGCCCACTCGACGATGCTCGGCAACGGCAACCGCACCACGATCGAGCTCTCCGAGGCCCTGGCCCGGGTGGTGCCCGTCGACGACCCTCACTTCCTCTACGCCGGTGACGGGGCCTCGGCCGTCGAGCAGGCCCTGAAGATCGCGTTCCAATACTGGGCCAACCGCGGCATCGCCGGCCGGACGACCTTCCTCGCGTTCGGTGGCGCCTACCACGGGGACACGATCGGCGCGCTCTCGGTCGGTGACGGCGGGTTCGGCACGACCGTGTTCGACCCGCTGCGCTTCCCGGTGCTCAGGGCCCCCGACCTCGACGCGCCCGACGCGTGCGCCACCGCTGCGGCCATGGTGGCCGAACACGCGACGGAGCTGGCTGCCGTCATCGTCGAGCCGTTGGTGCAGGGCGCCGCCGGGATGCGCATGGGCACACCCGAGGGGTTGGCCCAGCTCGCCGCCGCCTGTCGCGACCACGATGTGCTGCTCATCTGCGACGAGGTCGCAACCGGCTTCGGTCGCACCGGCACGCTCTTCGCATCCGAACTGGCCGGGATACGTCCCGACCTCATGTGCTTGGGGAAGGGACTCACCGGCGGCTACCTCGCCATGTCGGCGACGGTTGCTTCCGGCCCGGTCTACGAGGCGTTCCTCGGTGAAGATCTCGGGGAACGCACGCTTTACCACGGACACTCGTACAGCGGGAACGCGCTCGCCGCCGCCGTCGCGCTCCGCCACCTCGAGCTCATCGAGGCCTGGGATGTGCTCGCGAACGTCCGCGAGCGGGCCGAGGAGCTGCAGGGTCTCCTCGACGACCGCATCGCCCCGAAGGCCGCCGTGGCCGAGGTGCGCCAGCGGGGACTCATGGTGGGCGTCGAGCTCGCACCACCGACCGATGGACTGCGCTGGGGTCGCCGGGTCTGCGCGGCATCGGTGGAGCGCGGCGTGCTCCTGCGCCCCCTCGGAGACGTGATCGTGCTCATGCCCCCGCTCACCGTCACCTCGGAGGAACTGCACCGGATCGTGCGCACGCTCGACGCCGCGCTCGACGAGGTCTGCGGACCGTGAGCTGGCGGGCCTGGGCCGAGACGGCGACCGGCGCGATCCGCGCTGCCGGACGCTGGCGGATCCCCCGGGCCGTCGGACCCGAAGGCCCGGTGGTCTTCGCGTCGAACGACTACCTCGGCCTGACCCGCCACCCGGCCGTCATCGCCGCGGCTCACGCCGCGCTCGACCGCTGGGGGGCCGGCAGCGGCTCGGCCCGGCTCATCGTAGGCTCCCGTGGGGTGCACCACGAGCTCGAGGCGGAGCTGGCCGAATGGCGGCGGATGCCGCGCGCCGCGATCTTCCCCACCGGCTTCGCGGCCAACCTGGGCGTCCTCACGACGGTCGGGACGCACGGCACCCTCATCTGCTCCGACGAACTCAACCACGCGTCGATCATCGACGGCTGCCGACTCGCCCGGGCCGAGACCAGGATCTACCGGCACGGCGACCTCGACCACCTCGACGCGATCCTGGGTGACCGGGGCGACCGGCGCGCCGTCGTCGTCTCCGACACCGTCTTCTCCATGGACGGCGATCGGGCCGATGTCGGATCGCTCATCGATCTCTGCGCTCGCCACGACGCTCTGCTCGTGCTCGACGAGGCCCACGCCGTCCTCGGTCCCGATGTCGATCCCGGGGAGGCGCCGGTGCTGCGGGTCGGCACCCTCTCCAAGACGCTCGGTGCCCTCGGCGGCTTCGTCGCCGGACCGACCGCATTCATCGAGCTGCTCGAGAACGCAGCTCGTCCCTACATCTTCACGACCGCCCCCACGCCGGCCGATACCGCCGCTGCGCTCGCCGCCCTGCGGGTGCTGCGGAGCCCGGAGGGCGGCGCGCTCACGGCCCGGCTGCGGGAGCTCGTCGAGCGGGTGCGGCCCGGCCACCCCTCCCCCATCATCCCGTTCGTCGTCGGCGACGAGGAGGCCGCGCTCTTCGCCTCGGCCGCCCTTGCGGCCCGGGGTCTCCTCGTCCCCGCCATCCGGCCCCCGACCGTCGCCCCCGGCACCTCGCGCCTGCGGGTGACCCTCTCGGCCGCCCATACCGACCCGGAGGTCGACGCGCTCGTCGTCGCCCTCGCCGACATCCACGGGAGCTTGACCCGATGACCATCGTGTTCGTCACCGGCACCGGCACCGAGGTCGGCAAGACCTGGGTCACCGCTGCCGTGCTGCGGGAGTTGCGCGCCCGGGGCATCGCCGCCCACGGCCGCAAGCCGGCGCAGTCGTTCGCGCCCGGCGACCCGACCACCGATGCGGCCGAGCTCGCCGCCGCGGGCGGCGAGCAGCCCGAGGTCGTCTGCCCGCCGCACCGATGGCTGCCCACCCCGATGGCGCCGCCCATGGCCGCTGCGGCGCTCGGCCTGCCACCGTTCACGATCGCCGACCTCGTGGCCGAAGTCGCGCCGGGAGCGGGCCTCGCGCTCATCGAGGGCGCCGGTGGGCTCCGGGCGCCGATCGCCGAGGACGGGGACAACCTCACCCTGATCGAGGCCCTCGATCCGGCCGCCGTCGTGCTCGTCGCCGATGCCGGGCTCGGGACCATCAACCTCACCCGACTCTGCTGCGACGCGATCGGACCGGACCGAGAGGTCATCGTCATCCTCAACCGGTTCGACGCAGGTGACGACCTCCACCGCCGCAACCACGAATGGCTCGTGACGCGGGAGGGCCTCGGGGTCGTCACCGATCCCGAGGCCCTCGCCGTACGACTCGCCGCGCTGGGCGGCGCCGCGACTACCCGTCGATGAGGGCGGGCGGCGTGATCTCCGCGGTCTCGCCGTCGAGCTTCACGAGCGGCCCCACGGTCGAGAAGTACTGGTCGGCGAGCTGGTACTGGACCATCGAGAACTGCTCGCCGAGGAACCAGTCGTCGGCCCCCACCGACCAGCTGATGCCCGGCAGCTGCAGCGCGAGACCCTTCACGTCGGTGAGGTTGCGGGCCGCCTCCATCACCCCGAGCCGGTCACCCGACTTCGCATCGGCGAGGGTGCGCTCGAGGAGGGCGCCGACCGTCCAGCCGTAGGCCACGATGCCGTTGGTGACGTCGGCCTCGGGCTCGTACTGCTTCACCTTCTCCTTGTAGAGCTTCATCCCGGGCTGCTCGGCGTACTCCGGGTTGTTCGGATCCATGAGCGGAGCGACGCTGTAGACGTCACCGGCGGAGTCGCCGGCAATGGCCATGAGCGTCTTCGATGTGCAGGTGCCCGACATGTAGGTGACCTTGCGGGTCCAGCCCGCCGCCTGCGCGTTCTTCAGCGCGTCGGGGCAGGCGAGGAGGGTCGCCCCGACCACGAAGACGTCGGCCTTGGTTGCGGCCAGGCTCGTGACCTGGGACTTGGTGTCGGGCGACTCGGGGTCGTACACCTCTTCCTTCACGATTCTGAGGTCGGTGCCCTCGACGAGCTTGGCGAGCGACTCCGAGTAGGCCTTGCCGAAGTCGTCATTGGCCCGCAGCACCGCAATCGTCGCCGCCGGCTGGTTCTCCTTCAGGTAGTCAACCAGGGCCTTCATCTCGTCCGGGTACGGCACGAGGAAGGTGCCGATGATCCACGGGTAGTTCTTGTTGCCCCAGGCCGGCGATCCGGTGGCGGCGAAGAGGCCCGGGATGCACGCATCGTTGACGTTGTCGCGGATCGCCAGGTTGTTCTTGGTGCCGACGACGTCGAACAGCCCGAACACCTCATCGGAGGTGATGAGCGACTGGACGTTGGTCACCGTGCGCGACGCCTCGTACGCGTCGTCCTTGGCGATGAGCTCGACCTTGTACTTCTTGCCCCCGACGTCGAAGCCCCCCTTCTCGGTGTTCACGTACTCGATGTACGCCTGCTCACCGCGAAGGATCTCCTGGAACGCCGAGTAGAGACCCGACTGGGGAATGCTCGTACCCAGTTTGATCGTGTCGCCCTCGATCGTCACCGACTCGGGGTCGACGTCACAGTCATCCGGGTTGATGTCCTGGTAGCCATCGCCCGACCCGCCCGACGCGGTCGTCGGCGAGCCTCCCCCTCCGCCGGCGTCATCGCTCCCCCCGCTGCACGCCGCCGCCACGAGGGCGAGGACGATGGCCAGGACGAGAACCCCGGCTCGGGCGGATCGCCGCGAACTGCGCTGCTGCGTCATGACGGTGTGTCCTTTCGCTATCGGTCCGACCCGCCCCGGGCCGGATCTGGAGTCGGACCACGCCGCGATTGCGCCGCGGCCCAGGACCGGTTCCACCCTCGGCGGGCAGCCCCGGCGATGCCGTCGGGAAGAAGGTACATGGAAACCACGAGGATGATGCCGAAGATCGCCGGGGTGAGCACGGTCTTACCTCGGACCCAGTCCTCGATCGCCCCCGGTACCGGGATGCCGAGGAGGCGGTCGGGGCGCTCGGCGAACTTGTTCACCTGATCCTGGAGCATCACGACGAACCAGCCGCCCACGAGCGGTCCGAGGACCGTCGCCGTGCCCCCGACGACCACGGCCACGAGGAACAGGATCGACTGGTTGAAGGTCGAGGCCTTGTTGGCCTCGGCGTTGCCGAGCACGAGGACCGAGAGCGAGCCGGCGGCCCCGGCGTAGGCGGCGCTGATCCCGAAGGCCCCGAGCTTGACGAGGGCCGGGTTGATCCCGAGCGTTGCGGCCGCGGCCTCGTGATCGCGCACGGCAACCAGGGCCCGACCGAACCGCAGCCGCACGATGTAGGCGCTCAGCACGAACGCGGCGACCGTCACGACGAGGGTCACGACGTACGCCCACTGGTAGCGGTCGCCGATCCCGGCCGGCCACCACTCGGGTGCCCGCAGGAGCCGGGATCGCACCGTGACCTGGCCCTGGCCGCTCGCGTCGAAGAACCGCTTGATGACGTCGGGGAAGATCACGGCCAGTCCCAACGTGACCAGCGCCAGATAGAGGCCCTTCACCCGCAGGGCCGGGAAGCCGACGAGCACGCCGATCACGGCGGCGAGTACGGCCGCAACCGGGAGCGTCGGCAGATACTCCCAGCCGTGATCCTTCACGAGGATCGCGCTCGTGAAGGCCCCGATGCCGAAGAACGCGCCGTGCCCGATCGAGACCTGGCCGTTGTATCCGGTGAGCAGATTGAGCCCGGCGGCCGCGACGGCGAAGTAGAGCGCCTGAGCGACGAGCTGCAGCTGCGGGATGTCGTCGGAGGTCGCGAGCGAGCACGCGTAGACGAAGGCTGCGCCGAGGAGGACCGTCGTGACCGCGCGCCCGGCTCGGGCCCGGCTCCTCATACCCGCTCCACCCGGATCGACCCGAAGAGCCCCTGGGGGCGGACGAGGAGCACGCCGAGGATCAGGCCGAAAGGCACCACTAACTCGATGCCGTCGAGCGCGTCGAGGTATTGGATCGTCATCGCGTTGGCGACCCCGAGGATCAGGCCCCCGACGACGGCACCGAGGAGACTGTCGAACCCGCCGAGGGCCGCCGCCGCGAACGCGAAGACGAGGATCGTCTGCATCGAGCCGGCGTTGAGGCCCGGGGTCGTGGGGACCACGAGCATCCCACTCAGCGCTCCGATGGCCGCCGAGATTGCCCACCCGGACATCAGCATGCGGCCGACCGGCACGCCGGCCAGGCGGGACGCGTCGGGATTGGCGGCGACCGCCCGCAGCCCGAGACCCAACCGCGTGCGCTGGAACAGCAGCCAGAGCACGAGGCACTCGACGGCGAGGACGACGACGAGGGCCACCGTGTCGGACTCCAGCGTGAGCGGCCCGAGCTTCCACTGCTCGAACGGATAAGCGCGCGGCAGCCCCTTCGCTTCGGTGCCGAAGATCAGCTGGGCCAGTGCGTTGAACGCGAGGAACAATCCGATGGTCACGATGACGACGACGAGCGGCGAGGCCTGCTCGACCGGCCGGATGACCACTCGTTCGATCGCGGCACCGCCGAGGAACGACAGCACGAGGGTCACCAGGATGGCGATCCAGACCGGCCAGCCCCATTCGGTGAACTGCCAGAAAACGTAGGTGGAGAAGAGCGCCATCTCGCCCTGGGCGAAGTTCAGGATCCCGGTGGTGCGGAAGATGAGGACGAGGGCGAGGGCGAGCGAGGCGTAGATGACGCCCCGCCCGATGCCGTTCATGAGCTGGCTGAGGAACAGATCCACTCAGACCCCCAGGTACGCCCGGCGTACATCGTCGTTGTCGCGGAGCTCGGCGGCCGTGCCGGTCGCCACGATCTCGCCCGTCTCGAGCACGTAGCCCCGGGCCGCGAGGTCGAGGGCCAGGCCTGCGTTCTGCTCGACGAGGAGCATGGCGAGGCCGTCTCGCTCGTTGAGTTCCCGGAGCCGGGCGAAGAGGTCCGCGGTGATGATCGGCGCGAGTCCGAGGGACGGCTCGTCGAGCAGGAGGAGCCGGGGGCGGGACATGAGCGCCCGGGCGATAGCCAGCATCTGCTGCTCGCCGCCGCTCATGCTGCCCGCACGCTGGCTGCGCCGCTCTCCGAGCCGCGGGAACACCTCGAACCAGCGACCGATGTCGGACTCCACCTCGCGGTCGCGGCGCCGGAAGGCCCCGACTCGGAGGTTGTCCTCCACGGTGAGGTCGGCGAGCGTGCCGCGCCCCTGGGGCACGTGCGCGATGCCCGCTTGAGCAACCTGCTCGGGCCGACGCCCCACGAGCGAGGCGCCGGCGAGCGCGATCGTTCCCTCGGTGGCCACGAGTTGCGAGACGGCCCGCAGCGTCGTCGTCTTCCCGGCGCCGTTCGCTCCGAGGATCACGACCACCTCGCCCTCGTCGACCACGACGTCGATCCCGTGGAGAACCCGAACCGCGCCGTAGCCCGCCCGCAGATCGCGAACTTCGAGGAGCGCGCCCACGTCAGGCCGGCTTCCCGAGGTAGGCCTCGATCACCCGGGGATCGGCCCGAACCTCGGCCGGAGTTCCGTCGGCGATCTTCGACCCGAAGTCGAGCACGACCACGTGGTCGGAGATCGCCATGACCATCGCCATGTGGTGCTCGACCAGCAGCACCGTGAGCCCGAGATCGTCGCGCAGCGTGCGGATGACCCCCGCGAGCTCATCGACCTCGGAATGGGTGAGTCCCCCGGCCGGCTCGTCGAGCATCAGCAGCCGGGGTCGGGCCGCGAGCGCCCGGGCGATCTCGATCCGCTTCATCGTGCCGTAGGGCAACCCGACCGGAGGCCGACCGGCCAGGTTCGCGAGCCCGAGCCGGTCGAGGATCCCCATCGCCTCGGCCCGCCGGGCTGCGTTCGCCGCGCCGTGGGCGTAGCCACCGAGCAGCACGTTGTCGAGCACGGAGAGCGCGGGGAACAGGGCCAGGTTCTGGAACGTGCGGGCGATCCCGACCCGGGCGATCCGGTGGGGCGGGAGGGCGAGGAGGTCGTGATCATCGAACCGGACCTTGCCCTCCCGGCACTCGTAGAGCCGACTCACCACGTTGAAGAGCGTCGTCTTGCCCGCGCCGTTGGGACCGATCAACGCGCAGATCTCGCCCTCGGCCACCGCGAACCCGAGGTCCTGGAGGGCGACGACACCCCCGAACTCGACCCGAACGCCCTCGACCCGGAGCAGGGCGTCACCTCCGACCGGCGAACCCGTCACGGCGCCTCAGATCCCGAGGAGGGGCTCGAGGCCGAGCGTGAGCCCGGGTGCCGCGCCGACCGCCCGGACGGCGTGCACGACGCCGGGCATGAACGACGACCGATCGAACGTGTCGTGGCGCAACGAGAGGCTCTGCCCGGTGGTCCCGAACAGAACCTCCTGGCTCGCGATCATCCCGCGTACCCGCAGTGCGTGCACGGGGATGCCGTCGACGCGAGCACCCCGGGCGCCTTCGGCGACGACCTTCTCGGTCGGGTCGGAAACCCAGTCGGCGGAAGCAGCCGCGATGCGCCGGGCCGTGGCCACTGCGGTTCCCGACGGTGCGTCGAGCTTTCGGTCGTGATGCATCTCGACGATCTCGACGCTGTCGAAGAAGGGGGCGGCGAGCTCAGCGAACCGCATCATGAGCACCGCGCCGATCGCGAAGTTGGCGGCGATGACCGCATTGGCGCCCGGGGCGGCGAAGCGCTCGGCGTACCCGGCCAGGTCGGCCTCGGAGAACCCGGTCGTCCCCACGACCGCGTGGATGCCGTGCGCGGCGCACCAGGCGAGGTGCTCACGGGCTGCGTCGACGACCGTGAAGTCGACCGCCACCTCGGCCCCGGCCGCCGTGAGGGCGTCGGGTGCGGAGCCGATGACCAGATCGGTTCCGGGCACCGTCGATCCCGCACAGGCCGGGTCGACGGCGGCGACGAGCTCGAGGTCGGGTGCATCGAGGACCGCCCCGCAGACGGTGGCGCCCATGCGTCCACCCGCTCCGAACACGCCCACGCGGATCATGCGAACCGAACGCTACCGGCCGAGCCGGTGGGCCGATGCGACCGCTCGGGTCAGAGGGAGGCCTCGTCGTGGGGTCCGACGAGTGCCAGCGTCCGGGAAGTCCCGGCGAAGCACCGGTCGATGACCCGGGCCACGTCGTCGCCGGTCACCCGCTCGACCCGCTGCACGATCTCGTCGAGCGACGGGATCTCGCCCTCGAGCAGCTCGGCGCGCCCGAGCCGACGCATCCGGCTGGCCGAGGTCTCCAACGACATCGAGAGCGCGCCCGTGAGATGCCCCTTGGCGGCCGCCAGCTCGTCGGCCCCGATCCCGTCGGCGACGAGCCGCTCGAGTTCGGCTTCGACCACCTCGAGCACCTCGGGGAGCCGTTCGGGCGCGGTACCTGCGTAGATGCCGAAGGCACCGGCGTCCGCGAACCCGGCCCAGTAGGAGTAGACGGAGTACGCGAGCCCGCGCTTCTCCCGCACCTCCTGGAAGAGCCGTGATGACATCCCGCCCCCGAAGCACTGGTTGAGCACCGTGAGCGCGTACCGGTCGGGATCGAGCGCAGGCAGCGCCCGCACTCCGAGCACCACGTGGGATTGCTCGGTGTCGCGGGAGACGCAGATCCGCTCACGGGGCGGGGCCGGGTCGCCCGACGGCCGTTCCGGCCGAACCGTCGGGTCGTCGGGCAGATGCTCGGCGAGGAACCCGGTGACCGTGTCGTGCGTGAGGTTGCCGGCGGCGGCGAACACCATGTTCGACGGGCGGTAGTGGGAACGGTGGTAGTCGGCGATGACCTCGCGGTCCATGCCGCTGATCGAATCGACGCTGCCCACGACCTCGCGGCCGAGGGGGTGATCCGGGAAGAGCGCGGCGGCGAACGCCTCGTGAACGACGTCGTCGGGATCGTCGTCGCGCATCCCGATCTCCTCGAGGATCACCCGCCGCTCCGACTCGACCTCGTCGGCCCGGAAGGCGGGCGCGGCCAGCACGTCGGCGAGCACCTCGAGCGCGAGTCCGAGGCGGGAATCGGGTACCCGGATGTGGAAGACCGTCTGTTCGTGGGTGGTGAACGCGTTCATCTCGCCGCCGACCGACTCGATCGACTCGGCGATGTCCCGTGCCGACCGCGTCGGCGTGCCCTTGAACAGCAGGTGCTCGAGGAAGTGGCTGGCGCCCCACTCCGTCGGCCCCTCGTCGCGAGCCCCGCTGCCGACCCAGGCTCCGATCGTCACCGACCGCAGCGCGGGCAGCGATTCGGTGACGACGCGCAGGCCCGACGGCTGCCGACTGCGGACGATGCCCTCGGTCACGGGCCGGGTCGGTCTCCGGTCAGGAGCGGCGCGGTCCCCGACCGCCGCCGCGCCCGCCACCGCGGCCACCCCGGCTCCGCCCGCGGTCACCGCCGCGGTCGCCACCGCGGTCTCCGCCACGGTCGCGGTCCTCACCCGGGCCGAGATCCCCGAACTCGTCGCGGGCCTGCTCCTCCCAGAAGTCCTCGAACGAAGCGCCCGAGGACGCCGGACGGGACTCGCGGGACTCGCGGGGCTCGCGGGATTCCCGGGCCTCACGGGGCGCACGCGCCGCGCCGCCGCCCCCAGTCGGTGCGGTGTCCTCGCCGTCCTCCCCCACGAGGGAGAGCGAGAGTTTGCCCTTCTGATCGATGTCGTCGACCTTCACGGTGATCTCGTCGCCGAGCGAGAGGACGTCCTCGACCCGGTCGATGCGCTTGCCCCGACCGAGCTTCGAGATGTGCACGAGGCCGTCCCGGCCCGGGAGGATGTTCACGAAGGCGCCGAACGACGTGATGTTCACGACCCGGCCCTCGTACACCTCACCGACCTCGGCGGTCGGTGGGTCGAGGATGAGCTCGATCCGCCGCCGGGCCTCGGTGACCGCGGCGCCGTCCTTCGAGCCGATCGAGACGATGCCCACGCCGTCGTCATCGGCCACGGTGATGTCGGCGCCGGTCTCTTGCTGGATGGTGTTGATGACCTTGCCCTTGGGCCCGATGACCTCGCCGATCTTGTCGAGCGGGATCTCGAAGCTGATGATCTTCGGTGCGGTGTCGCGGACATCCGAACGAGGCTCGGCGATCGCGCCGCCCATCACCCCGAGGATCGCGAGGCGGGCTTCCTTCGCCTGGAGCAGGGCCTGGGCGAGCACGTCGGCCGGAATGCCGTCGATCTTGGTGTCGAGCTGGAGCGCGGTCACGAACTCGGCGGTGCCGGCGACCTTGAAGTCCATGTCGCCGAACGCATCCTCGGCCCCGAGGATGTCGGTGAGCGTCGTGTACTTGCCCTCGGCGTAGACGAGGCCCATCGCGATGCCCGCGACCGGCGCCTTCAGCGGGACGCCCGCGTCCATGAGCGAGAGCGTCGAACCGCACACCGAGGCCATCGAGGTGGAGCCGTTCGAGGCGAGCACGTCGGAGACGACCCGCAGGGTGTAAGGCCACTCCTCCTTACTCGGCACGACCGGGAGGAGGGCCCGCTCGGCGAGCGCCCCGTGCCCGATCTCACGGCGCTTCGGGCTGCCGACGCGACCGGTCTCACCGGTGGAGAAGGGCGGGAAGTTGTAGTGGTGCATGTAGCGCTTCTTCTCGTCCACCGTGATGGTGTCGAGCATCTGCTCCATGCGGGGCATGCCGAGGGTCACGACCGAGAGCACCTGGGTCTCGCCGCGCTTGAACAGCCCGGTGCCGTGCGCCGTGGCCACGACACCGACCTCGGCCGAGAGCGGCCGGATGTCGGCCGGGGCCCGACCGTCGATCCGCACGCCCTCGTTGACGATGCGGCGACGGGTGACCTCCTTCTGGAGGGACCGGAAGGCTCGCTTCACCGCGACCGCCTCCTCGGGGTGCGGTCCGGGCGCGTCGACCGTGCCCACGAGGGTCGCGAGGGTCGAGGCCTCGATCTAGGCGAGTCGCTCGTTGCGGGCGGTCTTGTCGGCGGTGGCCATCGCCGCGGCGGTGTCGGCTTCGGCATGGGCCTTCACCGCGGCGTAAACGCCGGGCGAGTAGTCGACTGCGGGCAGGTAGTTGATCGGCTCGATCGGGCCGCGGGCCGCCTCGTAGGCCTCCCGCAGCTGGAGCTGGAGGTCGATCGACGCCTTGATCCAGCGCTTCGACTCCTCGAGGCCCTCGGCGATGGTCTCCTCGGTGACCTTCGGGGCACCGGCCTCGTACAGCTCCCAAGCACCCTCGGTGCCACCGGCTTCGACCATCATGATCGCGACATCGCCGTTGTCGAGCGCACGACCGGCCACCACGATCTCGAAGGTCGAGGCGTCGCCCTCCTGGAAGGTGGGGTGGGCGTGCCAGGCGCCGTCGATGTGGGCGAGCCGCACCGCGCCGATCGGGCCGTTGAAGGGAATGCCCGAGACGGTGAGGGCCGCCGACGCGCCGTTGATCGAGGGGACGTCGTGCGGGTTCTCGAGATCGACGCCGAGGACCGTGGCGATGACCTGGACCTCGTTGCGGAAGTCGTCGGGGAACGACGGCCGCAGCGGGCGGTCGGTGAGGCGGGCGGTCAGGATGGCGTGCTCACCGGGCCGACCCTCGCGGCGGAAGAACGAGCCGGGGATCTTGCCCGCGGCGTACATGCGCTCTTCGACGTCGACGGTGAGCGGGAAGAAGTCGATGCCCTCCCGGGGCTTCGACGTCGCGACGGTGGACAGCACGGTGGCGCCGCCGACCTTCACGACGACCGCACCGTGGGCGAGTTGGGCGAGTTTCCCCGTCTCGAGGGTCATCTCGAGACCCTCGGCGTTGATCGGGCCGGATACGCGGATGGCGTCGTCGCTCATGGCGGCGCGCTCCTCTCTTGTCGTGCGAGAGAGGGCCCGGTTCCCAGTTGCGAACGTCCGGGCCTCCCCCCTGCTGGGGTCCGGGCGCTCGCAACCGGCAACCGACCTCGCTCCCGCGAATGTCAGTGCTGGCGGCGACGGAACCGTCGCCGATGTCCCTACCGGCGGATGCCCAGCTTGGCGATGATCGCCCGGTACCGGTCGACGTCGTTGCGCCGCAGGTAGTCGAGCATCCGGCGCCGACGGCCGACGAGCATCAGGAGCCCCCGCTGGGTGTGAAAGTCCTTCTTGTGGACCTTCATGTGCTCCGTGAGGTGCTGGATCCGCTGAGTGAGGATCGCGATCTGCACCTCCGCCGACCCCGTGTCGGTGTCGTGGAGACGGTGCTCGGTGATGGCTGCGGCCTTATCGGGCATGCGCGCGGGGAACCTTCCCGGTACGGATGGGACGGGAGAGCGTACCACGGAGGCCGGGTCAGCGACCGGCCCGCACCCGCTCCACGTCCAGCTGCATCCGTTCGACGAGGTCCTCGACCCGCTCGAAGCGCTCCTGGCCCCGCAGCCGCCGGTGGAACCGCACCCGGACCGGCTGACCGTAGAGGTCGCCCGTGAAGTCGAGCACGTAGACCTCCAGCAGGAGCAGCCCGTTGTCGGCGTAGAAGGTCGGGCGGCGGCCGATCGAGCAGGCCGCGAGCCGCTCCGTGCCGTCGGCGGCGGTGAGGGTGCCCGCGTACACGCCGTCGGCGGGGAGGCACGCCCGTTCGGGAACCGCCACGTTGGCGGTCGGGAACCCGAGCTCGCGACCTCGGGCGTCACCGTGCTCGACGACCCCCCGGACCTCGTGCGGCCGCCCGAGCACCGTGGCCGCACCCTCGACGTCCCCGGCCGAGACGAGGGCCCGGACCCGGGTCGAGGAGTAGGGCGCTCGCCCCGGCGCGGCTTCTCGGCCGTCGGGTGAGGCGACGAGCCCGAGCCCGATGGTCTCGAACCCCAGGTCGGCACCCATGCGCTGGAGGAGCGGCACGTCGCCCCGCCGGCCGAAGCCGAAGTGGAAATCGGCACCGACGACGACGAGGCGGGCCCGGAGGGTCGCCGCGAGGAACTCCTCCACGAACTCCTCGGCCGTCTCCTTGCTCCGGGCCTCGTCGAACGGGAGCACGACCACCTCGTCGACCGATCCGGTCGCCCCGAGCAGCTCGAGCTTCTGCTCCGGGGTCGTGAGCAGGCGGGGTGCCGACTCGACCCGGACGACCTCGGCCGGATGCCGGTCGAAGGTGAGGACGGTGGCCGACAGGCCCCGGGCCCGGGCCAGGTCGTGCACGAGCCGCAGCACCGCCCGGTGCCCGAGATGCACACCGTCGAACGCGCCGATCGTCACGGCCCGTTCGGTGGGAGCCCCGGCCAGGGCCCCGAGGTCGGTCCACACCTTCACCCGGTCACCTCCGTCGCCAGCACCACCGTCGGCTTCAGCCCTTCGCCCCGACGCTCGTAGACGGCGAGGAGCGCACCGCCCTCGTCGACGACCGCGAACGGGCCGTCGCCGCTCGCCCCGAGCGCATCGACCGGGAACCGAGCGCCGTGCCCGATCGCCCCCGCCGTGGCCCGGTCGGCGGTGAGGCGGTCGAGGTCACGCAATGCCGCCGCCGGGCCGACCACCGCCGCCGCCGGATTGCCGGCGATCACCCCGAGCGAGCGAGCCTCGGCGAGCGTGAACGAGCCGACCGCAGTCCGCCGGAGGGCTGCCAGATGGGCCGGTCCCCCGAGGTGCGCGCCCAAATCCGCGGCGAGCGACCGGATGTAGGTGCCGCTCGAGCAGGTGACCGAGATCGTCGCCTCGGGGAAGGACCCGGGGACGAAGTCGTCGACCGTGATCGAGTCGATCCGCACGGCGCGCGGCGCGCGTTCCACCTCGATCCCCTCCCGGGCGAGGGCGTGGAGTCGGCGCCCGCCGACCTTCAGGGCCGAGACCATCGGCGGCACCTGCTCGAGGGCACCGACGAAGCTCGTGGACGCGAGCTCGACCGCCTCCCGGGTCAGCGCCATCTCGACTCGGGCGACCTCGACCCCATCGGCGTCGAGCGAGTCGGTGCCGACGCCGAAGACGACCCGGCCCGTGTAGGACTTGGTCGTCTCCTGCAGGTAGCGGAGGAGCCGGGTCACCCGGCCCAGGCCGACGAGCAGCACTCCGGTCGCCGCCGGATCGAGGGTTCCCGCGTGCCCGACGCGTCGCTGTCCGAAGACGCCGCGCAACTTGGCCACGACGTCGTGACTCGTCCAGCCCGGCTCCTTGTCGACCACGACCAGACCGTCGATCACCGTGCCGCTCCGGGGCCGCTCAGCGCGATCCGGCGATCGCCGCCGCGATCGACCCGATCACGGCGTCGGCCGGCTCGTCGGTGGTGAAGCCGGCCGCGAAGTGGTGCCCGCCGCCGCCGTGAGCCTCGGCGATGCGACACACGTCGACCGTGCCGAGCGAGCGGAGGCTGACCCGCCAGGCTCCGTCGGCTGCTTCCTTGAGGACGCAGGCGACCTCGGCTTCCCGGGCCCGGCGGACCACGTCGATCAGGCCCTCGACCTCCTCGTACGCGACGCCGGCCCCGGCCAGGTCGGCCTGGGTGACGGAGGTCCAGACGAGACCGGTGTCGGCCCGCAGCTCGGTGCGGGCCAGCGCGTCGGCGAGCAGCCGGAGGTAGGCGAACGAATGCTCCTCGAACAGCTGGCGCGAGAGCTCGGCGATCGGGAGGCCGAACTCGGCGAGCTCGGCCGCGAGCGAGAAGACGGCGGCGTCGGTCGCCTCGTACTGGAAGCGGCCCGTGTCGCAGACCAGCGCCACATAGAGACAGGTCGCCACGTCCCGGTCGAGCGGGAGACCCATGCGGCCGAGCAGCCGCCGCACGACGACCCCGCTCGCGGCAGCCGTCGGGTCGACCACGTTGACGGATCCGTAACGGTCGTTCGAGACGTGATGGTCGATCACCACGAGCTCGGCGGCCGCCTTCGCGGCCTGCTCCAACCCACCGAGCCGAGCGAGCGAGCCGCAGTCGAAGGTGACCATCACCTCGGGCTCGGCCGGGAAGTCGGCCGGAGGTACGAGCCGATCGAGACCGGGGAGGCCGCGGTAATGGTCGGCGATGGTGAACGGCTCGGGGAACGACGCCACGCTCCGGACACCCGCCGCCGAGAGCGCATGGTGCAGCGCCAGCATCGAGCCGAGGGCATCGCCGTCGGGGCCGACGTGGCACGCCAGCGCGACCTCGGTGGCGCCGCCGATGAGGGCCGCCGCCCGATCGACCGCCGCCGCGATCGCCGCCCCGTCGACATCGTGCGCGGCGCTCACGCTGTCTCCCCGCTCCCGGCGCCGCCGGAGTCCGGATCGTCGGCGTTCATCCGGCGCAGGAGCTCGTCGATCCGCTGGCCCGATTCGATCCCGTGATCGACCGCGAAGGCCAAGCGGGGCACCTGGCGGATGCGCAGCGCGCGCCCCAGCACCCCCCGCAGGTGGGGGGCCGCCGATTCCAGGGCGGCGGCCGCCGAGGCCGCTCCCCCGTCGTCCGCCCGCCCGGTGCCGCGGCCGAGGGTCGAGAAGAAGACGGTCGCGTGGGAGAGGTCGCGGCTCACCTCCACGCCCGTGAACGTCAGGAGCTCGAGCCGAGGGTCGTTCATGCGCTCGAGCTCGTCGGCGAGCACCTCGAGGATCGACTCGTTCAGCCGGGCCGTACGCGGATATCGCTTCTGGGGCCTCATGGCGCCTCCGGGTCGAGCCAGGCGGTGGCGACATCGATCAGCTCGACGTCGGGAGCGGCCACCACGAAGCGCTCCACCGAGGCGAGCACCTCGCGGGCCCGGGCCTCACCGGCGGTGACCACCGCCACGCCGATCGCGGCCCGCTGGCTGCGGTCCTGATGCCCGACCTCGGCGACCGAGACCGGGAAGCGGTGGCGCAAACCGTCGATGATCGGCCGGATCGCCGCTCGCTTCGCCTTCAGCGAACGGCTCTGAGGGACGTGGAGATCGAAGCAGGCGGCCGCAGCGTGCACGAGGCCATCTTCGCGCCGTCGGCCGCCGACCGGCGGGTCGACCTGAGCACCCGGGCGCACGAGCATCCGGGTGCGATCACGTACGGGCGATCTCGCGGTCCTCGAAGGTCTCGATGACGTCGCCGGGCTTGAGGTCCTGGTAGTTCTCGAGCCCGATACCGCACTCGAAGCCGTCGCGGACCTCGCGCACGTCCTCCTTGAACCGGCGCAGCGACGCGATCTGCCCCTTCCAGATGATCGTGCCCTCGCGGAGGAAGCGGACCTTGGAGCCTCGGGCGATCACCCCGGAGGTGACGTAGCAGCCGGCGATCTTGCCGACCCGCGGCACCGAGAAGACCTCGCGCACCTCGGCGTCGCCGGTGACGACCTCCTCGAACTCGGGCTTGAGCATGCCCACGAGCGCGTTGTTGACGTCGGCGAGGACGTTGTAGATGACCTCGTAGAGGCGGAGTTCGACGCCTTCGCGCTCGGCGACCTCACGGGCCTTGCGATCGGGGCGGACGTTGAATCCGATCACCGTCGCGTTCGAGACGGCCGCGAGGTTGAGGTCGGACTCGGTGATACCGCCCACGCCGCGATGGACGAAGGACAACCGCACCTCGTCGTGCTCCTGGTCGAGCTTGCGGAGCGCGTCGGTGAGCGCCTCCAGCGAGCCCTGGACATCGGCCTTCACGATGAGGTTGAGGGTCGCCACCTCGCCCCGCTGGACCATCGCGAAGATGTCCTCGAGGCGAGCGCCGCCACCCATGCTCATCGGGTTGCGCTGCGCAGCGACCTTGCGCCGATGCGAACGGGCCTCGGCCACCGTGCGGGCCACCTTGTCGGACGGCGCCACCCGCAGCTCGTCACCGGCGAGCGGCACGTCGTCGAGCCCGAGGACCTGCACCGGGACCGACGGACCCGCCTCGTCGACCGCGTCACCGCGCTCGTCGAACATCGCCCGCACTCGACCCCAGGCAGGACCGGCGACGATGGTGTCGCCGATCCGAAGGGTGCCTTCCTCGACGAGGGCCGTCACCACCGGGCCGCGGCCCTGATCGAGGAACGACTCGAGCACGTAGGCCTTCGCCGGGCGGACCGGGTTGGCAACGAGATCGTCGGCGATCGAGGCGTCGCTCACGAGGATGAGCGAGTCGAGGAGATCCTCGACGCCGACGCCCGTGGGCGCCGCGACGTCGACCACGATGGTGTCGCCGCCCCACTCCTCGGGTACGAGCTCGTACTCGGTGAGCTGCTGGCGCACCCGGTTCGGGTCGGCGTCCTCGCGGTCGGCCTTGGTGACCGCCACGACGATCGGCACCTCGGCGGCGCGGGCGTGGTTGATCGCCTCGACCGTCTGGGGCATGACCCCGTCGTCGGCCGCCACCACGAGGATCGCGATGTCGGTGACCTGGGCGCCCCGCGAGCGCATCGCCGTGAACGCCTCGTGACCCGGCGTGTCGATGAAGGTGATCGGACGCCCGCTCCGGTCGACCCGGTAGGCACCGATGTGCTGGGTGATGCCCCCGGCTTCGCCCGCCACGACGTTCGCGTTGCGGATGTAGTCGAGGAGCGTCGTCTTTCCGTGATCGACGTGACCCATCACGGTGATGACCGGCGGGCGCGGCTCGAGCAGGGCCTCGTCGTCTTCCTCGTCGTCGCCGGTGAGGAGGGCGATGAGCTCGACCTCCTGCTCGCTGCCGGGCTCGACGATGAGCACCTGGGCACCGAGCGACTCGGCGATGAGCTCGATCATCTCGTCGGCGAGCGAGGCGGTCGCCGTGACCATCTCGCCGGCCTCGAAGAGGATGCGGACGAGATCGGCCGGCGTACGGTTGAGCTTCGGCGCGAACTCCTGGATCGTGCTGCCGCGGGCGACGACGATCTCGCCCTCGGGGACCGGAGCGTCGGCGGGGGTCAGCCGCTGCGATGCCGGCTCGAGTTCGCTCGGGTCACGACGCCGCTTCTTGCGGCGCCGCGGCGCCGGACCACCGGGCCGTCCCCGGCCCGCGAATCCGCCGGGACCGCCACCGGGACCGCCCCGACCGCGACCGGGTGCGCCGGGCCGGGCGCCGGGCCCACCACCCGGTCCGCCGCCGGGACCGCCGCCGGGACCGCCGAAACCACCACCGAACCCACCACGCGGGCCGCCGGGGCCACCGGGGCCGCCACGCGGGCCGCCCGGACCACCGGGACCACCGCTGCCCGCGCCGGGGCGCGGGCCTCCGGGCCGGCTCCCGAATCCGCCCCGCGGACCCGGAGGCGGCGTGCGCGGCACACCCGGCGGCGGCGGAATGGGCTTGCCCGTCTGCGAGACGGGAGGCCGGGGCGGTGGCGGCGGAGTCGGTCGGGCCGCCGGCGCGACCGGCGGAGCGGCGGCTGCGGGCCGCTCGATCGGACGCTCGGGCACCGTGGGCTGAGGGCTGGAGCGGACGACGCGGTGCGACGACCGCACGACCGCCGGCTTCTCGGCTGCCGCGGCCGGGCGTTCGACCGCCGGCTCGGGCGCAGGACCGGGCTCGGGTGCGGTCGGCTGCTCGGCGACCGGCTCGGGTGCCGGTTCGGGCTCGGGCGGCACCTCGCGCTTGAGACCGCGGCTGTCGGCCAACCGCCGGACGCGGTCCGCGGACGGGTCGTCGATGCTCGAGGAGTGGTTCTTCACCCCGATCTTGAGCTCGTTGGCCAGCTCGACGACGACGTTGTTCTCGACGCCGAGCTCGCGGGCGAGCTCGTAGACCCGGATCTTCTTCGTGGCCAAGGGGGTGTCCGCTCCTACCGATCGTTCCCGTGAAGTGTCGCGCGCCCGGCGAAGGCCTCGGCGCCCGTGACCCGGCGACGCAGGGCCCGCGAGTAGCGCCCGCGCTCGGCCGCCGCCGCGAAACAGGCGTCGGAGCAGGCCCAGGCCCCGCGGCCCGGAGCCGTGCGTCCGCAGCCGATCGCGCCACCGCGGCGCGCCGCGAGGCGAATCCAGGACGCGTCGGGCGTCACGCGCCGGCGGCAGCCGACGCAGGTGCGAACGGGTGCGCTCAGAGCTCGCCCTCCTCGGGGGCGTCCTCGGCCGGGGCGGGTTCCGCCTCGACGTGGACGGCGGCTTCCTCGGCGGCCGGCGACGCGTCGACGGTGTCATCGACGCCGACGACGGCATCGGCCGCTGCGGCGGCGTCGACCGTCACACCCTCGGTGGCGTCGTCGGCCCCGCGCTCGACGGTGCCGCCGGGCACGAGCCCGTAGCCGGCCTCCGCGGCGCTGATCGCCTCTCCGCCTTCGGCCGGCTGCCACATGAGCTCGCCACCCGCGCCTTCGACCCACTCGCCCTCGGCGTAGCCGGCGCCCGACTCCTCCTCGGCGAGCTGGGTCTCGCTCTTGATGTCGACCCGCCAGCCGGTGAGCCGCGCCGCCAGGCGGGCGTTCTGCCCCTCCTTGCCGATCGCGAGCGACAGCTGGAAGTCGGGGACGATCACCTCGGCGATGCCGGTGTCCTCGTGGATGCGGACCTCACGCACCTTGGCCGGAGCGAGGGCCCGCATCACGAACTCGGGATGGTCGTCGCTGAACGGCACGATGTCGACCTTCTCGCCCCGGAGCTCGGTGACGACCTGGCGGACGCGCATGCCCCGGGCTCCGACGCACGCGCCGACCGGGTCGACGTTGCCGTCGTGGGACAGCACGGCGATCTTCGTGCGGTGGCCGGGTTCGCGGGCCACACCCTTGATCTCCACGACCCCGTCGAGGAGCTCGGGCACCTCGAGCTCGAACAGCCGCTTCACGAGGCCGGGGTGGGTGCGGGACACCACGATCTGCGGGCCCTTCGCCGTCTTGCGGACCTCGACGATGTACGCCTTCATGCGCGCGCCGTGGTCGTAGCGGTCGCCCGGCACCTGCTCGGCCTGGGGCAGCAGCGCTTCGACCCGGCCGAGGTCGAGCAGGGTGTAGCGGGCGTCGGTCTGCTGGATGATGCCGGTGACGATGTCGCCCTCGCGGCCGGCGTACTCCTCGTACTTCATCTCGCGCTCGGCCTCGCGGATGCGCTGGAGGATCACCTGCTTCGCAGTCTGGGCCGCGATGCGCCCGAAGTCGTCGGGGGTGTCGTCCCACTCCCGGACGACATCGCCTTCCTCGTCGAGCTCCTGGGCGATGACCCGGATCTCGCCGGTCTCGACGTCGATCTCGACCAGCGCCTCCTCGGCCGCGTCGGGTGAGCGCTTGTAGGCGGTGACGAGGGCGTTGGCGAGCGCCTCGAGCATGATGTCCTCGGAGATGCCCTTCTCGGCCGCGAGGGCGGAGAGAGCCTCGAGCATCTCGGGATTACGCATTGACCTCACCCCTTCGTGTGCCGCGCGGCCGGTCGGAGCGGCTCTGCGCTCCCCACGAGAAGACCGTGCGCGCCCGGTCGATCTCGGAGAACTCGTAACGGGTGCGGGTGCCGTCGGCATCGAGGATCTCGACCCCGGTGGCGTCGGCGCCGGCGACGACGCCGTGGATCCGCCGGAGCGAACCGTCGACCCGGACCTTGAGCGTGACCTCGGCGCCCCGGGCCCCGGCGTAGTGCTCGGGTCGGCGCAACGGGCGCTCGAGCCCCGGGCTGCTGACCTCGAGGGTGTAGGCGTCGCCGATCACGTCGATCTCGTCGATGACGGGCGAGACGGCCCGAGTGGCCTCGGTGATGGCCTCGAGATCGACGCCACCCTCCCGGGTGACGGTCACCCGCAGGGTGCGGGCGGACGCGCCGCCGGCGATCTCGACGTCGTAACAGGCGAACCCGAGCGCGGCGAGGACGGGTTCGACCGCGGTTCGGACCGCGTCGGCCCTCGCCTCGTCGCCACTCGTGCTCATCGCTCCGGCCTCCTCGCGGCCCGTCCCCGGCTGTCAAGAAAAAACGTGGGCCTCGGGCCCACGTTCCCCTACCCCCGACGGCGGGGGCACCCGGCACTTCGGGGGGAGATCATAGCGCACCCGCCCACGTGTCCCCGCCCGCCGGGTGGAATGCCTCGGAGCTCCGGGATCAGGCGAGCGGCACCTCGTCGCGGACCCCGGTGGCCCGGATCTTGCGCTCGACGACCCCCCGGGCGACGCCCTTGGCCCCCACCACGAGCTGAACGGGAACGCCGAGCAGATCGGCGTCGGCGAACTTCACGCCGGGGCTGACGTCCCGGTCGTCGAGGAGCACCTCCTGCCCCTCGGCCCGCAGCTGCTCGTAGAGCCGCTCGGCTTGGGCGATCACCGTCGCCGCATGCTCGCCCCGACCGGGAACCACGATGAGGTGCACGTCGTAGGGCGCCACCGCCTCGGGCCAGGCGAGACCCGCCTCGTCGTGGTGCTCCTCGACGATGGCGGCGAGGACTCGCGAGACGCCGATGCCGTAGCAGCCCATCACCATGGGGTGCTGGTCACCCGCTGCGTCGGTGTAGCGGGCGTCGAGCGCCTCGGAGTACTTCGTGCCGAGCTGGAAGACGTGACCGACCTCGATGCCCCGGTCGATGCGGAGCGCGCCGCCGCAACGCGGACAGGCATCCCCGGGCACGACGGTCGCGAGATCGGCCCAGACGTCGACCGAGAAGTCTCGCCCGAGTACCGCGTCGCGCACGTGGTGGTCGACGCGGTTCGCGCCCGTGATCCATCCGGTGCCGGCCCGGACCGCCGGATCGGCGACGACGAACGCCGCACCGGAGAAGTGCGGACCGATGTAACCCTTCGGGAGATCGGGTCGGCGGGCGAATGCCTCGTCGTCGAGCAGTCGGACGGTGCGGGGCGCGCACGCGGCGGCGAGGGCGTGCTCGTTGACCTCGCGATCGCCGGGGACGACAGCCAGGCCGAGCTCGCCGTCGGCCTCGAAGGCGATGCACTTGAGCAGCTCGGCCGGTGTCGCGCCGAGCGCCGCCGAGACGTCGGCGATGCCCGGGAGATCGGGGGTCGCCACCTCGGTCATCGCGGGCATCTCACCGACCGGTGCTCCGCCTTCGTCGCCGCCGGCGCGCCGGGCGGCCTCGACGTTCGCGGCGTAGTCGCAGTCGGGGCACCAGACGAAGTCGTCCTCGCCGATGGCCGCGACCGCCATGAACTCCCTGCTCTCCGAGCCGCCGATCTCGCCCGACTGGGCCTCGACGGCCCGGAAGGTGAGCCCGCAGCGCTCGAAGACCCGGCAGTACGCCTCGTACATGCGCTCGTAGGTGTGCTGCATCCCGGTGGCGTCGAGGTCGAAGGAGTAGGCGTCCTTCATGAGGAACTCACGCGCCCGGAGCAGGCCGAAGCGCGGGCGGAGCTCGTCGCGGTACTTCCAGTTGATCTGGTACAGGTTGACCGGCAGGTCGCGGTACGAGCCGTACTCCTGGGCGACGAGGGCGGTCACCGACTCCTCGGCCGTGGGCGAGAGGCAGTAGCCGGTCTCCTTGCGGTCCTCGAGCCGGAACATGAGCGGCCCGTAGGCGACGTCCCGGCCGGTACGGGCCCACAGCTCGAGCGGCTGGGCGATCGGGAGGAGCAGCTCCTGGGCCCCGGCCCGGTCCATCTCCTGACGCACGATCTCGCTCACCCGCCGCAGCACCCGGTGACCGAGCGGCAGCCAGGCGTAGATCCCGGCCGAGACCCGACGGATGTAGCCCGCCCGCACGAGGAGGCGGTGGCTGTCGACCTCGGCGTCGGCCGGGTCGTCGCGCAGCGTGCGGAGGAAGAGCTCGGACATGCGCATGGCGGCGAGGCTACCGACGGGTCGCTTCCCGACCGGCGGGGCGGAGCGCAAGATCTGCGCTCGGGACACCGGACCGAAATCTGACCTGTCCGCTGGTATTTGGCCCCGGGCTCCGGTACCGTGCGGTTCCGACCGGCGGACTCCCGTCGGCTCCTCTCCCCCGGAGCGCGCCATGGCCATCGACGTCGCCGATCTCACCGCCCGCAGCCTCGACCCGGTGGTCTCCGAGGAGCTCGAGATCTACGAGCGCACCCTCGCCGAGTACCTCGACGGTCGCGTCGACGAGGACGCGTTCCGGGTGTTCCGCCTCAACCACGGCATCTACGGACAGCGCCAGGGCGGCCACAACCAGATGATCCGGGTGAAGATCCCGCACGGCCGGGTGAGCCCCGACCAGCTCGAGATGTACGCCCACATCGCCGAGGAGCACTCCCGGGGCTGGGGTCACCTCACGACCCGGCAGAACGTGCAGTTCCACTTCGTTCCCCTCGAGCAGACCCCGGCCGTCCTGCGGCTCATCGCTGCGGTCGACGCCACGACCCGCGAGGCCTGCGGCGACACCGTGCGCAACGTCATGGGCTGCCACCTCGCCGGCGCCTGCCCGCAGGAGGTGCTCGACATCACGCCTTGGGCGCAAGCCACGGCCGACTTCCTGCTGCGGCACCCCTACGGCCAGCGCCTCCCCCGCAAGTTCAAGGTCAACTTCTCGGGCTGCGCCACCGACTGCGGCCAGGCGATGTTCAACGACGTCGGCGTCGTTGCGGTCACCCGCACCCGGCCCGACGGCACCACCGAGGCCGGATTCCGTGTGTTCGTGGCCGGCGGGCTCGGAGCCAACCCCCACCCGGCCCAGGCACTCGAGGACTTCACCGCCCGTGAGGACCTCATGCCCACGATCTACGCGTGCCTGCGCACCTTCGACCACTACGGCAACCGCGACAACAAGATCCGAGCCCGCATGAAGTGGCTCGTCGACACGTTCGAGGACGGGGTCGACGAACTGCGGCAGCGCATCCTGAAGGAGCGCAAGCTCCTCCGCGGGGCTCGCGACTGGCCGGGCGGCATCCCCGCCGCCGTGCTCGCGGCGGGCGATGCGCCGGCCGGCGGCACCGACGGTGCCACGGTGCTCGGCAAGCCCGGCGAACCGGTGCGCCTCCTCGCCACCGACCCCTACGACCGCTGGGTCGAAGCCAACGTCGTGCGGGGCCGGGCCGACGGCACGGTGAGCGCGATCGCGTACTCGCGCCTCGGCGACGTCACCGCCGAGCAGTTCCGGGCACTCGCCGACATCCAGCGCGACTTCGCACTCGAGATCCGCATCACCAACCGGCAGAACTTCGCCCTGCGGGGGGTGGCCGAAGCCGACCTCCGAGCGCTCCACGACCGGCTCGCCGACGCCGGGATGGCCGAACCGGGTGCCGAACTCGCCCGTGACGTCGTGAGCTGCCCGGGCGCCGACACCTGCAACCTCGCGGTCACCCAGTCGCGCGGGCTCGCGGCGGCCATCGGCGACGCGCTCGAAGAGGAGGGTCTGGCCGAGGTCGGCGGGATCCGGGTCAACATCTCGGGCTGCACCAACAGCTGCGGACAGCACCACATCTCCGACATCGGGTTCTTCGGCCTGGAGCGCCGGGCCCACGGGCGCGCCGCCCCCGGCTACCAGATGCTCCTCGGCGGCCACCTCGGCGAGACCCAGGTGGAGTTCGGCGAGAAGGCCACGAAGGTGCCGGCCAAGAACGCGCCCGAGGCCGTCGTGCGGGTGGTGCGCCGGTTCAACGAAGAGCGCTCCGCCGGCGAGTCGTTCCCGGCGTGGCTGACCCGTGCGGGCGGCGCCGAAGCGGTGGGTGCGACCCTCGCCGAGCTCGACATCTTCCCGACCCCCGAAGCCGGGCCCGACTTCTTCGTCGACTACGACGAAACCGGGCCCTACGTCGCCGACGTGGGCGACGGCGAATGCGCCGCGACGTGAGCCGAGCGTGAGCGTCATCGACCCCGAGGTCGGCACCGGCGGCCCCCTCGTCGACATCGACCTGGCCGAGCTGGCCGCCGTCGCCGCCGAGCTGGAGCGCAAGCCGGCCTCCGCCGCCATCCGCTGGGCCCACGAGCGCTTCGGCGCGGGCGTCGTCCTCGCCGCATCGTTCCAGGACTGCGTGCTCGTCGATCTCGCGGCCAAGGCCGCACCCGGGATCGAGGTGGTGTTCCTCGACACCCAGTACCACTTCGCCGAGACGCTCTGGTACGTCGAGCGGATGCGCGAGCGCTACGACCTGAGCCTCACGGTCATGCGTCCGCTCGCCGCGGCCGACGACCTCTGGCAGTCGAACCCCGACGAGTGCTGCGCCATGCGCAAGGTCGAGCCCCTCGCCCGAGCCCTCAGCGGGCGCCATGCGTGGGTCACCGGCTTGCGGCGGGCCGAGGCCCCGACCCGGACTGCGGCGCCGGTCGCGCACCTCGACGTGGGCCGGGGCATCGTGAAGGTGAATCCGCTCGCGGCCTGGACCGACGCCGACATCGCGGCATACAAGCGCGACCACGACCTCCCCGAGCACCCACTCGCCGCCCACGGGTACCCTTCGATCGGCTGCTGGCCCTGCACCCGCCCCGTCGCCCCCGGTGACGATCCGCGCTCGGGTCGGTGGTCAGGAGCGGGCAAGATGGAGTGCGGCCTGCACGGCTGGCCGACGCAGGGCTGACCGGCCCACCCAACCCGACCACCGGAGGCCGCCCGCCCCATGACCCGAGTCATCTCGCACCTCGACGCCCTCGAATCGGAGTCGATCCACCTCATCCGCGAGGTCGCGGCCGAGTTCGAGCGGCCCGTGCTGCTCTTCTCGGGTGGCAAGGACAGCGTCGTGATGCTCCACGCGGCCAAGAAGGCGTTCTGGCCTGCCCGCCTGCCCTTCCCGGTCATGCACGTCGACACCGGTCACAACTTCCCCGAGGTGATCGACTTCCGCGACTCCTCGGTCGAGCGCCTCGGCGTCAACCTCGTCGTCGCCTCCGTGCAGGCATCGATCGATGCCGGGCGAGTTGCCGAGGAGACCGGGCCCCGGGCGTCGCGCAACCGGCTCCAGACCACCACGCTCCTCGACGCGATCACCGAGCACGGATTCGATGCCGTGATGGGCGGTGCCCGCCGCGACGAGGAGAAGGCCCGGGCCAAGGAGCGCTTCTTCTCGTTCCGCGACGACTTCGGCCAGTGGGACCCGAAGAACCAGCGGCCCGAGATCTGGAGCCTCTACAACGGTCGCCACAAGAAGGGCGAGCACATCCGGGTGTTCCCGCTCTCCAACTGGACCGAACTCGACATCTGGCAGTACATCGCCGACGAGCGGATCGAGCTGCCGTCGATCTACTACGCGCATTCCCGATCGGTGTTCCGGCGCGACGGCATGCTGATGGCGGTCACCGAGCACCTGCAGCCCGGCCCCGACGAAGAGGTCGTGGAAATGATGGTGCGCTACCGCACGGTCGGTGACGCCACCTGCACGGCGGCGATCGAGTCGAGCGCAGCCAGCGTTGCCGACATCATCGCCGAGACGGCAGTTGCGCGAGTGACCGAACGCGGCGCAACGCGCGCGGATGACCGCATGTCGGAAGCCGGCATGGAAGACCG
>JBJSXF010000177.1:0-10833 GCA_046086225.1 Actinomycetota bacterium | reverse complement strand
GGGGCGCCGAGTTGGCGAGCCGATTGCCCTCACGGGAACGCACGACGCCGAGCCGGTCGTAGCCCGCGAGCGTCCACTCGAGGATGCGGAGGGCCGAGCCGTAGAGGGCGGCGTCGATCACGCAACCGGTGCCGCCCCGGGCGTCGCGGGCGTAGAGCGCGGCGATCGCGGCCTGGGCCGCGAACACCCCGGTGAGGTAGTCGGAGATGGTGACCCCTACTCGCACCGGCGGGCGGTCGGGGTAGCCGGTGAGGTGGAGGAGGCCGCCGTAGCCGATCCCGACCCGGTCGAGCCCGGGCCGGGCCGCGTAGGGGCCGTCCTGACCGAACATCGAGATGCGCACGGTCACGAGCCGCGGGTCGAGCGCGGCGGGTCCGATGTTCCAGCCCTCGAGCGTGCCGGGCCGGAAGTTCTCGATCACGACGTCGGCGGTGGCGGCGAGGCGGCGGAAGAGGTCCTGGCCAGCCGGGGTGCGCAGGTCGATCGTCACGCTCTTGCGGCCCCGGCCCTCGACCGCCCAGAAGAGCGAGTAGGACTCGCCGTCGTCGGTTGCGGCGAACGGGCCGATCTCGCGCATGAAGTCGCCGCCACGCGGCTGCTCGACCTTGATGACCTCGGCGCCCTGCTCGCCGAGCAGGCCGGCGCAGAACGGAGCGGCGATGCGGGTGCCGAGATCGATGACCCGCAGCCCGGCGAGGGGGCCGCTCATCGGTCGGGCCGTTGCTCCCGCTTCACCGCGTCCATGCCGCCCGCTTTGCGCGCCGCGACCCGTTCGAGCGCGGTCGGGGTGTTCGACACGAACTGGTGGAGCATGAAGTGGTGGCGCCACGACTCGCGCTGGCCCTGGAGGTCGACCATGTGGTTGACCGAGGCCTTCACCGCCTCGGCGGTGAGCGGGGGCACGAGGGCGACCTCGTCGGCCATGGCCCGGGCTGCGGTGGCGAGCTCGGCCCGGGGCACCACCCGGTTGACGAGGCCGCAGCGCTGGGCCTCCTCGGCGGTGAGGGTGGTCGCGCAGAGCAGGAACTCCTTGGCCCGGCGCGGTCCGAGCTCCCACGGCTCGAAGAGCAGTTCGACGCCCACCCCCGACATCCGCAGCACCGGGTTGGAGAAGCGGGCGTCGTCGGCGGCCACGATGAGGTCGCACATGCAGGCCAGCATCATCCCCGCCGCCGAGCAGGTGCCCTGGACCGCGGCGATCGTCGGCTTGCGGAAGTCGCGGATCCGTACGAGCTTGTCGAAGTACATGACCTGCTCGTGGCGGAGCTTGCCCTCGGGGGTGTCGCGCGTGGCCGCCCAGTGCTCCTCCCCGGCGAGGAGCTCCTTCAGATCGTGGCCGGCCGAGAAGTGTGTGCCCTCGCCGGCGAGTACGACGACCCGCACGGCCTCGTCGGCGTCGGCCCGGTCGAACGCGGCGTCGAGCGCATCGATGAGCGCGCTGCTCTGGGCGTTGGCCGCTTCGGGGCGGTCGAGCGTGATGGTGGCGACGGGGCCGTCGACCTCGTAGCGGACCGGCGCATCGTTCGGCACGGCCGGGATGCTACGCGAGGGTGCCGTGGGTCAGCGCGGCTCCCGGGGCAGGCCGAGCACGCGCTCGCCGACCACGTTGCGCTGGATCTCGTTGGTGCCCGCCCAGATCGAGCCGGCTTGGTAGTAGAGCCACGAACGTTGCCAGGTACCGTCGCCGGGGTTGTCGGCCGCGCCTCGCCAGAGGGGTTGGGCCGGACCGAGCGCGGCCATGGCGGTGTCGTGCAGCCGCTTGCTCATCTCGCTCCACCAGAGCTTGTTGATCGAGCCGACCGGTCCGGGCTCGGCCCCCTTGGCCGTGCGTGAAATCGAGCGCAGATTGTGGAGCTGGAAGATGCGCACCTCCACGAAGGCCTGGGCGAGCCGGGCCGCGAGCGATGCATCGGCGAGCGCGCCGTTCGTCTGCGCTTCGCGCCACAGCTCGTCGAGCAGCTGGGTGTGGATGACGAGCTGACGCGGGTTCACGCCCCGTTCGTGGGTGAGGGTCGAATTGGCGATGCGCCAGCCCTCCTCGCGCGGGCCGACGAGGTGGTCGTCGGGCACGAACACGTCGGTGAGGAACACCTCGTTGAACTCGGCCTCGTCGGTGAGCTGACGCAGCGGTCGCACCTCGACGCCGGGCGCGTGCATGTCGACTACGAGCGCGGAGATGCCCTTGGCCCCCCGGGCGTCGGGATCGGTGCGAGCGAGGCACCAGCCCCAGTCGGCGAACTGGGCGTAACTCGTCCAGACCTTCTGGCCGTTCAGCACGAAGCCGCCGTCGACCGGTCGGGCCGAGGTGGTGAGCGAGGTGAGATCGCTGCCCGCACCGGGCTCGCTGAACAGCTGGCACCAGATCTCGGACGCATCGAGGATGCGGGGGAGGAACCGCTCCTTCTGGGCCGGGGTTCCGTGCGCGAGCAGGGTGGGGCCGACGAGGTTGACACCGATACGGCCGACGAGCTCGGGGGCCCGGGCCCGGGCGAGCTCCTCGGTCACGATGTAGTGCTCGACCGCGCCGGCCCCCCGCCCGCCGTACTCCTCCGGCCAGGCCACGCCGACGAGCCGGGCCGTTGCGAGCTTGGCCTGCCAAGCCCGCCCGAACGCGACCTCGTCGGCGAGATCGTCGAAGCGGGGCGGCAGCCCCCGGCCGTACTCCCAGGGGAGCTCGGTCCGGAGCCAGTCGCGGACCTCGTCGCGGAGCGCGGTCTCCGCGGCGGTCGGCGTGAGATCCAAGGATCAGCCGCGCTGCTCGATCGACACGTACGGCCGAGCGGTGGCGCCCGTGTAGACCTGGCGGGGCCGACCGATCTTCGTCTTCTTGCTCTCCTCGCCCTCCTTCCAGTGGGCGATCCACCCCGGCAGGCGGCCGATGGCGAAGAGCACCGGGAACATGTTGGTGGGGAAGCCCATCGCCCGGTAGATGAGGCCCGAGTAGAAGTCGACGTTCGGGTAGAGCTTGCGCTCGATGAAGTACTCGTCGGTGAGGGCGACCTGCTCGAGCTCGCGGGCGATGTCGAAGAGCTCGTCGCCGCCACCGAGATCGTCGAGCACCCGCTCGGCCGTGCCTTTCAGGATGCGGGCCCGGGGGTCGTAGTTCTTGTAGACGCGGTGGCCGAAGCCCGAGAGCCGGAACGGGTCGTTCGCGTCCTTGGCTCGGGCGACGGCCCGGCGGACGTCGCCACCGTCGTCGCGGATCTGCTCGAGCACTTCGATCGCGGCCTGGTTGGCGCCGCCGTGGAGCGGCCCACAGAGGGCGTTGATCCCGGCGGCGATCGAGGCATACAGATTGGCGTCGGCCGAGCCCACGAGCCGCACCGTGGAGGTCGAGCAGTTCTGCTCGTGGTCGGCGTGGATGATGAGCAACTGCTTCAACGCGTGGACGACGGTGTCGGACACCTCGTAGGGCTCGCTCGGCACCGCGAACATCATCCGCATGAAGTTCTCGATGAGGTCGAGCGAGTTGTCGGGGTAGAGGAAAGGCTGGCCGATCGACTTCTTGTACGAGTAGGCGGCGATCGTCGGCAGCTTGGCGAGGAGCCGGATCATCGTGATCCGGAAGAACTCGGGGTCGTGCGGGTCCTCGTGGTGCTGGTAGAAGGCCGCGAGGGCGTTCACCACCGAGGCGAGGGTCGCCATCGGATGCGCATCCTTCGGGAAGCCGTCGTAGAAGCGCTTCACGTCCTCGTGGAGGAGCGTGTGGAGCCGGATCTGGCGGCTGAAGGAGTCGCGCTCGTCCTCGGTGGGGAGCTCGCCGTAGATGAGGAGCCAGGCCGTCTCGAGGAACGAGGGCTGGTCCTGCTCGGCGAGGGCCTCGATGTCGTAGCCGCGGTAGCGGAGGATGCCCTGCTCGCCGTCGATGAAGGTGATCGACGACTCCGTGGACCCGGTGTTCATGAACCCGTAGTCGAGGGTGATGAGCCCGGTCTCGGCCCGGAGGCGGGAGATGTCGACGCCCAGCTCGTGCTCGGTGCCTTCGACCACCGGGAACTCGGTCTCCTTGCCGTCCCAGACGAGGCGGGCGGTCCGGGGCGGGGAGGGCTCGGCGGTCATGACGACTCCAGCGATCGGGGGTGGCTCGTACCCGGAATCTACCGGGCGGCTCGGACGGCGCGAGACTCGGGTTCCCATGGACTTCGATCTCTCGGCCGATCAGGAGGCGCTGCGCGAGGGCGCGACGGCGCTCCTCGACGACCTCGCCTCGCCCACTCGGGTGCGGGCCCACACCGAGCGGGGCGACGCGTACGACGCCGAGCTGTGGGCGGCGATGTGCGAGCAGGGCTGGCCTGCGCTCGAGGTGCCCGAGGCCGACGGCGGGATCGGGCTCGGTCCGGTCGAGGCCGCGGTGCTCGTCGAGGCGATGGGGCGTCACGGTGCGCCCGCCCCGTTCACGCCGACGATCCTCGCGATCGACGCGCTCGCCCGGGCCGGTGAGCACGAGACGGTCGCGGCGCTCCTCGCCGGCGAGCGGCTCGCGTGCGTCGCGTGGGATCCGGCCGCGCCGGTGCCCTACGCGCCGTCGGCCGACCTCGCGGTGGTGGTCGGCGCCGACGGCGTCTTCCTGCTCGACCTCCCCGAGCGGCCCCGCCGCGAGCCGGCGATGGATCTCACCCGCGAGCTCGGATGGCTCGACTTCGATCCGGGCCGGGCCCGGCGCATCGGCGACGGCGCGGCCCGGGAGCGCCTCGTCGACCGGGGTGCGGTGCTCGCCGCGGCCGATCTCCTCGGCACCGCGGGCCGGGCGCTCGACCTGGCGGTCGAGCACGCCAAGGCCCGAGTGCAGTTCGGTCGTCCGATCGGCTCGTTCCAGGCGGTGAAGCACCGCTGCGCCGACATGCTCGTCGATGTCGAGGGCATGCGCTCGACCGTCTACTGGGCGGCGTGGTGCATTGCGGCCGACGACGCCGATGCCTCGGTCGCGGCATCGACCGCCAAGGTCTGGTGCTCCGACGCGTCGAAGCGCGTGATGGCCTCGGCCCTGCAGGTGCACGGCGGGATCGGCTTCACGTGGGAGCACGACCTGCACTTCTCCATGAAGCGGGCGCACCTCGACCAGCTCGCGTTCGGCGATGCCGCCGCCCACCGGGCCCGGCTCGTGGCGCTGCTGCGGCCGAGGGTCGAGGCGGGGGCGTCGGTCGTCTGAGCGATCCCGTCGGCGCCGCCATCGACGCCAACGATCTCGACGAGCTCGTGCGTCTCGTCGATGCGTGCTGCGCGACCCGTGACTGGGACGCGCTCCTCGGTCTCGCCGACCGGTCCCGCCGCGCCTTCGAACGCGGCCGTCAGCTGTGGCCGGCCGCGTCCTACGCCGAGTATCGCCTGGCGCTCGACGCCCCGGCCGCGGTCGCGGCGACGGTGCTCACCGAGGGTGCGGCGCGGTTCGCGCCCGGACCGGTCGCCGAGGTCGTGGCCTCGACCCACAGTTGGGCCGAGCTGGCCCCGCACGTGGTCGACGGCCCGGTCGCCGCGCTCTGCGCCCACGAGCGCGTCGTGCGGGGTGAGGTCGTCGATTCGGCGACGGTGGCCCACGCCGGAGTGCTCGCCCCACCGCTCGCGCTCCGGCCCTTCGAGCCCGAGTACCTCGTCGCGCAGTACCGGACCGACCGCGTCGAAGCGCCCGGTCCGGACCCGATCCACGGCCGACCGCTCCCGGCGGTCGAGGGGTGGGAGGCGATCGACGATCCCGACGTCGGCGAGGCGTTGCGCGACCTGGTGCGTCCGTGGACTGCGCAGTCGGAGGGCCGGGTCCGGATCGCGGCGGTGCGGGGCGACGCGATCAGCGCTATCGCCGCGCTCGGGGTGCGCGCGGCACGGGGTGCGTGGATCGACGGCGCCGAGGCGTTAGCCCGACTGGCGTGGGCCGGGGCGAGTGGCGGCGTGCACGGAAGGCGGCGGGGCGCAGCCGCCGGCCGCGACCGGGCCTGGGTGGCGGCCGCTGCCTTCGCCGGCTTCGCGCCCGACGAGCCCCCCGACGCTGACGCGCTGGGTGCCGCGATCGGTGAGCTGCGCTGGCTGGTGTGGGACGCGGCCGATGCCGGTGCGGGATCGGGCTGGGTGCTGCGCCTCGCGGTCGAGGATCCGACCGAGGGGCTCGCGTGGGCGCTCGACGCCTCGGATCGGGGCGAGCGGCCCGACGCGTAGTCTGCCCGCCATGCCGCAGAACGTCCCCGAGTTCGCATTCACCGACGAGGCCAAGCAGGTCCGCGCCTTCATCTTCGACCACTGGGCCGCCAACGGTCACGGACCGACGCTGCGGGAGGTGCACGAGGTGACCGGCCTCGACCGCCGCCGCATCGTGCAGGCCTACAAGGAGCTGCAGCTCGGCATCGTCATCACGGTCGACGAGGACACCCACAACTGCAACCTCCTGAAGGCGCCGCCCTTCTCGTCGTTCCCCTCGCAGGTTCGGGCCTACATCGACGACGAGTTCCACTCGTTCGTGGGCTGCGCGAGCGAGTCGATCGCCTTCTCGCACATGCCGCCGTTCAAGGATCGCACCGTGCGGCTCGAGTCCCACTGCGCGTGCTGCCTGGAGCCGATCACTCTCGTCTCGCGCAACTTCGAGATGCAGTCGGTCACGCCGCCGGATGTGATGCTCCACATGTCGCTCTCGCCCTACGAGTGGAACAACGTCTCGATGCTGCGCATGTGCGACGCGATGAACTTCGTGATCGACGCCGAGCACGCCGAGCGTTACGAGCGCCAGATCTCGGCCCGGGGTGTGCTCGCCACTCTCGACCAGGCGAAGATGTTCGTGCAGAACGTGGCCAACGAGCGCATGTGGAACTACCACTGGAAGCCCGGGATCATGAACCCGCGCATGGTGATCAAGGGCTTCAAGATGATGGGCGTCGACACCTCGCCCTGGGGCGAGTAAGGGAGCGAGCTCGTCGAGCGCATGGGCGGGAGCAAACGCATTGTCCCTCGTGCGGAGCGGGTCTGAGCCTCAGTCCGAGGCGCGATCCCTGAGCGAGGCGCGGTCGGGCTTGCCGCTGGCGAGCACCGGCACTGCGTCGATGCGGATCACCCGCTCCGGGGTCTTGTACCTGGCGACCCCCCGAGCGGCGAACCACTCGCGGCAGGCCTCGAGGTCGAAGGCGGGGTCGCCGACGACGAAGGCGCACACCCGCTCGCCGAGCCGGTCGTCGGGTATGCCGACCGCGACGGCCTGGCGCACCCCGGGGTGGGCTTCGAGGATCGCCTCGACCTCGGCGGTCGAGATGTTCTCGCCCCCGCGGATGACGATGTCCTTCTTCCGGCCGACGAGCGCGATCGTGCCGTCGGGGTCGCGGCGGGCGAGGTCGCCGGTGCGGAACCACCCGTCGGCGGTGAACGCCTCGGCGGTGGCGGCGGGGTCGAGGTAGCCGACGCACACCTCGGGACCCCGAACGAGCAGCTCGCCGTCGTCGGCGAAGTCGATCCCGACCGAACCGATGGGCCGACCGTCGGAGATGACGGTGGGGGCCTCGGTCGAACCGTACGTGCGCTTCACCCGGGCGCCGAGCACCCGTTCGGCCTCGGCGACGAAGGCCTCGCTCACCCCGGCGCCACCGCTCGAGATCAGGCGCAGGCTCGCGACCTGTTCGGGGGAGAAGCCGGGTGCTTCCATGAGGCCGACGAAGAACGTCGGCGGCCCGACCATGAACGTCACCCGCTCGCGCTCGATGATCTCCAGGGCCGCGGCCGGATCCCAGCGGGCCATGAACACGGTGCGGAACGGCACGATCCCGGGCAGGGTCACCCCGTTGAGCAGGCCCGAGATGTGCGCAGCGGGTGCGGGCATGAGCACGCAGTCGTCGGGGCCGAGTCCGTGGGCGGTGCGCATCTGCACCGCCTTGCACGCGAGCGTCGCCTGGGTGTGCAGCACTCCCTTCGGGTCGCCACTGCTGCCCGACGTGAACAGCACGGCGGCGAGTGCCTCGTTGTCGGCCCAGGGCTCGGTGACCGGATCGCCGTCGGGGAGGTGGTCGAGGTCGTCGAGCACGACGGCGGGCGCGGTGGCGGCGACCAGGCGCGCGACCTCGGCCTCGCCCGCCAGGTGGTGGAGAGGCACGGCGACGGCGCCGAGGCGCCAGCAGGCCCGGTAGCAGAGGTCGACCTCGGTCCGGTTCGCCGAGCGCCAGGCGACGGCGTCGCCGGGGCGCACACCCTGCGCCCGCAGGCCGCCCGCGAGGCGAGCGACCCGGGCCGCCCGGTCGGGCGCGGCGACGGTGGTGAGGAGCGCGTCGAGCGAGGGTCCGGCCCACGGCCCGCCGGGCGCGCGGTAGTCGGGGCCGAGCGGGGTGGTGAACGTCGGCGCGAGCACCGGCGGCCTCAGCGCCGGGCCGTCCAGCCGTCGCTCGCGGGGACGGCGCCGCCGAGCACGCTCGTGCCCACGAAGTTTCGCTGGATCTCGACGGTGCCCGCCCCGATGCACAGGCCGCGGATGTCGCGGTAGGCCCGCTCGACCGGGTACTCGCGCGAGAAGCCGTAGCCGCCGAGCAGCTGGATGGCCTCGTCGCACACGAACTTGGCCGCGAGGTTGGCGGCCGTCTTGGCCATCGCCGTCTCGAGCGGGGGCGGCGTGCCGCCGGGCCCGGCCATCCGCACGGCCCGCTGGAGCAGGAGTCGGGCGCCCTCGAGCTGGGTCGCCATGTCGGCGATCTTCCACTGCAGACCCTGGAGTGCGGCGAGGGGCCGTTCGCCGAGCCGGCGCTCGTTCATGTAGCCGATGGCGTACTCGAGCGCGCCCTGGGCGGCGCCGATGCACATCGCCGCGTTGCCGCAGCGCTCGTGGTTGATGTGGGCGATGAGGGTCTTGAACGACTCGTTGCTGTCGGGGGTGCCCATCACGAGCACGTCCTCGGGCTCGATGCGCACGTCGTCGAACGCGAGCTCGGCCTCGCTTGTGGCCCGCAGCCCCATCTTCACGTGGGTGCCGGCCACCGTGACGCCCGGGGCGGTGAGATCGACGACCACGGCGCCGATGCCCTTCGTGCCCTCGCTGCCCGGGAAGCGGCACCACACGAGGCAGGCCCGGGCCTTGTGGCCGCCGGTGACGTAGTTCTTGTAGGCGTTCAGGCGGAACCCGTCGCCGTCGGGGGCGAGGCGGGCGCGCATGTGCCCGACCGAAGAGCCGGCCTCGGTCTCGCTGATGCCGATGCAGAACAGCGCCTCGCCCGACGCGGCCATCGGGAGCCAGCGGTCGCGCAGCTCGTCGGTGCCGAGGTGCTCGATCGCACGCGGCGGGCCGTTGAACGTGAGCTGGGCGAGGATCGCGGCCGAGACGTCGGCCCGGGCCAGCTCCTCGAGCACGATCGCCGATTCGACGTCGCCGAGGCCGGCGCCGCCCCACTTCTCGCCGATCGTGATGCCGAAGAGCTCGGCGTCGCGCATGGCGTCCCACGCCCACTGGGGGAACTCCTCGGTCTCGTCGCCGTGGCGGGCCATCGGCGCGAGCGAACGGGCGGCCACGTCGCGGGCGAGCTGCCGGAGCGCGGCCTGGTCCTCGGTGTCGGCGAAGGGGTTGGTGCCGAGCGCACGGGCGGTCACGGACGGCAGGGTAGCGGCGCGCCGGCGCGTGGTTCCCGGACCGGCCGGTACCGTGGCGCTGTGACCGCCGAGCCCGCCGCCGAGCCGATGCGCGCCACCCTCGACTGGGGGAACGTGCAGCCCCATGCCCTGTGGCGCGAGGCGCGGGAGAGTGCCTGTCCGATCATCGCGGCCGACGACACCGGCCTCGGTCCGGGCACCACCTACCAAGTGCTGTCGTGGGATGCCGCCGACGCCGTGCTCCGCGACGCCGACACCTTCTCCTCGTCCATCAACGGCGACCACATCGGTCAGTTCATGGGTGAGCTGATCCTCGCGATGGGCGGCGAGGAGCACCGCAAGTACCGCAACCTCGTGGCCAAGGCGTTCCGGGCCTCGCAGCTCGAGCGCTGGGACGACACGCTCGTACGGCCCACGATCGACCGGCTCCTCGACGAGATCGCGCCGCTCGGGCACGCCGATCTCGTCGCGTCGGTCACCTCCCGCTATCCGGTCGAGGTGATCTGCGGGATCGTCGGCGTGCCGATCGAGGACGCGGGGCGCTTCGCGCAGTGGGCCGAGGAGATCAACATGGGCCCGCTCGCCCCCGAGGCCGGGCACCGGGCGAGCGACGCGATGGTCGCCTACCTGCGGCCGCTCGTGGAGGCCCGCCGGGCGGCGCCGACCGGCGACTTCCTCTCCGATCTCGTGAACGCCGAGATCGACGGTGAGCGCCTCACCGACGCCAAGATCTACGGGTTCCTCCGGCTGCTCCTGCCTGCCGGGGCCGAGACCACCTTCCGGGTGATGGGCAACGCGTTGCATGCGCTCCTCACCCGACCCGACGTGCTGGCGACGGTGACCGCGGACCGCTCGTTGCTCCCCGAGGTCATCGAGGAGACCCTTCGGTTCGAGACCTCGATCACGATGGTGAGCCGGGTCGCGGCGCGCGACACCGAGATCGCGGGCTGCCCGATTGCGGCGGGCTCGCCGATCACGGTCGGCACGTCGTCGGCCAATCGCGACGCGAGCCGCTGGGCCGATCCCGACGAGTGGCGGCTCGGCCGGCCCGTCCAGCACCACCTGGCGTTCGGCACCGGAGCGCACCAGTGCCTGGGCATGCACCTCGCCCGGCTCGAGCTGCGGGTCGGTCTCGACGCGGTGCTCGACCGGCTCCCCGGGTTGCGCCTCGACCCCGAGCAGGCCGCGGAAGCGGTGATCGAGGGTTACGCCTTCCGGGGTCCCCGGGCCTTGCCGGTGCGGTTCGACCCGGCCTGAGCGAGGCGGGAGCCGAGACCTCCGTCGGCGGTCGGCCGG
>JBJSXF010000176.1:0-8932 GCA_046086225.1 Actinomycetota bacterium | reverse complement strand
GCAGGTTCGAATCCTGCCGGGGGCGCCCGCAACTCTCCTGGCGTCGGCTGCGACTCACACCCGGTCGGGATCGGCCGCATCCCACGCCACCGAACCCGACAGCCAGTGGGTCACCGACTCGGCTTGATCGTTGGAGTGCAGGTGACGGGGCGGGGTTGCGAAGGTTGCGTAGGGGCGGCAGCGCAACACGACCCGGCCCTCTTCCCTCACCATCGCCTCGACGAACGGCCGCGCCTCCTCACCGAGCGGCTGACCCGACATACGGCCCGCAACGGCCATCGCCACGTCGGTCGTGAGGTCGGGATCGCGGTCCACCACGGCATCGCAGTAGACGGTCAGGTACCCGACCGGCCACTGCTCGTCGAGCACGAGCAAGCTGACCTTGCCCAGGCGCTCGACCGCCTTGGCCTTCGCGCGTGCGCCCATCGTGGCGATGAGCAACTCACCGGAGTCGGTCGGGATGTAGTACACGACCGACTGCGCCGGACCGTCGTCGCGCCGTGCGTACGCGAGCACGCACGTGCGGTGGGTCTCGACGAAACGCCGCCGTTCCGACGGGAGCATGTCGCGATCGGTCGGCAGAGGAAACGGCACGTCGGCCATCGGGAGCAAGGTCACGCCACATACCTCCACACGGTCGGCAACGGTCGAACCTATGCCGCGTCCGCACCCTCCCGGACGAACGTTCCGCCCCGCACGGCCGACGAGCCACGCCGCGAGTCCGGCGGTACGGTGATGAGTCGGCCCGCCGCCCCCGAAGAGGTCCCATGACGAGGCTCGTCACCCCCGATCAGGTCGAGATCGTTGTACGGGGCCTCCTCGGCGCGATCGACGTTGACGGCGGTCCGACCGATGAGCAACTCGGCATCCTCTCGGCGGTCACCCACCACGTCTGGGGCCGCGGCGACCTATTGCTGGCGGATCTCACTCCCCTCGGTCCGGCCGAGACCGGTCGCGTCCTCGCCGGAACGCCCGCCGCCCGCCGATTCCACTACCTGCTCTTCGTGCTCGAGATCTGTCGCCACCCGCTCACCGCCGGCCAGGTCGATCGCGTCGAGGCCTACGCCTCGGCGCTCTCCGTAGACGGGATGGGCTTGGAGATGACCCGCGACCTCGTACGGGACGGAGTCGAACGGGCCCGCGCCGACGCCGTGCGGTTCCAGGAGGACCTCGCCGTTGCCGACGCGGAGCCCACCTTCCGAGATGCCCAGGAGCGCGGCGACTTCGCCGACCCGCGCCTCCTCGTTGCGCTCGACCACTTCGCGACCCTGCCCGACGGCACACTGGGACGCGAGTTCCTCGCGTTCCACGAGCGCTTCGGCCTGGAGACCCCCGGGCAAACGCCCTCGGACCACGTCTACCTCTTCTTCGCCCACGACATGAACCACGTCATCGCCGGTTACGACCCGGTCGCCGAGGGCGAGATGGCCCTCGGCGCGTTTCAGATGGGAATGGCCGATACCGACGTGAGTTGGATGCTCTGCCTCAACAACCTGGCGATCCACGAGGCCGGCATCCTGCAGTTCGGCGACATCGCACCGAAGGACCAGACCCTCGCTCGGCCCGGCGTTGCCGAGACGTTCGCCATCGCTCTGCACCGCGGCACGCAGTGCACCGGCGACTTCGCCACCGCCGATCACCTCGCCCTGGCCGACCGGCCGCTCGAGGAGGTGCGCGCCCGGTTCGGCGTGCCCCCGCTCCCTGTCACCTGACCCGCCGGAGGCCGGCTGTCAGTCGGTGAGCCCCCGAGCGAGGGGGGCGACTGCGGCATCGCACGCGAAGTCGAGCCACCGTTCGGTGTCAGGGAACCCGGGTTCGGTGAGCGTCCGCCCGAGCGTTGCGGTGTGGACGTACGCCGCGTAGGCCTCGCAGTCGAGGGTCGGGGCGACCAGTCCGCGTCGCTGCGCCGACCGCACGATCTCCGCCATCCCGGCGATGAACGCCGCTTGCACTGCGGCGATCCTGGTGTCGTCCCGACCATCACCGATCATCCGGGCGATCACCGCGATGCGGCGGCGGCGCACCAGAACGTTGGATGACTCCGTGAGCGATCGCACGATCTGAGCCCGCACGAACTCCTGGAACTCTGCGGGAGTCACGCAGTCTTCGGCGGTCTGCACCGAATTCCGGTACTCGCCGACAACCGAGCGGAGGTACCACTCGTTTTCGGCGGCATCGATGAGTCCTTCGCGCCCTCCGAAGAAGTGGTAGAGCGAGCTCTTCGAAACGTCGGCGTCGGCGACGACCTCGTCGACCCGAAAGTCGATCGCGCCCCGTTGGTCGAGGTGGCGCATCGCGACCTCGAGGATCTCGTCCCTGGTCTGCGCACCCACGGGCATACCCTCCACATTATCGCTCGCCGAGAGGGAAACCGGCGGACTGAGACGGAACGAATGTACGAGAAGTCTACTGAGTTCTTCTGCGATCATCGGAGGGATGTCAGAAGCGCACGAGGTACAACACGAGCACTGGGCGTACCGACTCCGCCCCGGACGACTCCGGGCGCTCCGCATCCTCGAGATGAGCCCGCCGGCACTGCGAGCGCAACTCGCCGAGAGACGGTTGCGCCGGCCCGGCCAGCCCGGGCCCGCCGCCGAGCACGTCGTCCAATACCAGGTCAGCGCGACCCTCGCCACGCGACGGGCCGCCGATCGCAGTGACGAATCGGAGGGGACCGGTTCCGAGAGCGCCCGCGGCAAGAAGCCGATCGTGGTCGGGCAGGCCGACTTCTTCTACCGCTCGCAGTACCGCCAGACGTGCACCGCCGTGATGGGGGCCTTCGCCGCGACCGCAACGCAGGTGCTCGCGGCGAGCAGCACCGAACCGCGCGGCCGCTTGTGGGGCCGCCACCGGGAGAGCGTGACCGCGATGATGCCGCGGCACCCCGGGCATTCGACCCGTCCGATCCTCGTCCTGACCGACCGCGCCGTCGCCGTCGCCGTACTCGTCCCGCGAACCGGCGACTCCGCCGCTGATCAGGCGACGACCGCTTGGCTCCACGGCAGCGGGCCGATGCCGCCGCACCTCGACACCGAGCGTCGCGGGAGCGAGACCGCCGCGATGCCGGGGATCAAGAACTCCCGATCGCGTAGCCACCTCGGCAGCGTCGTCGCCCTCGTGGACGCCGCCCGGCGGACCGGATGGCTGGCGCTGCTCGCGCTCCACCAGACCGACCCCGACGCCATGGGACTCCACCTCACCCTCCACGGGGTGGAGTGCGTCTCGCCCGAGCAACTTGCCCGCGACTACGCCCTCACCGACACCGATCTCGCCGCGCACCGCTCACAGGCGGAATCGGAGGACGCGATCCTGGGCTACCTGGTCGGTGGGACCGCCGAGGTCTTCACCCAGTGCTCGCAGAATCTCTTCGTGAAGGAAGCGGTCGTGAATTCCCCCGACAGAACCGCCGACCCCGCGACCGACCCCGCGACCGACCCCGACGCGTCGGATCCGATCCCGTTGACCGATCTGCTCGCCGCTCAGTTCGAGACCATTCAGGCGACCGTCGATGCGACCGGCCTCCCCGGTGCTTCACCCCGGAACGGTCAGATCGGCGGAGCCGCTCTCGTGGCCGAACGACGGGGCCGTGCCCACGTGCTCATCCCCTACCACCCCGGGAACGCGATCCACGGCCACGCCGCGAAGCTGTGGTCGAACCAGCACGCCTCGCTCGTCATCACCGACGATCACACCCTGCGCCGGCGAGCGTCCATCACCGGACGGTCCTGGTGCGCGAGCCACGAGCGCGTCGCACGCGACTTCCCGGATGTCGCGCGCTCGGTCACCCATCCCGACGGGAGCGACGAGCAGACCGTCGCCGACCCCGTCTACTGGTTCGTGACCCGTGCCGACGTCGTGACGTGGGAGCAGGGACTCCTCCCCGCGTACCGCCTCACCGAGGGTCGCGCTGCGTGCACGCTCAACGCCGGCGGCGAGGGCCGCCACACGAAGAAGCCGAAGTACTTCGACGCAGGCAGCGTCCCGGTCTACGACGTCGCCCTCCAGCACCATCGAGAAGCCGCCGGTCGCCCGACCGACGCCGACGGGACGGCACGAGCCGCGTGGCTCGCAACGGTCGAACCGGCGCTCGCGGCACGCGAGCAGCACCTCGCCTGACCCGGCGAGGCGTCGGCTCGACCCGGAAAGGTGCCGTCGGCGAAGACCTTCGCGGCACTACCCCGCGAATACGTAGTTGGAGATCGTGACGGCGTTCCCCCAGATATCGGTCGCCGGAGTTTCAGGAACGAACTCGAAGTAGTCGGGTCCGGCCGGATCGGGGAGGGCGCCCTCGGCGGCCTCGATCGCCGGCTCCGCGAGGTCGCCGGCCGCGTCGGTCGCGGCATCTTCCGTGGCCACCTCGACGACCTCATCCACGAGGAGTTCCTCGAAAGCTACGTCGAGGGGCGCGGCCACCCCGGCCGTCGCGACGGTCAGCACTACCGCAGCGACGATCAGGGCTGTGGCCGCGGCGACCACCAGGAATCCCTTCACCGGATTGCTCTGCATCCAGTTGACGAACTTCGACTCGAGGTCGAAGGTGCAGGTCTTGTAGCCGGTGCCGTCACCGCCGATCTGACCCGAGAGCAGCCCGGCCGCGAAGTTGCTGTTCGTGAACATCTTGTCGTTCAACTCGACCTTGTAGACCTGGTTCGAGGTGAACTGCGGCAGCGACGCCCCACAGGCCGTGTAGCCCGGCATCGGCTCCGTCGTCCCCGACACGGTCGGGTACCACTTCCAGTTCATGACGTAATCGGTGCAGCCGCCGAAGCACTTCTGCTTGTTGGCCCGGAAGTGCACTCCGGAACCCGGCGGCGGATTCGTGTAGAGCAGCGACTTCGTCTCCCCGCTCGCGAGCGCCACCTCGCCCTCGTTGTAGGTGCCGTTCGACTGAGCGGTCGGGATGTAGAGGTTCAGGTTGTTCCCCGTGTTGTTGACGATCTGGACGACGAACTGCACGATCCCGACCGCCGTCGTCGTGTCACTCGTCGTGGCCGTCACCTGCGCGGGCCGGGCCGCCGACATCAGCCGGACCCCACCCGCAGCGGCCGCCGCACCCTTCGTCGTCGGTGACGATCCTGACGCACCCGACTCCACCACTGCGATCCGATAGTCGTGCCGGTGGGTCAGCTCCTTGCCGGCGGTGAACTCCTCACGGATGCGACCGTCGGCATCGACGCGAACCTCCTTCACCGTCGTCCACTCACCGTCGGCCCCCGACCGGTGCTGCAACTCCACTGTCTCCCCGGCCAACTCCGACCGCAGCGCCGACGGCACCGTCGCACTCACCACCTACGTGCCGCCCAGTACGAGAGCCGGGAACGTCCGGCCACTCTTCACCTCGGCCTTCGGTAACGGCTGACCGTCGGCCCCCGTCAACGACACCTGCCAGCCCTCCGCCGGCCCCGGACCATCAGACGACTCCGACGAACCACACGCCGCCCCGAGCACCGCCACCGCCGTGACCAGCCCCAAGAGCCGCAACCAGCGCACACCTCGACCGAATCCCACAATCGACCCCGATCCTGTCCGACGAACGGCAAGAGGAATGTGTATCGCTCCGGAAGCGGCTCATCCGGTCACCCCCGGGCCGGAGCGCCCAGCCCGTCAGCCGCGTCACTCGGCCCGCACGGACGACCGCGACAACCACCTCAGAACGTGACAACCCGACCACGGCCGGCGCGCTTCGCCGCATACATCGCCTCATCGGCCCGCCCGATGAGCGCCGCGACGTCCTCACCCGACTGCGCGAGGGTCACCCCGATGCTGAGCGACGGCGAGTAGCAGCCGCCGGCGAGTGCGACCGGCTCCGAGACCGACCGCCGCACATCCTCGGCCTTCGCCCGAGCCTCGTCGAGCCCGTGCACACCGTGCAGCACGACGAGGAACTCGTCGCCCCCGATCCGACCGGCGATGTCATCGCGGCGGATCGCCATCCGGGCCCGTTCGGCAACCACGCGCAGCACCTCGTCGCCGGCCGCGTGGCCGAACGAATCGTTGATCTCCTTGAGGCGGTCGAGGTCACAGAACAGCACCGCGATCTCCTGACCGGTCCGTCGCCCCTCGGCCTCGAGCTGCTCGAACACCTCCTGCCGGTTGATGAGACCGGTGAGCGCATCGAAGCGCGCCCGACGGTCGAGCACCTCCTCGGCCCGCACGAGATCGTCCACCACCCGGAACGAGGTCACCCATCCGCCCGCAGCCCCCTCGCCGTCGCGGTACGGGCCGGCGTGGCTCTCGACCCAGTTGAAGTGACCGCTGCGGTTGCGCAGCCGGAACCGACGGCGCGACATGCCGTGCAGGGCGATCGCCTGCTGCTCGGCCACCGTCGTCACGTCGGCGGGGTGCGCGTAGGCGATGAGCGACTTCCCCACCAGGTCGGCAGGCTCCCAACCGAGCGCCGCGGTGACCGACGGCGACACCCAGGCGAGCAGGCCGTCGTCCGCGTACGCCACCACGTCGGTCGCGTTCTCAGCGAGCATCCGGAACAGACGCTCCGACTTGGCGAGCCGCTCCTGGGCCTCCACCTCGGCGTGCACGTCGCGGTAGGCGGTGAGGCGCCCGACCAGCTCACCCTTCTCGTAGATCGGCTTGACGTTGAGCTCCAGCCACCGGTACGTGCCGTCGGACCGCAGGGCGCGGGCCCGGAGGATCGAAGACCGACCCTCGGCCAGCTGCTCGCGCAGCGCCAGCAAGCCGGGCACGTCGTGCGGATGCAGGTACGACACCACGACCTGGCCGAGCACCTCCTCGGGCTGCCAGCCCATGACCCTGGTGAGCGAAGCCGAAGCCCAGGTGAACTTTCCGTCAGGGCTCGCCATCGTGACGAAATCGGTGACGTTCTCCACGAGCAGTCGGTACCACTCCTCCGACTCGGCGAGCGCATGCCGGCTCTCCACCTCGACGTTCACGTCGCGGAATACCGAGACCCGACCCCGATACTCGCCGTCGTCGCCGCGGATCGGTCGTGAGAACACCCGGCACCAGAGGAACGATCCGTCGAAGCGCTTGATCCGAATGAGCGCGGCGGCCGCCTCGTGGTGGGCGCGCAGCTCCAGCAGCGTCGGGAGATCCTCCTCGTGGAGGAACTCGTGGGCGGGCCGACCCGAGATGTCGGAGCCGTCCCAGCCCATGATGCGCTCCGCTGACGGCGACACCCAGACGAGCCCACCGTCGGCGTCGCTCACGACGACGACATCACCGGTGCTCTCCGCGACGAAGTCCTCGACGATCTTGCCGAGCTCCGGGTCGGTGATCTCCACGGCTGCCTCCTCGAGTCCCCCACGTCGAGCCCTTCTCCTCCCGAATCGGCCGGATCGGGGCGAACCTGAGGAGTCGGGATCGGTCCGTTCGGCAGCCCCCGATACCGTGACTCGCCGGGAGCCGCCCAGTCCGGCCCCGGGGGGAGCCAGGATGATCGGGGACATCGAGCCGCACCACGTCACCCGCCGGGAGATCGGCGCGACCGCCGTGCTCGCCCTCGCCAGCGCCGTCGCGATCATCGTCGCCTACGCCGTCCTCCCCTTCGCGCCCGATCCCCGCGAGGCGATCTGGCCCCGACTCCTCGCCGGTATCACCGTCTTCACGATCGTGCTCGGCTGGCAGGCCCGGTCCATCGCCCGCCACGAGCGTCCGCTGCGCCGGGCGGTCGTGGCCCTCGGGATCCTCGTCCCCTTGTTCATCGTCATCTACGCGGCCAACTACGTGACGATGTCCCGCTCCGATCCGACCTCGTTCAACCGCGCCCTGTCGAAAACCCAGGGCATCTACTTCACCGTGACCGTGCTCTCCACCGTCGGCTTCGGCGACATCGTGCCCAAGACCGATCCGGCCCGCCTCCTCGTGACGAGCCAGATGATCCTGAACTTCGTGCTCATCGGCGGGGTCGTGCGCCTCATCGTCGGGCTCGGCTCCCGAGAGGCCAAGCGCCGTCAAGCCCCGGGCGCCGAGCTGACGGCCGATCTCCCACCGCCCGGCGATTGACCGCACCCCCGACCGTCCCCATGGAAGGATCTGCGCCATGACCGCCACCGCGACCACTCCGACGCCCGCGCCACCCCGCCGTCTGCGCCGACGGCTCGGCGCTGCGTGCATTGCCGTCAGTTGCGTGCTCGCCCCGCTCACACTCGTCGCGACGTACGTGAAGCAGGAGTTGCTCAATACCGACAGGTACGTGGAAACGGTCTCGCCGCTGGCCAGCAACGAGGCTGTTCGCGCTTACCTCGCCACCGAGATCACCGACCGGCTGATGGGCAAGGTGGACGTCACGTCGTTGGCCGAGAAGGCACTGCCCGGACCGACCGACTTCCTCGCCGGCTCGATCACCAACGCCGTGCAAGGCTTCGTCTACGACGCGACCTACCGCGCGCTCGGCACGAAGCAGTTCACAGCAGTCTGGGATGCCGCGAACCGAACCGCCCACAAGGAGGTGAAGAAAGCCCTCACGGGCGAAGGCAAGTCGGTCACCCTCGACAACGGCAAGATCGTCCTCGATGTCAGCCAGATCGTGATTGTCGTTCGTACGCGTTTGAGCGAAAGCGGGCTCGACATCTTCAACAAGCTCCCGATCGGCGACCTCGCCATCAAGTACGAGCTCTTTGACGCGAAGGGGCTCGAAGCGGCCCGCACGGCCGTCCACCTCCTCGTCATCGCCCGAATCGCCCTGATCGTCGCGCTGGTCATGTTGCTCGCGGCCGGTATCTGGCTCAGTGGGAACCGCCGCCGGACCGTCACGCGCTGGGGCATCGGTGTCGCCCTCGCGACGGGTGTCACCGGTGCGGTCGTCTCGTTCCTCGCCGCCTACAGCCTCGACCACATCCCTCAAGGCGGACCACCACGCGACGCGGCTGAAGCGTTGATCGACGCCGGACTGCACTTCCTGCGGCTGTCTTTCCGGGCGACGATCGCCCTGGGCCTCATCGTCGCCGCCGTCGCT
>JBJSXF010000175.1:0-6797 GCA_046086225.1 Actinomycetota bacterium | reverse complement strand
CATGAAGTTGGTGTCGCCGCTCCAGCGGGGCACGACGTGCACGTGGAGGTGATCGGGCACCCCGGCCCCCGCCGCCCGCCCGAGGTTCGCCCCGACGTTGACGCCCTCGGGCGCGTACGCGGCGCCGATCGCCCGCAGAGCCCTGAGCTGCGCATCGGCGACGGCCCGGTACTCCTCGGCGGTGCACTCGAGGAAGCCCGCTACGTGGCGCCGGGGCGAGACCATGACGTGCCCCGAGCCGTACGGGTAGAGGTTCATCACGGTGATCGTGAGGTCGGTGCGCTCGAGCATGAGGGCCGCGGCATCGTCCTCGGCGGCCACGAGCCGGCAGAGGATGCACCCGAGGTCGGTACGGCCGAACGCCGGAGTCGCCAGGTACTCGGCCCGCCAGCCCGCCCACATGCGCTCGAGGGTCACCGCCGCCTCACGCGTGCGTCGCGACCTCGTCGGTGAGGCGCCCGATGAATCCGACGACGGGGACTCCCCGTTCGGGCTCGTCGCTCCCCCGCTGGTTCACGCCGACCGTGTCACCGGCCACGTCGTCGTCGCCGACGACGAGCACGTACGGCACCTTCTCGGTCTTGGCCCGGCGGATCCGAGCGCCGAGTGCGCCGCCCGCGCCGTCGACGACCTCGCCGCGGAGTCCGGCGGCCCGGAGCCGTTCGGCCACGGACGCCGCGTACTCGTCGTGCCGGTCGCTCACCGGCAGGACGACAGCCTGCACGGGTGCGAGCCAGGCCGGGAACGCTCCTGCGTAGTGCTCGACGAGCACACCGAAGAACCGCTCGATCGACCCGAAGAGCGCCCGGTGGATCATGATCGGGCGGTGCCGCTCGTTGTCGGCGCCCGTGTAGTGGATGTCGAACCGCTGGGGCAGCTGGAAGTCGAGCTGGATGGTGGACATCTGCCACGTGCGCCCGATGGCGTCACGGGCCTGGACGCTGATCTTGGGCCCGTAGAACGCGCCACCGCCCTCGTCGAGCACGAGATCGAGCCCCTTCCCCGAGGCGGCGACCCGCAGCGCCGCGGTGGCCTCCTCCCACTCGTCCTCGGTGCCGACCGCCTTGCCCTCGGGCCGGGTCGAGAGCTCCAGGTAGAAGTCGTCGAGGCCGTAGTCGCGCAGGAGATCGAGCACGAAATCGAGGAGCGACGAGAGCTCGCCCGCCATCTGCTCGCGGGTGCAGAAGATATGGGCGTCGTCCTGGGTCATCCCCCGGACCCGCGTGAGCCCGTGCACCACGCCCGACTTCTCGTACCGGTACACCGAGCCGAACTCGAAGAACCGCAGCGGCAGCTCGCGGTACGAACGCGTGCGGTGCCGGAAGATCAGGATGTGGAACGGGCAGTTCATCGGCTTGAGGTAGTACTTCGTGCCCTCACCCGCGGGACCACCCTCGTCGAGGTGCATGGGCGGGAACATGCCGTCGGCGAACCACTGGAGGTGGCCCGACGTCTGGAAGAGGCCCTCTTTGGTGATGTGCGGGGAGTTCACGAACGAGTAGCCCGCGGCTTCGTGCCGTGACCGCGAGTACTCCTCCATGATGCGACGCACGAGCGCGCCCTTCGGATGGAAGACCGGGAGGCCCGAGCCGATCTCCTCCGGGAACGAGAACAGGTCGAGCTCGACGCCGAGACGCCGGTGATCGCGCTTCTCGGCCTCGGCCAGCCGCTCGAGATGCGCATCGAGCGCGGCCTTCGACTCCCACGCGGTGCCGTAGATCCGCTGGAGCATCGGACCCTTCTCGTTGCCCCGCCAGTACGCACCCGCCACCTTCATCAGCCTGAAGGCACCGAGCCGACCGGTCGACGGCACGTGCGGGCCCCGGCACAGATCGGTGAAGGCGACGCCGTCGCCATCGGTGTTCCGGTAGACGGAGACGCCGCCCTCGCCCCCCGCCTCCCCGGCGTCGTCGGCATCGGCCTCGCCCCGCCGCACCTTGTCGATGATCTCGCACTTGAACGGCTGGTCGGCGAAGAGCTCGAGTGCCGCGTCGTAGTCGAGCTCCTCGCGCTCGAAGCGCTGGTCGGCTCGCACGATCCGGCGCATCTCGTCCTCGATCCGACCGAGATCGTCATCGGAGAAGGTTCCGCCGTCGGGCAGGTCGAAGTCGTAGTAGAAGCCGTCGGCGATCGCGGGCCCGATCGCCACCCGTACACCGGGGAACAGCCGGGTCACCGCCTCGGCCATGACGTGGGCGGTCGAGTGGCGCAGCACCTCGCGACCGGCATCGGATTCGGGGACGACGATCTGGAGGGCGGCGTCGTCGAGCAGCGGACGACCGAGATCGGCCCACTCCCCGTCGACCTTGGCGGCCAGCGCCGCCTTGGCCAGGCGGGCCCCGATGCCCGCCGCGATGTCGGCCGGCGTCGCGCCCCTCGCGGCCGCGCGGGTCGATCCGTCGGGCAGCGTGACCGTGATCTCGGCGTTCGGGTCGGCGCTGCTCATCGGCGAGCGAGGCTACCAACGCCCGCAGTCGACTCCGGGCGGATTCCCCGACTGCCGGACCTCAGCGACCGTCGGCGAGCGGGCGGTCGAGGTCGACGCCGAGGAGCCGACCGAGCTCGCAGAGGGAATCCCGCGCGCTCGGGACCGCCGGATCGGGACGACCGTCGCCGCTCAGGATCGCGCTGGCGAGGTCGTCGAGCGCGTCGAGCGCGTGCGGGGTGTCGAGATCATCGTCGATCGCCGCACGCACCCGCTCGGCGAACGGCCGCGGATCGGGACCGCCGTCACGGGCCGCGGCCGCCAGCAACCGCCGCAGCAGCGCGGTGCCCTCGTCGAGGTCGGTGTCGAACCACTCGAACCCGTGCCGGTAGTGGTGTCGGGTGAGGGCGAGCCGGATCGCGCGGGCATCGGCCCGCTCGAGCAGATCGCTCACGAACACGAGGTTGCCGAGCGACTTCGACATCTTCTCGCCCTCGTAGTTGACCATCGCCGAGTGGAGCCAGTGCCGGGCGCAGGGCTCCCCGGTGATCGATTCACTCTGGGCGATCTCGCACTCGTGGTGGGGAAAGATGAGGTCGGTGCCGCCCCCGTGGAGGTCGAGGGTCGAGCCGTGCTCGTGCATCGCCATCGCCGAGCATTCGATGTGCCAGCCGGGGCGCCCCACCCCGAACGGCGCCCGCCAGGCCGGTTCGTCGGCGAGCGAGGGCTGCCAGAGCACGAAGTCGAGCGGGCTGCGCCGGTGCGGATCATCGGGATTGCCACCCCGGGCCCGGGCCAGCCGGAGCATCTGGGCCTCGGGATAGTGCGACAGCGCCCCGAACCGCGGGAATGACGAGACGTCGAAGTAGGCGGTGCCGGCGGTCAGATAGGCGTTCCCCTGCTCGAGCAGCCGGGTCACGAGCTCGACGATCTGATCGATCGACTCGGTCGCCCGGGGCTCGGCCACCGGAGGCCGCATCCCCAGGGCATCCATGTCGGAATGGAAGCGGGCCACCTCGGCGGCCGCGAGCTCGAGGTAGGGAACGCCGAGCTCACGGGCCTTGGGGAGGATCGAGTCGTCGACATCGGTGATGTTGCGCACGTAGCGCACGGCATGACCGAGTTCCTCGAGTCGCCGCACGACGATGTCGTAGGTCACGTAGGTGGCGGCATGCCCGAGGTGGGTCGAGTCGTACGGCGTGATGCCGCAGACGTACATCCTCACCGTCTCGGGTGGGGCGAACGGCACTACCGACCGCCGTGCCGTGTCGTAGAGCCGCATGCCCATCGGCCGCACCCTACCGTCGGCTCAGACGGTCTGGAGTCGGAGACTGCCCCGCATCTTGTGGCGGATGTTGACGGTCAGGAGCACCGCGGCGAAGGTCTCCATCCCGACCGCATTGCGCAGCGAGCCCCCGTCGAGGGCCCGCAGCCGCGGAATGCTCGTGGTGATCTCCATCACCGTGCGCACCGCCTCGTCGTCGTCACCGAGGACGATGACATCGCTCTCCATCTCGTGATCGAGCGCCCCGAACTCGGCCGCGGGCACGAGGTGGAAGGCGGTCGTGACCTTCGAGCGCCACAGCAGCGACTGGATCTCGGCGGCCACCGACCCGTGGGGCGGGAGCACCGCGTTGAACTCGTTGCCGTGCTTCACCAGGTTGTTGGCCATCGAGACGACGATCTTGCCGGGCAGGTGCTCGGCGTGCTCCTGCACGGTCGGGATCGCGGCCTCGGCCTGCACCGCCAAGATCACGACCGGGGCATCGCAGGCGCCCGTGTTGTCGCACGGGACCAATCGTCCGGCGACCCGTTCACCCCAGGTCTCGACGAGCGCGGCGACGCCCGCCTCGGCCTTCTCGGCGTCGCGCGACCCGAAGAGCACTTCGTGCCCGACGCTCGCGAGTCGGGCCGCGAGGCCGCGGCCGGCGGGGCCCGTGGCCCCCAGGATCCCGATGCGCATTCGGCGGAGGATACCGATCGCCGATCGGACGGCCCGGTCCGGACCCGCTCAGGCGATGCAGTCGGCGCCGAAGAGCAGTCGCAACTCGGCGAACAGGCCGTTGCTGGCGTCACAGCGAAACTCGTCACCGAGCCGAAGGACGGTCTCCTTGTCGGGACCGGTGAGCAGCACGTGCACCGGATTGTCGCCGGCGTGCCCGTCGAGCACCTGCTTCAGCTTCGCCACCCGCTCCTCGGTGAGGGCGGTCGGACGGAGCCGGAGCCGAACGGGTTCGATCCCGCCGACCCGCAACTCCGGGCAGGCGACTTCCATCGCGATGAGCTTCGGGGCGTCGTCGCGGTTGTCGACGCGGGCCTTGATCACCACGACCGCGTCGGGCGTGAGGAGGTCGCCGTACTGGAGCATCGTCTTCGGGAAGACCATCACCTCGATCGCCGCCGCGAGGTCCTCGAGCACGAAGGTCGCCATGAGGTCGCCCCGCTTCGTGTACTTGCGGGCGAGTCCCGTGACCACCCCGGCCACCGACCGAACCGAGCCGTCCTCGAGCTCGAGCAGATCGACGATCCCGCATTCGGTATGCCGCCGCAGCGACTGCTCGACCCCCATGAGCGGGTGATCGCTGATGTAGAGGCCGAGCATCTCCTTCTCGGCCCGCAGCCGCTCGCCCTTGTCGAACTCCACGTCGGGGATCGGGAGTCGATCGTCGAACACCGGGGCCGCATCGGCTTCGCCCCCGAGATCGAACAGCGAGAGCGTTCCTGCGTCACGTTCGCGTCGGCGCCGGACCGCCGAATCGATGATCGTCTCGAACACGGCGAGGAGCCCCTTGCGCGGATGCCCCATCGCGTCGAAAGCTCCGCCGTTCACGAGCGACTCGACCGCCCGCTTGTTCAACGCGGTCGGGTCGACCCGGTCGCAGAAGTCGTGGAAGTCGGCGAACGGGCCGTCCTCCTCCCGCGCCGCGACGATGAGGCTCGCCACCCCTTCACCGACGTTGCGCACGGCCGAGAGCCCGAACCGGATCGCGCCGGCGCCCGCACCGAACTCGCACGCGAAGTCGACCTGGGAGGCATTGACGTCGGGCACCAGCACCGGTACGTCGTGCTGGCGACAGTCGTTGAGGTACACCGCGGCCTTGTCGAGGTTGGTCTTCACGCTCGTCAGCAGCGCCGCGAGGTACTGGACCGGGTAGTTCGCCTTCAGCCACGCCGTCTGGTAGGTGATGTAGCCGTAGCCGACGGTGTGGGACTTGTTGAAGGAGTAGTCGGCGAAGGGCTCGATGGTGTCGAAGTAGCGCTCGGCGAAGTCGGGCGAGTGGCCGTTGGCGACGCAGCCCTCGACGAATTTCTCCCGCTCCTTGGCGATGAGCGCCCGGTTCTTCTTGCCCGTCGCCTTGCGGAGGTTGTCGGCTTCCTCGAGCGAGTAGCCGGCCAGCTTCTGCGACACGCGCATCAGCTGCTCCTGGTAGATCATCAGGCCGTAGGTCGGACCGAGGATCTCCTCGAGGTCGGGGTGGTCGAACGAGACGGGCTTCTTGCCGTTCTTGCGCTCGGCGTACTCGGTGTGCCAGTTCTGGGCCATCGGGCCCGGGCGGTAGAGCGCGAGGACGGCCGACACGTGCTCGAAGTCGGTCGGCGCCATCGCCCGGAGCAGCGCCCGCATCGGCCCGCCCTCCAGTTGGAAGACGCCGATCGTGTCGGCCCGGCGCAGGAGATCGAAGGTGGCCGGATCGTCGAGGGGCAAGGCGTCGATGTCGGGTCGCTCGCCGGTGCTCGCCTCGATGAGGTCGAGGGCGATCTCCATGACGTCGAGGTTCCGCAGGCCGAGGAAGTCCATCTTGAGCAGCCCGAGGTCCTCGACCGCGTGCATCTCGTACTGGGTGACGATCGGCGCCTCGGCGGCCGGGGTGCCCGGCTCGGGCTTGCGCTGGACGGGCAGGTACTCGACGAGCGGCTCGCGGGTGATGACGACGGCCGCCGCGTGGATGCCGTCCTGGCGCCGCAGCCCCTCGAACCCCCGCGCCACGTCGATCACGCGCCGGGCGTCCGGATCGGCCGCGTAGAGGTCGCGCAGCTCGGTGGCCATCTTGTAGCCGTCGCCGTAGTCGTCGGTCGGCTCGAAGCAGGCGTGCAACGGCGTGTCGCGCCCCATGACGAGCGGCGGCATCAGCTTGGCGATCTTGTCGCCGACCGCGTACGGGTAGCCGAGCACGCGAGCGGCGTCGCGCACCGCGGCCCGGGCCTTGATGGTGGAGAAGGTGATGACCTGGGCGACGTGGTCGTGGCCGTACTTCTCGGCTGCGTAGCGGATCATCTCACCCCGGTATCGGGAGTCGAAGTCCATGTCGATGTCGGGCATCTGCTGGCGACCCGGGTTCAGCATGCGCTCGAAGAGCAGGTCGTATTGGAT
>JBJSXF010000174.1:0-5180 GCA_046086225.1 Actinomycetota bacterium | reverse complement strand
TCGAGACCCGGCTGCGGGCCGCCCAATCGCGGTCGCGCAGCGCGACCGGGGTCGAGAAGGTCGTCGCCGCCCAGGAGGTGCGCGACCTCCGGGCCAAGCTCACCGAAGCCAAGGGGACCGGCAACGGCACCGACCTCAAGGCGGTCGAGGCCGCATTCGTGAAGGTCGCTCGCAAGTTCGGCGAGGCCCGGGGAATCACCTACGGCGCGTGGCGTGACGCCGGGGTCCCGGCGGCCGTGCTGAAGAAGGCGGGCGTCGCCCGCACCCGCGGCTGACCCGTCACCGACGGTGTCCGGAGCTCCCGCCGACGAGCCGCCGGTCGTGCTCGTGCACGGCCTCGGCTCGTCGGCCGAGCACGGCTGGCGGCCCGCGGGCTGGCTCGATCTGATCGCCGATGCCGGACGGACCGTGATCGCACCCGATCTCCTCGGCCACGGTTCGGCCCCCCGCCCCCACGAGCCCGACGCGTACGCCGAACTCGAGTCGGAGCTCCTCTCGGCGCTCCCGGATGCGGCACCGATCGACGCCGTCGGATTCTCCCTCGGCGCCCAGGTCCTGCTGCGCATCGCGGCGCGGGAGCCGCATCGGTTCCGCCGCCTCGTCGTGATCGGGGTCGGCGCCAACCTGTTCACCGAACGTGGTCGCAGTCGTGACCTCGCCGATACCTTCGCCGCCGGTCACGAGCCCGAGGATCTCACCGGCCGCCTCTTCGTCCGCATGGCCGCGAGCGCCGGAAATGACCCGCTCGCGCTCGCGGCGTTCCTCCGGCACCCGCGACCGCCGTTCACCGTCGAAGAGCTCGGCGGCGTCACGTGCCCGGTGCTCGTGGTGATCGGCGACCGCGACTTCGCCGGTCCACCCGACCCGCTCGTCGCCGCGCTGCCCGACGCCCGCCTCGCACTCCTGCCCGGCGTCGACCACTTCCGGGTGACCAGCGAGTTCGCGTGCATCGACGCCGTCCTCGACTTCCTCGACCTCGCACCCTGAAGCGTCGCCCGGCCCGATCCGACGGTCTCGCTCGCCCGACCCAACCCCGGTCCGCACCCCGGGGATTCGCACCGGCAACGCCGGTAGCCTGAACCCGTGAAGCGCCGCCGTCTCGTCGTGCTCGGAGTCGTCCTCGTGGCCGGCCTCGCCGTCGGCGGCGCGCTCGCGGTGTCTTTGCTCGGCGACGATGCTCCCGCCGAGCCCACGCTCCCGTCCGGCCCGAGCGGCGCCGGCGGGCCCGAGTCGGCCGACGGCTCCTGGCGGATCGCCCCGGGCGAAGGCGTGTACGTCGGCTATCGCGTCACCGAGGTCTTCGCCGGCGACGTGGTGCGCAAGACGGCGGTCGGGCGCACCGGTTCGGTCGAGGGAACGCTCACCGTCGCCGGGAACCGGGTCACCCAGGCTCGGGTGACCGCCGATCTCGCCCGACTCCGCAGCGATAGCGACCGGCGGGACTCCTACCTCCGGGGCCGGGCCCTCGAGAGTGACCGCTTCCCGATCGCGACCTACAGCCTCACCGAGCCGATCGTGCTCGACCCGCCGCCCACCCGTGGCGCGACCCGCCGGACCGTGGCGGTGGGCACGCTCACGCTGCACGGCATCACCCGCACGGTGCGGCTCGAGGTAGAGGCCCGCTGGGACGGCCCGACCATCAGCGTGATCGGCACCTCGCCGCTCGCTTTCGCCGACTTCGGGATCGAGCCGCCCGACACCCCGTTCGTGAAGGTCGACGCGATCGGCGCCTTCGAGCTCGCGCTCACGTACGTCCCCGGCCCGCCCGGCTCCTGATCGACGATCGAACCTGCCGTTCGGGATTTCCGGCCGCCCCGGACCTACGGCCGATTAGGCTCTGCCAACCGTTCGGTGCGAGCCGGACGACTTGGTGACTGTAGCTCAGTTGGTGAGAGCGTCGGGTTGTGGTCCCGAAGGCCGCGGGTTCGAATCCCGTCAGTCACCCTCGACATAGCGATCGTTGCGCCTGCACGCCGCGGTACACCGAACTCGATCGTCGCCGGAATCGCGGTGACGCTTCGGGCTACTTGCGCAGCAGCGCGGTGAGGCCCTGCTCGAGCGTCGGATGCGCGAACTCGAAGTCGGCCGCCAACAACCGTCGCGGTTCGACCCGCTGGCTCACCAGGAGCAGCTTCTCGACCAGCTCGGCCCCGAACCGCAACTTGAGCGGGAACATCGGGGTCGGCAGCACCGTCGGGCGCCGCAACACCTTGCCCAGCGTCTTCGTCAGCTCGGAGTTGCGCACCGGCGTCGGGGCCGTGAGGTTGACAGCGCCGTCGAGCGCCGGGTCGGAGATCGCCCGCTGGATCGCGGCGACGGTGTCGGGGAGCGTGATCCAACTCATCCATTGCCGACCCGAACCTTGGGTGCCGCCGATCCCGAGCCGGAAGGGCAGCAGCAGCCGGGCGAGCACTCCCCCGTGGGGTCCGAGGACGATGCCGGTGCGCAGGTGCACGACTCGGGCCCCCGCCTCGGCGGCCGGGCGGGTCTCGGCCTCCCATGCCGTGCAGACCTCGGCGAGGAAGTCGTCACCGGGCGTGCTGTCCTCGGTGAGCACCTCGTCGCCGCGGTCGCCGTAGTAGCCGATGGCCGAACCCGACACGAAGACGGCGGGTGGTGTCGCGCAGCCGGCGATTGCAGCGGCAAGGGTCGCCGTGCCCCGCACCCGGCTCTCGCGGATCCGGCGCTTCTGCTCGTCGGTCCAGCGCCGCTCGCCGATGCCCTCACCCGCCAGGTTCACGACGGCACCGACACCTTCGAGCGCGCCGGCGTCGATCGTGCCCGCTTCGGGATCCCAGGCGATGTCGTCACCCGCCGTCGTGCCTCCACGCCGGAGTCGGAGCACTCGGTGCCCGTCCTCGACGAGCGCTGCGCACAGCGCCGTGCCGATGAATCCGCTGGAGCCGCTGACCACGATGTCCACACCGGGATCGTACGGCCGGGTCGGGTACGCTCGGGAAATCAATGAGCGCCCCTAGCTCAATTGGTTAGAGCGTCAGACTCTTAATCTGCAGGTTCCGGGTTCGAGTCCCGGGGGGCGTACCAGACGACCCGGATTGCGACCCGGACCGCGGCCGAGATCCCGGCGTCCGGGCTCCCGGCGCAGCTCCCGAGCCATCGGCCTAGGGTTCGGCCATGATCTTCGCCAGCCCGCTCCCCGACGTCGAGATCCCCGAGCAACTCCTCACCGAGGTCGTGCTCCGCCACGCCGCCGACCAGCCCGACAAGGCCGCCCTCATCGACGGGCCGACCGGCCGGGTCCTCACCTACGGCGCTCTCGCCGACCAGGTGCGCCGTTTCGCCGGCGGGCTGGCAGCCCGAGGTCTCGGTCCCGGGTCGGTGGTGGCGCTCATGGCCCCCAATGTCCCCGAGTACGCGGTGGTGTTCCTCGGCACCGCCTACGCCGGCGCGGCCATCACCACGATCAACCCCACGTACACGGCCGCCGAGGTGCACCACCAGCTCGAGGACTCCGGGGCCCGCCTCCTCGTGACCATCGGAATGTTCCTCGAGACCGCGCGCGCCGGAGCCGAGGGCACCGACGTCGAGGAGTTGTTCACGATCGATCGGGTCGACGACGTCCGTCCCGTCACCGAGCTCCTCGGCGACCCGCTGGCGACCGAGGTACGCGTGCCTCTCGGCACCACGGTCGCCCTCCCCTACTCCTCGGGCACGACCGGACTGTCGAAGGGCGTGATCCTGAGCCACGCCAACCTCGTCGCCAACATCATGCAGGTGCTCGCCCCGCTCGGTGTACGCGACGACGAGACGATCATGGGCGTGCTGCCGTTCTTCCACATCTACGGCATGCAGGTGATCATGAACACGACCCTCGCCGCCGGGGCGACCGTCGTGACGATGCCCCGCTTCGACCTGGAGCAGTTCCTGCAGCTCCACCAGGACCACCGGATCACCCGCTCGTACGTGGCGCCGCCGATCGTGGTCGCGCTTGCCAAGCACCCCGTGGTTGATCAGTACCGGCTCGATGCGCTCGAGCAAATGTTCTCGGGCGCCGCGCCCCTCTCGGCCGAGCTCGCCGAGGAGGCCGCCGCCCGCCTCGGGTGCGAGGTCGTGCAGGGCTACGGCATGACCGAGATGTCACCGGTGTCGCACCTCACGCCACGCGGCGGATACGTGCCCGGCTCGGTGGGCGTCACGACGCCGAACACCGAGACGCTCATCGTCGATCCCGGCACCGGCGAACCGCTCGGGGTCGACGCCGACGGCGAGGTGTGGGTGCGGGGGCCGCAGGTGATGATCGGTTACCTGAACAATGCCGACGCGACCGCGGCCACGATCGACGGCGACGGCTGGCTCCACACCGGCGACATCGGACACATCGATGCTCGCGGTCACCTCCACATCGTCGATCGGCTCAAGGAGCTCATCAAGTACAAGGGGTTCCAGGTTGCCCCGGCCGAACTCGAGGCGCTGCTCCTCACCCACCCCGACCTGGCCGATGCCGCCGTGATCGGCGTGCCCGACGAGGAGGCGGGCGAGCTCCCCGTTGCGTTCGTGGTGACCAAGCCCGATCGACAGCCGACCGAGGACGAGGTCTGCGCCTTCGTCGCCGGGCAGGTCGCCACCTACAAGCAGCTGCACCGGGTGAGCTTCGTCGACGCCGTGCCGAAGTCGGCCTCGGGCAAGATCCTCCGGCGCGTGCTGCGCGACCAGGCGAGCGCCTGACCGACGCCTGACCGACACCCGGCCGGCCGCCCCGTGCGACATGGCGGCGGGTGGTACAACATCCCGATGGCCACCCGTCCGGACGAGGAAGCCGCGACCGGAGCACCGCGTCCGGTCGACCCGCCCGTCCACCTGCTCGCGCTCGGCGCCCTCTCCGCGGCCGCCGGGGTCGCGCTGCTCACCCGGTCCGGCCTCGGCGTCGCCGTCCTGGGCTACCTGCTCGCCTCGATCGTGACGATCGTGCTCATCGGGAGCTTCCGCCGGACCGACCTCCGGCGTCGGCAGCACCCGCACTACCGACCCCGACCGTCGTTGACCCGGGTTGCGGCCGTCATCGTGATCCTGGGCGTGCTCGCGGCCGCCGCCCACACCTGGACCATCGCCACGGAGCTCGCCCGATGACCCGAACCCGCCCGAGCCGCGGTGCCGCCGCGCTCCTCGCCTTCCTGCTCGCGGCATTCGTCGCCGCCGGGGTGGCCCCGGCGGCGAGTGCG
>JBJSXF010000173.1:0-9508 GCA_046086225.1 Actinomycetota bacterium | reverse complement strand
GGTGACCGCCGCATTCGCGAGCTGGTTCGGCGCCGCCGACGACTTCGAGATCGTGCACACGGAGATCGACGAGATCGCCGGCCGACTCCACCTGGCCTGGCGAGCGCAGGTGCAGCCGGCGCCGTACGAGGGTGGTGACGGACGCCACGTCATCGAGCAACACTTCCTCGCCGACATTCCCGACTCGACCGATGCGATCGAAGCCCTCGACTTCCTCTGCACCGGCTTCCGCCGCGCGTCAACCGCTCCCGACGACGGCGCCTGAACCCCACCGGCGACCGACGACCGGTCGTGTCCGCCGCGCCTACCCGGTCACGGGCGGAGCTTCGACACCGTGCCCGAGGCGTCGTTGGAGATCCAGACGTTCGCGCCGTCGAAGGCGATCCCGTTCGGACCGTCTCCGACGGGCACGGTCGCAAGAACGGCATTCGTCACCGGACTGATCTCCGTCGCCGTGTCCGACCCGTAGTTGGCGACCCAGAGGCTCGCACCGTCGAACGCCAACCCGAGCGGATTCGTACCGACGGTGACCGTCGCGATCACCGCGTTCGTTGCCGAGTTGATCCTCGACACCGTCCCGGCTGTCCAGTTGGCGACCCAGACCGAGGCGCCGTCGAAGGCCACGCGTCGGGGCATCGTGCCGACGGCGACCGTCGCCGTCACCGCATTCGTCGTCGGGTTGATCTTCGACACCGTGTTCGAACCCGAGTTCGCCACCCACACCGACGTGCCGTCGAACGCCACATCCTCGGGCGCCGACCCGACGGTGACCGTCGCCGTCACCGCATTCGTCGCCGGATTGATCTTCGACACCGTGTTCGAACCCGAGTTCGCCACCCACACCGACGTGCCGTCGGACGCGATTCCGGCCGGATTCGTCCCGACGGTGACGGTCGCCGTGACCGTGTTCGTCGCCGGATTGATCCTCGACACCTGGTTGGCGGCAAGGTTGGCCGCCCAGATGCTGGTGCCGTCGAACGCCAGTCCGCTCGAACCCGCCCCGGTGATGCCGGTGGCCGAGATTCCGTTGCCGGCAGGGTTGACCTTCGAGAGGGTGGGCGTACCCGATCCACCGTTGACGATGACCCAGAGGCTGCTGCCGTCGAACGCCAGGTTCCGGAGCGCCGGACCGATGGACACGGTCGCCGGGCGGGTCGGGTCGCGATCCCAGCGCAACGCACCGATCTGGGTCGGGGTCATGCCGGTACCGCCGGCCAGCAGCCCCCACGCCCCGCTGTTCGCCGGGCGTTGACCCGTCGAAGCCGACACCGCGACGAACACCTGACCGGTGCGCCCGAACGACACCAGGTCGCTCGTCGAGTACGCAGTGCTCGCCGACCATGCGCCCCGCCACCGCAGCCCATCCGTCGGCCAGGAGACCGTGCTCTCCCCCACCGCGCAGGCCTGGCCCGCCTGAGCATCGATCACCCGCAATGTCTTCGTGGCCGCACCCGTCGAGTAGCAGGCCGTGATGCGACCGCTGGTGCTGTTGGGGATCGCAGCCCACGCGGCGCCGCCGGCCGCCACGACCACGGCGCCCAACACAACCAGGCTGACCTTCCACCGCGACCGCAGCACACCCGTCACCGAACGACCTCCCTGAACGGACATCCGGCTGCGTCCTCGCCGCCGACCGCCCCATCATGCCGTGATCACCCCGACCCGGCAATGAGCCGCCGGTACGCTCCGCGCCCGTGTTCGGAGACCTGCTCGAGGCACGCGAGATCCCGTCGGCGATCCCGGCCTCGCGATCGTGGTGGGTGCTCGTCGCCAGCGAGGATTTCGCCGGGCGGCCCACCAGCACGAGCGGCATCGTGTGCGCACCCACCGGGCCGGACCGTGACCGACCGGTGGTCGTCTGGTGCCACGGCACGACGGGCATGGGCGACACGTCGGTCCCGTCGGCGCAGGCCGCCCCGACCGGCGAGCTGGTCACCGAGATGGAGCCCGCCGACCTCGCAGTCGTCGATCACGGGGTTCCGGGCATCACCCAGTTGCTCGCCGCCGGGGTGGTCGTGGTCGCCCCCGACTACCAGGGGCTCGGCACGCCGGGTTTCCACCACTACGGCGTCAACGCGACCGGGGCCCGTGACGCCCTGGCGTCGGCCGCCGCCGCCGGTTCGATCGACGGGTGCGGCGCCGGTTCACGGGTCGCTGCCTACGGCTGGTCGGAGGGAGGCGGCATGGCCCTCGGGGTGGCCGAGCTCCCCGCATCGGCCCGCGGCGGGCTCGACCTGCGCGCCGTCGCCACCTTCGCGCCCGGGGTGCCCGGCCTCGTGCTCGGCGTGGTCGGGTTCGCCGGCGGCAGCCTCGTGGAGACCGACGGTCCCGACCCCCACACGCTCATGCTCTTCGCGGCCAACGGCTGGATGCACGACGACCTCGACCCGGGGGACCTGCTCACTCCCCCGGCCGTCGCCCTCATGGAGGCGGAGTGGAACCGGCGCACGTGCCTCGAGCTCGGTGCCCTCGCCGCCGGGGTCGAAGCCCGCGAGGGACCGCTCTTCCGTTCCGACCCGCAGCGCACCGACCGGTGGATGGCCCGGTTGCTCGAGACCTCGGCCGGACGCGTCGCCGCCGACGTGCCGATCCGGATCGCGACCGGCACCGCAGACGCGACGGTGCTGCCGGCCTGGCAGCACGCCTACGTCGAGGCGGCCACCGCACTGGGCAGCGACGTCACCCGGCAGGAATACGAGGGCGAGGACCACTGCGGCGTCGTCTTCGCCGCACGCGACGACGCGTGCGCCTTCCTCCTGGAGCACCTCGGCCACTGAGCGGGAGGGACGCGCCGCCCCGCCGGCCGAGCGCCCCCGCCCCCGGCGTACCGAACCGGTCGGCCCGTAGGCTGACCCCATGCGGATGCACTGGTTCCTCCCGACCGGGGGCGACGCGCGCGACGTGCTCCCCGGACCGGACGATCCGCACCACCGACCGCCCGACCTCCCGTACCTCGCCCAGATCGCGACGGCGTGCGATTCCCTCGGCTTCGACGGGATGCTCACGCCGTGCGGAACGGGCTGCGAGGACGCCTGGCTGGCCACGGCCTCGCTGATCCCCCTCACCCGACGGGTGAAGTTCCTCGTCGCCTTCCGGCCCACCCTCCTGACGCCGACGCTGGCTGCCCAGATGGCCTCGACCTACCAGCGCCTGTCGAACGGCCGCCTGTTGGTCAACGTCGTGACCGGGGCCGAACCGGCCGAGCTCGCCCGCTTCGGCGTGTGGGAGGACAAGGACACCCGCTACGAGCGCACCGGAGAGTTCATCGAGATCATGCGCGGCGCGTGGGCCGGCACGCCGTTCGATTACGAGGGCAACCACTACACGGTCTCCGCGGCCACCACCCGCATCCCGCCCGACCCGACGCCGCGCATCTACTTCGGTGGCGCGTCGGAGGCCGCCGAACGGGTCGCGGCCCGCCACGTGGACGTCTACCTGGCATGGGGCGAACCGCCCGAGATGGTCGCGGAACGCGTCGCCCGGATGCGCGCCCTCGCCGCGGCCGAGCAGCGCACCCTCGACTTCGGCATCCGGCTCCACGTGATCGCCCGGCCGACCGCCGAGGCGGCGTGGGCCGTCGCCGACGCGTTGCTCGACCGCATGGATCCGGAGGCGATCGCCGCGGCCCAACGCGACTTCGCGTCGACGCAGTCGGTCGGTCAGGCGCGCATGGCGTCGCTGCACGGAGGTGATCCGAACCGGCTCGTCGTGTCGCCCAACCTCTGGGCGGGCATCGGCCTGGTGCGCGGCGGGGTCGGCACTGCGCTCGTCGGGTCGTACGACGAGGTCGCCGACCGCATCGCCGAGTACCACGACCTCGGCTTCGACGAGTTCATCTTCTCGGGCTACCCGCACCTCGAGGAGGCGTACTGGTTCGGCGAGGGCGTCATGCCGATTCTGCGCGAGCGCGGCCTGCTCCCGCCGCGGGAGCCGGCGGGCGGCCCGGTGTTCTCGTTCCGGTGAGAGCCGGGCTGCTGGTCGTCGGCCACGTCGATCCGAAGAGCCGTCACATCGCCGGCGACTACCCCGAGCTGTTCGCCGATCTGCTCGGCCCGGTCGGCATCGAGGTCGTCCCCTACGCGGCCGACGAGGGACAGCTCCCCGCATCGCTCGCCGAGTGTGACGGATGGATCTGCTCCCCGAGCCGCCGGTCGGTCTACGACGACGAGCCGTGGATTCGTGACGTCGAGCAGCTCCTCTGCGACCTCGTTGCTGCGGAACGGCCCTTCGTCGGCATCTGCTTCGGACATCAGCTCCTCGCCCAGGCGCTCGGTGGCCGGGTCGAGCGCGCCCCCGGGGGATGGGGGGTCGGCGTGCAGCGCTACGAGGTGGTCGAGCCGATCCCGGCCATGCGAACGACGGCTCAGCACTTCTCGCTCATCGCGAGCCACGAGGACCAGGTCGTCGAGGTTCCCTCCGACGCGCGCATCATCGCACGCGCCGACTACTGCCCGGTGGCCGGACTCGCGGTCGGTGAGCGGGCCTGGACGGTGCAGGCCCACCCGGAGTTCGTGCCCGACCTCGCCGATCACCTGCTGGCCGGACGGGTGGAGCTCATCGGGGCCGACCGGGTACGAGCGGCGCGTGCGTCGCTCACCCGGCCGACCAATCGCGACGTCATTGCCCAGTGGATCGCCGCCACTTTCCGCCGCTGATCGAGGGCTCGGCAGACGCGGAATCCGGCCCGGCGGACAGGCCGGCGACCATCATGGCGTGGTGAGCAACCGCCGACGCCGTGAACGTCCCCGTGAGAACCCGGCGTACCGGCGCGGCGACGAGTTCGAGATCACCCCGACCCGGTTCGGTCGCGGCGGGGACGCCACCGCACGGATCCCGGGTGGACGGGTATCGATCCCCGATGCGATCCCGGGCGAGGTCGTGCGGGTGCGCGCCCTCGCCCGCCGCAAGGGGGTGCTGCACGCGCGGGTCGTCGAGGTCATCGAGGCCTCGCCCGACCGGGTCATCCCGCCGTGCGCCGAAGTCGGGAACGGGTGCGGTGCCTGCCAGTGGCAGCACCTCGCCCTCGACGCGCAGCGGGCGGCCAAGCGGGACCGGGTCGCCCTCGCCCTCGGGGTGGACGCCACCGAGCTCGCCGCAACGGTGGCCCTCGCCGACACGACATTCCGCACGACCCTCGATCTCGGGGTCGAGCGGGGTCGGGCCGGGTTCCGTCGCTACCGATCGCACCGGACCGTCCCGATCGCCGGCTGCCTCGTCGCCCACCCGCTGCTCGTCGATCTCATCACCGAGGCCGACTACGGCGACGCGACCGAGGTGCTGTTGCGGTGCGGGGCCCGCACCGGGGAGCGAATGGCCGCCCCCCTCCCGGCCGACGCCGAGATCCGCGTGCCCGAGGACGTCGCACGCGACGTCGTCCACGAGGAAGCGGCAGGCCGCACGTGGCGGATCTCGGCCGACTCCTTCGCGCAGGCGAGCCCCGAGGCGATGGACGTCCTCACCGCGCACGTGCTCGCCGCCGCCGCCGAGGTGCCCACGCGACAGGCCGTCGACCTCTACTGCGGCGTCGGGATCTTCGCCGGAGCGCTCGCCGACCGTGGATGGTCGGTCGCTGCGGTCGAGGGCGCACCCAGCGCCGCGGCTGACGCCCGCCACAACCTCGACGACCTCGATATCGATGTGATCGAGGGTGATGTCACGACGTGGGCGGCCGCGCCGACCGAGCTCGTGGTCGCCGATCCGAGCCGAGCCGGTCTCGGCCCCGACGGAGCCGCCGTGATCGACGCCACGGGCGCCACCCGGGTCGTCTTGGTGTCCTGCGACACCTATGCGCTCAGCCGTGACTGCGCCCACCTGCGCGGGTTCGGGTTCACGCTGACCCGTGCGACGCCGATCGACCAGTTCCCCCACACCCCGCATGTCGAAGTCGTGAGCGTGTTCGACCGCTGAGCCGGCGTGCGCCCGGGCCGGGGACGTTCAGCCCTGAATCACCGCGAGCCAGCGGCTCTCGTTGTCGGCGAAGGCGAAGGAACTCACACCGGAGTGCTGACCCACCTCGGTGGCCTGCACCCCTTTGGCCACGAGTGCGGCCCGAGCACTCTCGAGATCGTCGACCCGGAACGCGATCGACGGCGTTGCCAGGTCGAGTCCGTCCGGGTTGTCCTTCATCAACTCGAGCGGGACCAGCTCGAAGGCGAAGTCCTGATCCGCGAAGCCGACCTTCACGATGGAGAACGCGCCTGCCGGTGTGCGGTCCTTCTCGATCATGCCGACCTGCTCCGTCCAGAATCGCAGACACGCCTCGGCATCACTCACGTACAGCACGACGTAACCGACTTGCATCGAGGCCCCCCCCGCCCACGTTCGGACGCGCTGAGCATACGAGGGGCCGACCTCAGCGCGGTGAGGCCCGCTCCGGGTACCGATCGCGATCGCCCGACGCCACGCCCCGGGGGAGTAGACATACCCGATGACGGATGACCGCACCGAAGACGCGAGCTACGTGATCCGGAGCGGTTCCGCCGCCCTCGACCGCCTCGACCTCATCGCCCGCCTGTTCCGACCGGCGAGCATCGAGTGGCTCGAGCGCAACGACGCCCTCGTCGTGGACCGCTTCCTCGACGTGGGTTGCGGCATCGGCGATGTGACCGGCCTCGCCGCCCTCGCCGGGACGGGCGCGACACTCGGGATCGACGTGAACGCCGAGGTCGTGGCCGCCGCCGACGAACGGGCCCGACGCCTCGCGACCGGCGCCACCTTCCGGGTCGCGGGGATCGCCGAGCTCGGGCACGGCGAACTCTCCGGGTTCGATGTCGTCTACGCACGGTGTGTGGTCAGCCACTTGCCCGACCCGCAGGCTGCGCTCGCGGCGATGCTGTCCGCCGTCCGGCCCGGCGGTCTCGTCGTCGTCGAGGACGTCGAGGTGGCGGCCACGTGGTGCTCCCCGCCCGAGCCTGCGGTCGCCCGGTACATCGAGTGTTACCTCGCCGCCGCCGGCGCGATCGGCGCGAGTCCTCACATCGGCCCCGACCTCGCTCCGATCCTACGCGACCTCGGCGCCGAGGCCGTGCAGGTTGACATCGTGCAGCCGGTCCTGCGTACACCCGAGGATCTGCGCATCACCCCCTGCACCATGGAAGCGATCGCCGGCCCGGTCATCGCCAACGGCGTCGCCGACGCTGACGAGGTGGAGCGGATCGTCACCCGCCTGAACGCCTGGGCCGAAGAGCCGGGTGTCGTGTGCACGCTGCCCCGCACCGTGCAAGTGGCGGGTCGGCGGCCGACCCACTGATCCGAGCACTCCGCCGCGTGCGGCAGCGACCGTCCTCGCCCCGACCCGGCCCCCGATTACGCTCACCCCTGCGACGCGCACTCGCTCGGAGTTATTCCGCCAAGGATTGCGCGCCGTCCCCCGCCCTCGTGGGGGCGGCGCGAAATGTGGCGCGGAATTCGGTTCCGATTCTCTTCGCGTCGCGGGGAAGAGCGTAATCGGTGGCCGTGTCGCGTTGCGTTCAGAAAATCACGGCCGATGTCACCGTGGCTGTGGTTTTCGGGCGCGCCGAAACCATCTGGATGTTCTTCCGGACAGGTTCGGTGTCAGGCGGCGGCGCGTAGGAGCGTCGCGGGTGGTCGCCATTCGCCGAACCAGGCGCTGAGGTCGCTAGCGGTGCGGCGGTGGTGTGCGAGGAGCGCGGTGATTGCGAGGCCGATCTGGTGACCGGTCAGGTTGATCGTGTTGCGGAGGATGCCGACGCAGCGGAGGCGCTGGTCAGGGAGCAGTTCCTTCAGGTGGCGATTGAAGGACTCGACGTCTTCGCGTCCGCCGTACAGACGGGCGAAAGTCGGTTCGCTCTCGGGGATCGGCCGTAAGGCACGCGTGCGGAGTCGGCCGCTTGCGAGTTCGTCGTCGGTTGCGGTGTGGCGGACACGGGTTGTTGCGCCGCGCAGCGCTCGCTTCGTGACGGCGGGGTGGTCGGGCACTTCCCAGATCCCGTACACGGTGTGAGTGCCGTTCGCGTTCGGCCGCCGTTCGAGTTTCTTCAGCGCGAGTGGCATGGCGGCGGGTTCGCCACCGCTGTGCACGGTGATGGTCGGGGTGCCGTCCACGGCAAGGACCGGGAGTGTCTGGTCGGGTTCGCCGTCACGGCGGAAGACATGGTCGCCGAGCGCGAAGGTCGCGACGCCGCCGTTTCGGGTCCGTTGCACTTTCGCGACGGGGATGATTCCGGCGTTGAGGTGCCGGTTGATGTCTGCGGCGTGGATGGCCATGTCGTAGAGCGAGACGGCGATCTCGGGGATGTCGGTCTTCAGATCGAGGAGGAGGTCGGTGAACAGGTGCGCGTCGTGCCGATCGCCTTTCGGGAGGAAGCCGAAATCCAGGAGCAGACGTTGGTGAGGGTGGTCGGTTCGGGCGAGGGCGGTGACGAGGAGGTTGCCGTTCGAGGGGTTGCCGTCGTGGTAGGTGTCGGCATCGGGGTCGTAGCGGCGGGGACGTATTTCGCCAGTCTCAGGATCGACGGATGTCATCCCGACAGTTGCGTTGAACCGGCTGCGGATGAACGTGGCGTCTCCAGCGACGGCGTTCTGGCGGGCCGGTTCGGTGAGGGTCCCTGCGGAGGAGTCGAACAGACCGATCGTTCGGGCGGCTTGGATTGAGATCTCGCGGCCTGCCGCTCGCCATGTGTCGAAAACAGCGGCGCTCTCTGCCTGCTCTAAGTAGCGCCCCCGGAACCGATGGAATTGGGATCGGCTCGGCGGACGTGGCGAGAGGCGTCGGTTCGGTTGGTAGGGAAAGGCTTCGATCGAAGCGGCGCTGAGACGATCCCACGTCTTCGGGTCGTTCAGCGTCCGGATCGTGGCACGGTATGAGCGGAACCATCGCGTGGCGATCTCGACGAGGAGATTGTCGGCGACACGGCACTCGGCCCGACGACCGCGTCGGTGCGGATCAGCGGCGAGCGCTTCGATCTGCTCGCACGCCTCCCAGAACGGAGCGAACGCGGCGACGGCTTCGAGGAAGTTGAACGCCGAGAGGGGGAGCGGCTCCGATGACCGATCGCGCCTGCGGAAAGCGCTGACCTTCCCGACGTCGGACGCCCCGTCGACTCGCGCTGCGACCGACAGATCGCTGCTCGGCGCGAGTTCTCGGTGGGGGATCGGTTCCCTGCCGACCACCCTCTGACGGGGAGGCCGCTGATCGCGTTTCGCCACCGCCGCTACCGCAGATCGATGCCGAGCGCGGCCGCGGTGTCGTCGAGGGACGAGTTCCCGAGGTACTTCGCCGCCGCAAAGATCCCATCCGCGGTAAAGACCTGATGGGCCACGGTGAGCCGGATTGAGGTGGGGGTTACCCCGGCGGTCGAGCCCAAGCCGGCGAAGTCCAGGACCGTGCGGAGTTGGACGACGACGGCCTGGGCTGCTCGCTCGACGGGGAGACGGTCGTGAGCGACGGCGCGGCTCCCATCCTTCAACTCGGCCGCGGTGACGGCGTCACGAACCGGTCCGAGCGCACACGTCGGGATTTTGCCTGTACGTGCGGGACGTCCGGGTA
>JBJSXF010000172.1:0-21922 GCA_046086225.1 Actinomycetota bacterium | reverse complement strand
CGCGCCGGGCCCGCGGTCGCGCCGGCGGCGCAGCGACTCGCGGCCGGTTACGACAACCTCGCCGACTTCCGCGATGTCGCCCGTCTGGAACGAGCCCATCTGGTCGGCCTCCGCGAGCGCTCGGCCGAGGTCGTCTACGTGCCCTACCTCGCGCACGACATCCACGACTTCGATGCGCTGCGCGAGATCGGCGCGCTCCTCGACGGCCGCCGCGCATAGCATCGCCGCCGTGCCGAAGATCCTCGTCGCCGCCGACGCCCGCTGGGTCCGCGACCAGGTCCGGTCCGCGTTCGTCGGACCGGGTCAGGAGGTCATCGAGGTCACTCGGGGTCAGGACGTCCGCACCGCCGTGGCCGATCACGATCCCGACCTCGTCGTGCTCGACATGCAGATCGGCAACATGGGCGGCATCGCGGCGGCCATCGATCTGCGACTCGAGGAGTCGGCCGGCCGGCTCGACCGGGCCAACATCATGCTGCTGCTCGACCGCGAATCCGACGAGTTCATCGCCCGACGGGCCGACGTCGATCGCATGCTCGTGAAGCCGGTCGATGCGGGGACGCTGCGGCGAGCGGCCCGCGACCTGCTCCCCACTCCGTGACCGGCGCCCGGTGAACGATCACGAGCTCGCAGCCGAGACGGCTGCGGATGCCGGTCGGCTCCTGCTCGAGCTCCGGGCCCGGGGGGCCACCCGCGACGAGGCCGACGCCACTGCGAACGAGCGCATCCTCGACCGCCTCCGTGCCGCCCGGCCCGACGACGCGATTCTCTCCGAGGAGGCGAAGGACGACCTCGTCCGCTTGACCCGCGAGCGGGTCTGGATCGTCGATCCCCTCGACGGCACCCGCGAGTTCGGCGAGGAAGGCCGGGTCGACTGGGCGGTGCACGTCGCCCTCGTCGTCGCGGGCACCCCCACGGCGTGTGCCGTGGCCCTGCCCGCCGACGACGGGCTGGTACTGCGTACGGAACCGGTGACGGCACTCGCGCCGCCGGTCGCCGGGCCGCCCCGCCTCCTCGTGTCGCGGTCGCGACCACCGGCCCTCGCCGGCTACCTGGCCGAGGTGCTCGGGGCCGAACTCGTGCCCCTCGGTTCGGCCGGAGCCAAGGCGATGGCGGTCGTCCGTGGCATCGCCGACGTCTACGCGCACTCGGGCGGCCAGTACGAATGGGATTCCGCCGCCCCCGTGGGTGTGGCCCGGGCCGCCGGCTGCCATTGCTCGCGGCTCGACGGATCGCCGCTCGTCTACAACCGGCCCGATCCCTACCTGCCCGACCTGCTCGTGTGCCGCCCCGAGCTCGCCGAGGCGGTGCTCGCCGCGGTCGCCTCGGCGCCTGCCGACTGACGCCGGGTAGTATCCGCCCTTCCACACGGGGTGTGGCGCAGCTTGGTTAGCGCGCAGCGTTCGGGACGCTGAGGCCCCGGGTTCAAATCCCGGCACCCCGACTCGATTCCGGCCCGTTCCGACGGGCGCCGCATGGCTCAGACCCGTTCGTACCGGTGCTGCACCATCCCACTCGGGAAGGCCCGGGCATCGGTCGGCCGGAGTTGCGTCGCCGTGGCGATCCGGTGGAACAGCGGCTTCCCCGAGCCGAGGAGCACGGGATCCCGCGTCGTGAACACGTGCACCGGACGTTCGCCACCGCCGAACGCCGCTGCGGGCGAACTCCGGCTCGCCCGGGGTCATCCGGCGGGCCGACGGCACCGGAGACCAGCCCGACGGCCATCGACCGAACGCCGGTCGCGACGAACGACGAACCGAGGAGTTCCCATGCCCCCCGCCCCCGATCCCCGCCGCCAGCAGCGCACGGCGATGCTGCTGATCCTGCTCGCCGCCGCCGCGTCGCTGGTGCTCTCGGTGGTCCTCTACTTCACCGGCGACACCGCCGACGACCGCCAGATGGGCATCTTCGTCGGGCTCTGGGTGCCGTCGATCCTGTCGCTCGGCGCGTTCCTCGTGGCCGGAGCGAGGGCCGGACGATGAGTCGCGCCCTCCTCTTCGCCATCGGCTCGGTGGTGTTCGTCGCCGCCATGGCCGGAGCGTTCATCCTCGGCTTCACGCAATTCATGCGCTTCGAGGACGAACCCGAGCAGAACTGACCCCTCCTTCGCGGCCGCACCCGGCTCCGGCGAGGGACCGCTCCGGAGGGAGACCGCTACCCGAGCAGGAGTTCAGCCATCTGGACCCCGTTCAACGCTGCGCCCTTGCGCAGGTTGTCGCCGGTGATCCAGAGGTCGAGCGTGCCCGGCTCCGACAGGTCCTCACGCACCCGACCCACGAGCACCGGATCGATGCCGGCCGCGTCCTGCGGAGTGGGAATCCCGTCACCGTCGTCGACGAGCATCACCCCGGGTGCGGTCGAGAGCAGTTCGACAGCCTCGGCCTTCGTCATCGGCCGGTGGAAGCGCACGTTCACTGTCACCGCGTGGCCGACGTACACGGGCACCCGCACGCACGTGACCGTGCAGCGGATATCGGGATCGTGGAGGATCTTGCGCGACTCGCGCACCATCTTCCACTCCTCGGACGTGTAGCCCGCCTCGCGCACCGAACCGGCGAGGGGGATGACGTTGCCCGCGATGGGCTTCGCCCACACCTCGCCGGTGACGAGCGGCCCGGCCGCGGCGCCCGCCCGCATGAGATCGGTCGAACGCCCGTCGAGCGCGGACCACTGGGCGTCGAGCTCGTGGAGACCGGCCTGCCCCGCGCCCGACACCGACTGGTACGACGACACGACCATGCGATCGATGCGGGCCGCCCGGTGCAGCGGGGCGAGCGCGGTGACCGGGATCATCGTCGTGCAGTTGGGGCACGATGCGATGCCCTTGCGCATCTCCCGCATGTCCTCGGGGTTGACCTCGGCGATCACGAGCGGCACGTCGGGATCCATCCGGAACGCCGCCGAGTTGTCGATCACCGCCGCCCCCGCCGCAGCGGCCTTCGGTGACCACTCGGCCGAGATCGGATCGTCGACATCGACGATCACGAGGTCGAGCCCGTCGAAGCAGCCGTCGCGCAGCACTTCGCACGGCACCTCGTCACCGGCGAACGGAATCAGCCGTCCCTCGGAACGCGCCGAGGCGTAGAGGCGCAGCTGATCGACCGGGAAAGCCCGCTGCTCCAAGAGCGCAAGCATCTCGGTACCGACGAGGCCCGTGGCCCCCACGAGTCCGACCTTCACGATGCCCCCTACCGAGCCAGTTCGGCGGCGAAGGCCGCGTGGAGCGCCCGGACCGCCCGTTCGACGTCGGATTCGACCACGACGCACGAGATGCGGATCGTCGAGGTCGAGATCATCTCGATGTTGATGCCCTCGGCGGCGAGCACCTCGAACATCTTGGCCGCGACCCCCGGGTGCGTCTTCATGCCTGCCCCGATGAGCGACACCCGGCCGATGCGCTCGTCGGTGCGGAACCCGCTCGCGCCGGTCGTGCCGACGATCTTCTCCGCGCATTCCGATGCCTTGTGGAGGTCGGCCCGGGGCACCGTGAACGAGATGTCGGTGAGACCCGCGGTCGACACGTTCTGCACGATCATGTCGACGTTGACCCCGACGTCGGCGAGGTCACGGAACACGCCGGCGGCCACGCCCGGCCGGTCGGGCAGGCGCTCGATGGTGACCTTCGCCTCCGAGACGTCGTGCGTCACCCCGGAGATGATCGCCTGTTCCATCGATGTGGTCGCATCCATCGGGTCGTCCTCCTCGGTGATCCAGGTGCCCGGCGCCCAGGTGAAGCTCGAGCGGACGTGCACGCGCACGCCGTGATTGCGGGCGAACTCGACCGATCGGAGAGCGAGCACCCGGCCGCCGGTGGCCGCCATCTCGAGCATCTCGTCGAACGAGACCCGGGCCAGCCGACGGGCCTCGGGCGCGATCCGCGGGTCGGCGGTGTAGACGCCCTCGACGTCGGTGTAGATCTCGCAGACGTCGGCCCCCAGCGCCGCGGCGAGGGCCACGGCAGTGGTGTCGGAGCCGCCCCGGCCGAGGGTCGTGATGTCGTGATCGGTCGACACGCCCTGGAAGCCGGCGACGATCGCCACCCGGCCCTCGGCGAGCGCCTCCCGGATGCGATCGGCCCGCACTTCGATGATCTTGGCCCGCTCGTGCGCCGTGTCGGTGAGGATGCCCGCCTGACTCCCGGTGAAGCTGACCGCCGGCTGGCCGAGGTCCTCCACCGCCATGGTGAGCAGGGCCATCGAGATGCGCTCGCCGGCCGTGAGGAGCATGTCCATCTCGCGCCCCGCGGGCCGGGTTGCGACCTCGTTGGCGAGGCGGACGAGGTCGTCGGTGGACTTGCCCATGGCCGACACCACGACCACGACGTCGTCACCGGCCCGGCGACTGCGCACGACGTGGTCGGCGACGGCTCGGATCCGCTCCGCGTCGGCCACGGACGAGCCACCGAACTTCTGGACGAGCAGGGCCACGGCCCCCGAGGCTACCGGCGGCCCCCCGCCGCGGCCGATCCGTTTCCGAAGGCCGGTAGATTGCCGGGCCATGTCGACCCCCGCCAAGCGTCAGCGCAAGAAGGACAACGCCCGGGCCGCCCGGGAGCAGAACGAAGCGGTCGAGCGCCGCTCCAAGCAGGTCCGCAAGGTGCGCAACTTCGCCCTCCTCGCCGTCTTCGTGATCGGCGCGATCGTGCTCATCAACTCGTGCTCGGGCGACGACTCCGGGACGGCGGGCCCGACCGGCCCGGCCCCGAGCACCACGGCCCCGACCGGCGAGTCGGGGCCGGCGAAGGCGTCGGGACCGCAGGCGATCATCGCCACGAACTTCGGCGACATCACCGTCGACCTCGACACCGAGAACGCCCCGAAGGCGGCGGGTCGCTTCATGAAGCTCGCACGTGACGGCTTCTACGACGGCCTCACCTGGCACCGCGCCGTGCCGAACTTCGTGATCCAGGGCGGTGACCCGAACGGCGACGGCACCGGCGGCTCCGGAACTCCCGCCGTCGTCGGCGAGACCCCCACCGACGGCTACCCGCTCGGTTCGCTCGCCGCGGCGAAGGCCGGCACCGACCCGGCCGGCACCTTCGATGCGCAGTTCTTCATCGTCACCGGGGACGCCGGCACCCAGCTCCCGCCCGAGTACGCCCGGTTCGGGATCGTGACCGAGGGACTCGACGTCGCCCGGGAGATCGAAGCCCTCGCGCCCGGTGGCGACGGACCGCCGACGAAGCCGGCGAAGATCGAGAAGATCACGATCGTCGAGCGCTGACCCGATCCCGCGGCCGCCGGCCGCACGGGCGGGGCGCCGTGCTGCGCCGGTCGGACGCTCGCCGTGCTGCGCCGGTCGAACGCTCGCGTCAGACGATGGCGGTGCCGGGAACAGGATTCCGCGCCGCCGCGTCGCGGCGGTACACGGTGACCCCGTCACCGAAGGCTTCCCACGCGCCCTCACCGTCGCGCACGATCGCCGAGCCCTCATCGATGCCCACGAGGACGGCGTCGGGCGCGAGGAGGGCGAGGGACCGCTCGCGGATGTGCTCGGCGGTGGTTCCGTGGTACGGGAACACGGCGAGACCGGTGACGAGCCCGAGCCCCACCGTGAAGGCACCGCCCCGGGGGTCGACCATCGGGTCGCACAGCAAGGTGGCCGCGGCACCCGAGGCGGCGACGACGGCGCCCCGCTCGTAGGCGTGCACGATCGCGTCGAAGCACGGGCTGCCCTTGAGCACCGAGCGGAGATGCAGCGGGGAGCCGTCAGCGAGGTAGACGAATCGGGCGGCGCGGAGTTGGGCGACGAGGTCGGCGTCCTCGGCGTCGCGTCGGGTCAGGAGATCGAGACCGCGCACCGTGGCGCCCAGCCCGCCGAACCACTCCGCCGCCCGGGCCACTGCCCGCTCGGGGTGCTCGAACGCCGCCGCGGTCGGTAGCACCACGACCTCGCGGCCCCCCGAGCGCGTGAGCAGCCGCTCGTCGAGCGACCGGCACGGCGTCGTCCACTCCCCACCGCCGACGAGGGCGAGCGCCCCCTTCCCCTTCGCCACGTGTCGTGCACCTCGCTGATCGGGCCCGGCGCCCCTGCGCCCGGAACGGGCCGATCCTACGGGGCGCGTGTGGCCGCCCTCACCGGGCCACCGGTAGCCTGCGCCGTCCGCAGCGAGGAGGATCTGCACATGTCGATCGCACGCGTCGGGATCGTGGGCTCGGGGATCATGGGCTCCGGCATCGCCGAGGTCGCCGCCAAGGCCGGCTACGAGGTGGTGCTCCGCAGCCGTCAGCAGTCGTCGGCCGACGCCATGGTCGCCGCGCTCGCGAAGTCGCTCGACAAGCAGGTCGAGCGGGGTCGGCTCGAAGCCGCCGACCGCGACACCATCTTCGGCCGCGTGAGCGCGGTCACCGACCTCTCGGGTCTCGCCACGTGCGATCTCGTGATCGAGTCGGTCGTCGAGGACCTCGACGCCAAGAAGCAGGTGCTCACCGAGCTCGACCACGTGTGCCCCGAGCACACGATCCTCGCCACCAACACCTCGACCCTCCCCGTGGTCGAGATGGCGATGACGACCAGCCGTCCCGACCGGGTGTGCGGCATCCACTTCTTCAACCCGGCCACCGCGATGAAGCTCGTGGAGGTCGTGCGGGCCATCACGTCGAGCGACGAGACCATCGCCGCAGCCAAGGCCTTCGCCACCTCGTGCGGCAAGGACGCGGTCGAGGTGCGCGACCAGGCCGGCTTCATCGTGAACGCCCTGCTGTTCCCCTACCTCAACAACGCGATCCGGCTCTACGACGCCGGCGTCGCGACCCGCGACGACATCGACGCGGCGATGAAGGGCGGCTGCAACTTCCCGATGGGTCCGCTCGAGCTGCTCGACCTCGTCGGGCTCGACACCAGCCTGGCGATCCTCGAGGCGCTCTACGCCGAGTTCAAGGACCCGAACTACGCGCCCGCCCCGCTGCTGCGGCGCATGGTGAGCGCCGACCGCCTGGGCCGGAAGTCGGGCACCGGCTTCTACGACTACACGAAGAAGTAGCGATGGCCGACCGGCCCTGGCTCTTCCGCACGTACTCGGGCCACTCCTCGGCCCGGGCGTCGAACGCCCTCTACCGGACGAACCTGGCGAAGGGTCAGACCGGACTGTCGGTCGCGTTCGACCTGCCGACCCAGACCGGCTACGACCCCGACCAGCCCCTCGCCCGGGGCGAGGTGGGCAAGGTCGGCGTACCCGTGCCGCATCTCGGCGAGATGCGCACCCTCTTCGACGGCATCCCGCTCGGCGAGATGAACACGTCGATGACCATCAACGCCACCGCCATGTGGCTCTTCGGGATGTACGTCGCCCTCGCCGACGAGCAGGGCATCCCCCACGACCGGCTCTCGGGCACCACTCAGAACGACGTGCTGAAGGAGTACCTCTCCCGCGGCACGTACATCTTCCCGCCCGACGCATCGAAGCGGCTCACCGTCGACCTCGTCGCCCACACCGTGCGCCACGTGCCCAAGTGGAACCCGATCAACGTCTGCCCGTACCACCTGCAGGAGGCGGGCGCCACGCCCGTGCAAGAGCTCGCGTTCGGCCTCGCCAACGCCATCGCGGTGCTCGACGCCGTACGCGAGTCGGGGCAGGTGCCCGAGGACGAGTTCCCCGAGGTGTTCGGGCGCATCTCGTTCTTCCTCGACGCGAGCATCCGCTTCGTCGAGGAGGTCTGCAAGGTGCGGGCCTTCACCCGCCTCTGGGACCGCATCGGGCTCGAGCGCTACGGGGTCACCGACGAACGCCTGCGTCGCTTCCGCTACGGCATGCAGGTGAACTCGCTCGGGCTCACCGAGGAGCAGCCCGAGAACAACCTCCAGCGCATCGTGATCGAGATGCTCGGCGTGACCCTCTCGCGCGACGCCCGGGCCCGGGCCGTACAGCTGCCGTGCTGGAACGAGGCGCTCGGCCTCCCCACGCCCTGGGATCAGCAGTGGTCGCTGCGCATCCAGCAGGTGCTCGCGCTCGAGTCCGACCTCCTCGACTACGGCGATCTCTTCGAGGGCTCGGTCGTGATCGAGCGCAAGGTCGACGAGCTCTGCGAGGCCGCGCAGGCCGAGCTCGATTGGGTGCTCGAGGGGGGCGGCTCCTTCGCCATGATCGACGCCATGAAGGGTCGGCTCGTGCAGTCGCACGCCGAGCGCGTGCGCCGCATCGAGTCGGGCGACCTGAAGGTCGTCGGCGTCAACTGCTTCACCGAGAGCGAGCCTTCCCCGCTGGCCGACATCGCCAAGCGGGGCGGGATCGTGACCGTCGATCCCGCCGTCGAGCGCGAGCACGTCGCCGCGATCGCCGAATGGCGCTCGGCCCGTCAGGCCGACGCGGTGGCCGCGGCGGTCGACCGCCTCCGCGCCGCCGCGACCACCGACGAGAACCTCGTTCCCGCCACCGTCGCCCTGGCCGAGGTGGGAGGCACGGTCGGCGAGTGGGCGGGTGCACTGCGCGAGGTGTTCGGTGAGTACCGGGCCCCGACCGGCGTCGGATCGGTGGCGGCCAAGCCCGGCGCCGAGATGGAGGAGGTGCGGATCCGCGTCCGTGACCTCGCCGAGCAGTCCGGCGGACCGATCCGCCTGCTCGTCGGTAAGCCGGGGCTCGACGGCCATTCGAACGGCGCCGAGCAGATCGCGGTTGCGGCCCGGGACGCCGGCATCGAGGTCGTCTACCAGGGCATCCGCCTGACCCCGACCGAGATCGCCGCCGCCGCTCGCGACGAGGACGTCGACATCGTGGGTCTGTCGATCCTGTCGGGCTCGCACCTCGACCTCGTGCCCGAGACCATCGAGCGGCTCCGGGCCGACGGGGTGGACGCCCCGGTGGTGGTGGGCGGGATCATCCCCGATGCCGACCGCGACCGCCTGGCCGACATGGGTGTCGCCCGCGTCTACACCCCGAAGGATTACCGCCTCGCCGCCATCATGCGGGACATCGCCGAGCTCGCCGCCGCCCACCGATCGGGCGCGAACCCTCAGACCGGGGCCCCCACCGGCCGATGAACCCGGTGTGAGCGGCGCACCCGACGGCATCGACCCCACCACCGGCCTGTACGCCGCCGAGCACTTCACCGTCGTCGCCCGTCAGCAGGTCGCCTCGGCCCGGCGCTCGCTCCAGCCGGTCTCGGTCGTGTGCTTCACGATCGACGATGCCGCGGCCGACGAGGCCGCGCTCGCGCTCGTCGCCGAGATCGTGCTGCAGACCCTCCGGGAGAGCGACGCCTCCTTCCGTCTCGACGGACGCCGCATCGCGTCGGTACTCGAGGACACCGGCGAGGAGGGGGCGGTCTGGGCGGCCCGCCGGGTGCGCAGCGCCCTGCTCACCGCGCCGGGCGGTCCCCGGTGCACGGTCTCGGCCGGGATCGCCTGCTACCCCGAGCACGCCCTCGACGCGGCCGAGCTCGTCGACCGGGCCGTGCACGCCCTCGACGCGCCGGGTGGTTCGGGAACCGATCGCGTCGTGATCGCGGGCGCGTCCGGCGCGTAGCCGCTACTCGGACGCGTCGGTCGAGTCGATCGCCGCCGTCCAGGGATCGTCGGCCCCGAGCACCGCCTCGGTGTCCGCACCGAGCGGACGCCCCGGCCACCGCAGCTCGGCCGGGGTGCGGGACAGCCGGGCGATCGGCCCCTGCATCACGATGCCGCCCACCTCGCGGAACACCTCTCGGGCCCGCACGTGGGGATCGGCCATGAGCTCGGTCACCGAGTAGACGGGCGCGATCGCCGCGTCGGCTGCCTCGAACGCGGCCATGACCTCGTCGGAGGGCCGGGCCCCGACCCACGCCGCTACCCGCTCGTCGAGCTCGGTCCGGTGCGCGGCCCGACCGTCGAAGGTCGCGAAGCGGGTGTCGTCGCCGACGCCGATGAGATCGAGGACGCGCCGGGCGACCGAATCGGTCGAGGTCGAGATCGCGACCCACCGTCCGTCGGCGCACCGGTAGGTGCCCCGGGGCACGGTGTACGGGATGCCCGCGCCGAGCCGCGGCTGTTCGTAGCCGAGGTGCGCCGCCGCCGACGGCAGCGCCCCGAGCACCTGGGTGATGGCGTCGAGCAGGTTGAGGTCGATGACCTGGCCCTCGCCGGTGCGGTCGCGATGGCGCAATGCCACCATCACCGCGAAGGCACCCGCGATCGCGGCCACCTCGTCGGTGAGCGCGACCGGGGGCAGCAGCGGGGCGCCGCCCGGCTCACCGTTGATCGAGGCGAACCCGCTCATGCCCTCGGCCATCGTGGCGAACCCGGGCCGCGACGCGTACGGGCCGTCCTGGCCGAATCCGGTGACCCGCAGCATCACGAGCCGCGGGTTGCGAGCGCACACGACGTCGGGGCCGACGCCGAGGCGTTCGAACGTGCCGGGTCGGGCGTTCTCCACGAGCACGTCGGCGCCGGCGCAGATGCGCAGGAACGCCTCACGCCCCGCGTCGGTCTTGAGGTCGATGACCACCGAGCGCTTGTTGCGGCCCAGGAGCTTCCAGATGTACGAGTCGGAGCCGTCGGTCGGCAGCCAGCCCATGCGCCGCACCCCGTCGCCGCTCGGGGGCTCGACCTTGATGACGTCGGCGCCGAAGTCGGCGAGGTAGCGGGCGGCACCGGGCGCCGCGAACACCGCCGCGGCGTCGACGACCCGCAGGCCGGCGAGGGCATCCACCGTCAGCAGACCTCGGTGAAGCAGCGATCGGACAGCGCACCGAGCGCGTAGTCGCGGTAGAGGCCGGCGAACATCCCGCGGGTGCGTTCGGTCCAGTCCATCGCGTCGGGGGCGGCGATGCGCCGGGTGAGCTGGGTGTAGCCGCCCTCGTGGATGCGGTACTCGGCCCACGCCCCCGGGTAGTCCTTCACGCAGGCCACCTCGACGATCGGTACCGAACGGGCCGCGGCGAACCGACGCACGCGGTTGCGGTGGGTGTGACCGGCGAAGTAGCCGACGATCGCCTCGCGGCGGGCCACCACCGCGCACAGGGCCTCGCTGTCATCGGGGTTGATGCCGAAGTAGCGCTCGTTGCGATCCTCCGAGGCCGGATCCCACGGGTGGTGGTGCCCGAACACGAGCACCGGACCGGTGGCGGATGCCGCGAGCGCATCGAGCCAGTCGAGCTGCGGCGGGGTGATCCGGCCCTTCTCGCTGCCCGGGCGCACCGTGTCGAGCACCGCCAGCGTCGCACCCGGCACCTCGACCGCGATCGGGCCGTGGGCCGCGATCTCGTGGCTGATCATGGCGTCGTGGTTGCCCCGCACGTGGTGGAGGCGTTCGCCGAGACGGCCGTAGGCCCGGCGGAAGGCCGCGTACTCCTCCTCGGTGCCCCGGTCGGTGAGGTCACCCTTCACCACGACGACATCGGGATCGAGCCGCTCGATCGCATCGATGGCGCCGCGGTTCATCACCTCGGGGTAAGGCTCCTCGTCGGGGCCGGCCGCGAACACCGGACCGACCTCCTCGGGGGTGCCGAGCAGACCGCACTCGGTCTCGCCGAAGTGCACGTCGTTGACGGTGGCGACGGTCGCGAGCAGCCGACCGGGCGCGGCGGCGAGCGTCGTCACCCGATCCGGCAGCAGCGGACCCGCCGCCGCGCCCTCCACCGAAAGGGAGTACTCGGCGCCCGCCTCGAGCCCGGTCACGCGAGCCGAGTGGTACCGACCCCGGGTGACCACGCCGCGATCACCGACCGTCGTGGTGACCTCGCGTTCGTCGTCGGTCCGGAACGTGACGACGACCTCGTCGGGGCCGACGGTGAAGAGCTCGGCGTCGTGGATCACGTGCGGGCGCGTCGTCCGATCCGGCCCGAGAGCCGCCAGGGTCCCCGCTGGAGCGGAGCCCGCTGGGCCGACCGTCGCGAGGCCTCGACCCACATGCTCAGCGTCTCCGGCTCGGGCGCCGCCGCAACCGGTCGGGCCCGCAGCACCGCAGCGACGGCCACCGCGGCCGCGACCTCCTCGATGCTCGCCGGCTGCGACCCGGACGGACTCACAGGGGGCCGTTCCCGTGCTTGCGGGCCGGGAGCTGCTCCCGCTTCGTGCGCAGCATCGTGAGCGAGCGGATGAGCATCCGCCGGGTGTCGCGCGGGTCGATGACGTCGTCGACGTAGCCCCGCTCGGCCGCCTGGTACGGGTTGGCGAACCGCTCGGCGTACTCGGCCACGAGTTCGGCCTTGCGGGCGACCGGATCGGCGGCCTCCTCGATCTCCCGGCGGAAGATGATGTTGGCCGCACCGTTCGCGTCCATCACCGCGATCTCGGCCGACGGCCACGCGTAGGCGATGTCGGCGCCGATCGACTTGGAGTTCATGACGACGAACGCACCGCCGTAGCCCTTGCGGGTGATGACCTGGATGCGGGGCACGGTCGCCTCGCAGTAGGCGTAGAGGAGCTTGGCTCCGTGCCGGATGATGCCCTCGTGCTCCTGGTTCGTGCCGGGGATGAACCCGGGCACATCGACGAAGGTCACGAGCGGGATGTTGAAGGCGTCGCAGGTGCGCACGAACCGCGCGGCCTTCTCCGAGGCATCGATGTCGAGCGCGCCGGCGAGCATCTTGGGCTGGTTGCCGACGATGCCGACGACGTGCCCGTCGAGCCGCGCGTACCCGCACACGATGTTGGTCGCCCAGAACGGGAACACCTCGAAGAAGTCGCCGTCGTCGACCACATCGGCGATGACCTGCTTCATGTCGTAGGCCTGGTTGGCCGAGTCGGGCATGAGCGAGACGAGGCTGTCGCACGGACGCTCGGGATCGTCGTCGGGCGCGAAGTACGGCGGGTCCTCGAGGTTGTTCGCCGGGAGGAACGAGAGCAGGTAGCGCACCTGCTCGAGGCACCGGTCCTCGTCGTCGGCCACGAAGGTGGCGACCCCCGACTTCGTGGCGTGGGTCATGGCGCCGCCGAGCTCCTGCTGGGTGACGTCCTCGCCGGTGGCCGCCTTCACGACGTCGGGGCCGGTGATGAACATGTACGACGTGTCCTTCACCATGAAGATGAAGTCGGTCATCGCCGGCGAGTAGACCGCGCCGCCGGCACAGGGGCCGAGGATCACCGAGATCTGGGGGATGACGCCCGAGGCCTGCACGTTGCGGTGGAAGATGCCGCCGTACATCGCCAGCGAGACGACGCCCTCCTGGATGCGGGCGCCCGCGCCGTCGTTGAGACCGATGAACGGCGCGCCCGTCGATGCCGCGAGGTCCATGACCTTGTGGATCTTCTCGGCGAACACCTCGCCGAGCGCCCCGCCGAACACCGTGAAGTCCTGGGCGAAGAGGAACACCTTGCGGCCGTCGACGGTTCCCCAGCCGGTGACCACGCCGTCGGTGAGGGGCCGGGTGTCCTCGATGCCGAAACCGTGGGCCCGGTGGCGGGCGAACTGATCGAGTTCCACGAACGAGCCGGGATCGAGGAAGCGCTCGATCCGTTCGCGTGCCGTGAGCTTGCCGCGGTCGTGCTGACGGCGCACCGATGCCTCGCTGCCGGGCTGGTGCGCTTCCGTCTTCAGCTGCTCGAGCGCAGCGATGCGGTCCTCGATCGTGCGGGGGGTGTCCGGCATGGCGGGCAGGCTAGCGAGGGCCTGCGCCCCGCCTACTCCTGGACGAGCTCGATGAGCGTGCCGAGCGAGCCCTTGGGGTGCACGAACGCGACGGTCGTGCCCCGGCTGCCCGGCCGCGGCTCCTCGTCGATCACCCGGTGCCCGTTGGCCTTCACCGACTCGAGCGCCTCGCCGCAGTCCCGCACGCGGTAGCCGACGTGGTGCAGACCCTCACCCTTGCTCGCGAGGTACTTGGCGACCGGCGAATCGTCCCGGGTCGGCGTGAGGAGCTGGACGTAGGAGTCGGCCACCTTGAGCAACGCCTCCTCGACGCCGTCGCGCTCCACGACCTCACGGTGCTCGACCTCGCAGCCGAACGTGTCGCGGTAGTAGGCGATCGCGGCCTCGAGGTCGTTGACGGCGATGGCGACGTGATCGATTTCGGTGAGCAGCATGGGGCGGGAGTGTAGGGCCGCCCGCCCGACGGCTCCCGGTCGGCGCTCAGGCGCCGAAGCGCCGGTAGAGCGTGATGCGGTCGAGGTGCTGCTCGCGGGTCGCCTCGTCGGTGACGCCGAGCCCTTCCTCGGGGGCGAGGCAGAGCACGCCGACCTTGCCCTCCACCCGGTTCTCGTGCACGGCGAGGGCGGCCTCACCGGTCTCGGCGAGCGGGTACACGGTCGAGAGGGTCGGGTGGATCTTCGCCTCGCAGATGAGCCGGTTCGCTTCCCACGCCTCGCGGTAGTTCGCGAAGTGGCAACCCTTCAGCGTCTTCAGGTTCATCCAGAGGTACCGGTTGTCGTACTCGATCTTGAACCCGCTGGTCGCCGCGCAGGTGATGACCATTCCGCCCCGGCGGGCGACGAAGACCGACGCACCCATCGTCTGGCGGCCCGGGTGCTCGAACACCACGTCGACGTCGGTGCCGATGAGCGACCGGATCTTCTTGCCCAGGCGCAGCCACTCGGCCGGGTCCTGCTCGTCGTCGGCGTCGTTCCAGAACTTGTAGCCCTCGGCCCGCCGGTCGATGACGTGCTCGCAGCCCATGGCCCGGAGCAACTCGGCCCGCCGCTCCGACGACACGACGCCGACGGGCGTCCCCCCGCCGTTGAGCACGTACTGCACCGCGTAGGCGCCGATGCCGCCGGTGGCCCCCCACACGAGCACCGACTGACCCTGGGTGATCTGGGCGCCGTTGCGGCTCACGATCATGCGGTACGACGTGCTGTTGCACAGCGCGTTGCAGGCCGCCTCCTCCCAGGTGAGGTGCGCAGGCTTCGGCATCAGCTGGTTGGCCTTCACGACCGCGATGTCGGCGAGACCGCCGAAGTTGGTCTCGAAGCCCCAAATGCGCTGGTTCGTCGCCATCATCGAGTCGTCGTGCGCGGTCGGGTCCTGGTCGTCGACGTGCAGGCAGTGCACGGTGACCCGGTCGCCCGGCTTCCAGTTACGGACCGCCGAGCCCACCTGCAGCACGACGCCGGACGCGTCGGAGCCCATCACGTGGAAGGGCTGGTCGTGGCGGGCACCCCAGGTGCTCTCGCGGCCGAGGCGCTTCAGGAAGCCGAAGGTCGACACCGGCTCGAAGATCGAGGTCCAGACCGTGTTGAAGTTGATGGAGCTCGCCATCACCGCGACATAGGCCTCGTCGGGTGCGATCTCGGGGAGGGCGAAGTCCTCGACGTGGATCGAGCGCCGGGGGTCCTTGTCCTCCGAGGCCACCCCCTCGAACATGCCCTGCTCGTCGGCCCGCACGAGCGCACCCCGGGAGGTCGTCGGCACGGGGAGGGCGGCGATCTCCTCGCCGGGTGCCCCGGCGAGAACTGCGTCACGGATGGCGTTGATCTGGGCGGTCGTCATGGCGCCGAAACCTAGCCGGGGCAGTCGCCGACGGTCCCTAGCGGGGCGGGGCGGCCGCTCCCTACACTCCGCCCGGGCCGGAAACCCCGGCCGTCACTTCGCGGAGGAGTCCCCCATGACGGGTTCGGTGATCGTCGGCTCGGCACGTACGCCGATCGGGAAGCTCTCGGGGGCCTTCGCGGGCCTGACCGCAATGGACCTCGGCGGCATTGCCATCCGCAGCGCGCTCGAGCGGGCCGGCATCGCCGCCGACCAGGTCGACTACGTGCTCATGGGCCAGGTGCTGCAGGCCGGCCAGGGGCAGATCACCGCCCGGCAGGCCGCAGCCAAGGCCGGCATCCCGATGAGCGTGCCCGCAATGACCGTGAACAAGGTCTGCCTCTCGGGCATCAACGCGATCTACCTCGCCGACCAGATGATCAGGAACGGCGACGCCGACGTCGTCGTGGCGGGCGGCATGGAGTCGATGACCCAGGCGCCCTACCTGCTCCCGGGCGCACGAGCCGGATACCGCATGGGTCACGGCGAGGTCGTCGACTCCCTCATCCACGACGGCCTGTGGTGCGCCTTCGACGCAGTGCACATGGGCGCCGGCACCGAGAGCTACGTCGGTCAGGTCGGCGGTATCACCCGCGAGGCCCAGGACGACGCCGCGGCCAAATCGCACGAGCGCGCCGCGAACGCCCAGAAGGAGGGTCGCTTCACCGAAGAGATCACGCCGGTGTCGATCCCGCAGCGCAAGGGCGACCCGCTCGTCGTCGACGCCGACGAGGGCGTGCGACCCGGCACCACCGCCGAGTCGTTGTCGGGCCTCCGCCCCGCGTTCTCCAAGGACGGCACGATCACCGCGGGCAACGCCTCGCAGATCTCCGACGGCGGCGCCGCCGTGATCATGACGAGCCGCGAGAAGGCGGCCGAGCTGGGCGTCACCCCGCTCGCCGAGCTCCTCGGCTACGGCATGGTCGCCGGACCCGACCCGTCGCTCCTCACCCAGCCGTCGCGTGCGATCAAGCGCGCGCTCGCGGGCGTCGACATGAACGTGAAGGACGTCGACCTCTTCGAGCTCAACGAAGCGTTCGCCGCCGTCGGCCTCGCCTCGATGAAGGACCTCGGCATCTCCGAAGACCTCGTCAACGTGAACGGCGGGGCGATCGCGCTCGGCCACCCGGTCGGCATGTCGGGCACCCGCGTGGTGATCACGCTCGTCAACGAGCTCCGGCGCCGAGGCGGGGGGGTCGGCGCGGCCGCGCTCTGCGGCGGTGGTGGCCAGGGCGACGCCGCGCTGGTGCGTACGCTGTAACGGTGCTCTCGACGGCGGCGCGAACCCGGGCGATCGTTGCCGCCGGCATCGCCGGAGTGGCCGTCTGGCCGCTCCTGCCGGTGCATCCGCCGCTCGTCTGTCCGCTCCGGGTGACCACGGGCATCCCCTGCCCGCTCTGCGGGATCACCCGGGCCTGCACCGCCGCGGTGCGGGGCGATCTCGCGGCATCCGTCGCCTACAACCCGGCGGGGATCCTCGTGATCGTCGCCGCCGTCGCACTGCTCGTCCGGCCGGCGCTCGCCTCCCGGATGCTCCACCCGCCCGTCCCCCTCATCGCCGCGCTCCTCGGCGGACTGTGGGTGTGGAACGTCGGGTTCAATCCGACGTTCGGTCGGCTCCTGGCGGGCTGACCGGGGCGAAGACGTACTCGACCTGCGAGAAGCGGTCGACCGCGAACACGTAGAGGAACCGGAGCGGGACCGAGCCGAGGTTGCGTACGAAGTGCCACGTGCCCCCGGGCACGTAGACGAACGAGCCCGGCTCGACCGGGTGCTCCTCGCCGTCGAGGTGAACGGCGCCGTGCCCCTCCATGAAGTAGTAGAGCTCGGGATCGGCGTGGTGGTGCCGAGCGCCGTCGACCGGTGCGCCCACCTCGATCTCGGCGATGCCGGCCGTGATCCGCTCGGTCGGGGTGCGATCCCCGTCGACGAGCGTGCGCCAGGCGACGATCGGCCCGAGCCCCTCGAGCTCGAGCGTCGAGTCGTGACCGACCACGGGCCGGATCGGACCGTCGGCTCCCGCCGGGCTCACGCGCCCACCTCCCGGCGACCCTCGAGCGCACGGCCGAGGGTCAGCTCGTCGGCGTACTCGAGGTCGCCACCGACCGGCAGACCGCTCGCGATCCGGGTGACGGTGATGCCGAGCGGCTGGAGCAGCCGGGCGAGGTAGAGCGCCGTCGTCTCACCTTCGATATTGGGGTTCACGGCGAGGATCACCTCCTGCACTCCCTCGGCGGGGATGCGGGCGAGGAGCTCCTTCACCCGCAGTTGCTCCGGGCCGATCCCCTCGATCGGGGAGATCGCACCCTGGAGCACGTGGTACCGGCCGGAGAAGCGGGTCGTGCGCTCGATCGCCACGATGTCGCGGGGATCCTCGACCACGCAGACGACCGCAGGGTCACGGCGCTCGTCCCGGCAGAACTGGCAGAGCTCCTCCTGGGCGATGTTGAAGCACCGGGTGCACCAGCGCACCCGCGCCTTGGCGTCCTCGATCGCGCGGGCGAGCCGCCGGGCGTCGACCGCGTCGACCTTCAGGAGGTGGAACGCGATGCGCTGGGCCGACTTCGGTCCGACCCCGGGGAGGCGGCCGAGCTCGTCGATGAGCGTCTGCACCGCACCTTCGTACGCTGCGGTCACCGCCGCCCCCCGGTCACCGAGGGCGCTCCTCGATCACCTCGGCGCCGAGCGCGGCCTGGAGGCGGCTGATCGAATCGGGCGGCGCGTCATCGGCCGGGACGAGATCCTCGAGCTCGTCGGCGTCGAGCTCGTCGGGCGGGGCGTCGTCGACGGGCGGCGGCTCCGGACTCCGGAACGCATCCCGGTCGCCGAAGTCGTGGGGCCGCACCCGGAGCCGGGGCGCCGAGCCGAGGCGGGCGCCGAGCGACTCCTTGATCGCGTCGGCCTCCTTGCGGAATCGATCGTTCGCGGCCCGGAACGCCGGCTCGGCGACCCCGAACACGACGATGTCACCGTCCTCGACCGCCACCGGCTGGGCGACGCCGATCGCGGCTCGCACCGGCGCCTTCATCGCGGCGAGCACCTCGGGCCAGGCGGTCAGGACGTCGTCGAGCTCGATGGTTCCCCCTGCCGTCGACCCGGCCGCCCCGTTGGGTGCGGCGGCCCCGTCGGCATCGGGGGACGGCTCGGCCCCGCCCTCGGCGTCCGGCCCGGACTCCGCCGCGGGTTCGCCGACCGGTTCGCCGCTCGGCTCGGGGGATGCGGCAACGGGCGGCTCGGCGGCTGCCTTCGTGTGCCGCGGCCGCGGCGCGAGCCGGGGCCCGCTCGCCGGGGGCGTCGGGGCGCCGGGATCCGGGGCCGGACCGACCGGCGCGCCCCCGATCGGCGCGCCGCTCGCCAGTCGCTGCTCCAGCCGTTCGATGCGCTCGAGCAACGTCTCCTCGCGGGTGCGGGCTTCGCGCCGGGCCATGCGCACGAGCGCGACCTCGAGCACGAGTCGCGGATCCGCCACCCCGGGACCCCGCACGTCGGCGATCACCTGGCCGAGGAGTTCGATCCCGCGCACGAGCGCGGGGTTGCCCATCTCCCGGGCCAGCTCGGCGAGCCGGGCCGCTTCCTCGGGCGGACCTTCGTAGGGCACCCGGCCGCCCGCGTTCACCTGGAGGAACGCATCGCGCAGCGTGCGTAGCAGCTCCTCGGCCACGCGCCGCGGGTCGCGGCCGCCGTGGAGCAGATCGTGGGCGGCGGCGAGCGTGCCCGCGACGTCCTCGTGGGTCGCGGCCTCGAGCACTGCGAGGCGGGCTTCGACCGGCGAGCCACCGAACGCCTCGCGGACGGCTTCGGCGTCGAGCCGGCCACCACCGAGGGCGAGGGCCTGGTCGAGGGCCGACAGCGCGTCGCGCACCGAGCCCGCCGCCTGCCGGGCGACGACCTCGAGCGCCTCGGTCTCGGCGGCGACTCCCTCGCGGGTCATGACGTCGGCGAGGTGGCCGGTGAGCTCGGAGTGGGTGAGGAGCCGGAACTCGAAGTGCTGGGTGCGCGACCGGATGGTCGGGAGGACCTTCTGCGGATCGGTCGTGGCCAGCACGAACACCACGTGGGCGGGCGGTTCCTCGAGCGTCTTCAGCAGCGTGTTCGACGCGTCGGCGGTGAGCATGTGCACCTCGTCGAGCACGTACACCTTGCGGCGGCTCGAGGCGCCGATGCCGAGGTGGACGCCCTGGATGAGATCACGGACGTCCTCGACCCGGCGGTTCGACGCGGCGTCGAGTTCGACCAGGTCGTAGAACGCGCCGGCGGCCACCGCCGCGCAGTTGGCGCAGGTGCCGCAGGGCTCGCCCTCGGCCCCGAGGTCGAGGCAGTTGAGGGCGCGGGCCAGGATGCGGGCCGAGGTGGTCTTGCCGGTGCCGCGCGGCCCCGAGAAGAGGTATGCGTGCCCGACCCGGTCCTCACGGACGGCGTTGCGCAACGCGGTCGTGACGTGCTCCTGGCCCACCAGCTCGGCGAAGCGCTGCGGCCGGTACTTGCGGTAGAGGCTCTGCGACGCCACGAGGAGAGAGGCTACCGACGCGGGCTAATCTCTCCGTCGGTCCGCTCGCGCCGGTCCGGGTCCGGCGCGACGAGCGCCCGTGAACCGAGTCAGGTCCGGAAGGAAGCAGCTCTCAGCGGAAGCGTTCGGGTGCCGCCGGGTCGCCTGGTCCCGGCTGCGAGCGGACCACCGTGAAGCCGGCGCGGGGTCGCCGGAGGGATGCGAGAGCGGACGAATCGGCACGCCTGGAACGCGTGTGAGGGGAAACCTTCCGTGGGTTCGAATCCCACTCCCTCCGCCACCCCGCCCGCCGGAACCGCCATGATCTCCCGATGACGACCTCCGGGGGATCCACCGCACCGGCCGGGATCGATGCCGACCGGGCCCGTCTCCACGAGCTGGGGTACGCCCAGGAGCTCCGGCGGCGGCTCTCGTGGTTCTCCAACTTCGCGATCAGCTTCTCGATCATCTCGATCCTCGCCGGCGCGATCACCACCTACTACCTCGGTGGGCTCGCGGGCGGGCCCCGAATGATCCTCCTCGGCTGGATCGTCGTCGGCTTCTTCTCGCTCCTCGTCGGCATGGCGATGGGCGAGATCGTCTCGGTGTACCCGACCGCGGGCGGCCTCTACTACTGGTCGGCAAAGCTGGCCCGCCGCAACGGCGCGATGTGGAGCTGGTTCACCGGTTGGTTCAACCTCATCGGCCAGATCGGGATCATCGCCTCGGTCGACTACGCCCTCGCCCTCTTCATCGGGTACTTCATCTCGATGTACGACGCCGGGTACCGGCTCACCCCGCGCGGCATCTTCCTGATCTACGCGATCGTGCTCATCAGTCACGGTGTGCTGAACACCTTCCGGGTCGGCCTCGTGCGCTTCCTGAGCCACGTCAGCGTCTGGTGGCACGTCTTCGGGGTCGCGGTGATCATCGGGTTCCTCCTCGTGGTGCCCGACCAACGCGAAGGACTCTCGTTCCTCACCGCCTGGAACAACGGGACGGGCTGGACGAATGCCGGGTCCGGCAGCCGCGTCCCCGGCATCTACGTGGCCTTCATCGGCCTACTGCTCGCCCAGTACACAATCACCGGCTTCGACGCGTCCGCCCACGTGAGCGAGGAGACGCACGAAGCGGGTCGCAGCGCGTCGATCGCGATCGTCCGGTCGATCTACGTGTCGGCCATCGGGGCCCTGCTGCTCAACCTGGCCATGATCCAAGCGACGCCGCCCGGCACCTTCGCCTCGCTGATCCTCGGCCGCGACGGCTTCTACGCGACGGGTGGGGCCAATGCGCTCGCCGACCCGATCGGGGGCGTCGGCGCCAAGTTCCTCATCCTCATCTCGATCGTCGGTCAGTACTTCTGCGGCATGGCTTCCGTCACCGCCAACTCGCGCATGATCTACGCGTTCTCGCGCGACGGCGCGGTGCCCGGCCACCGGATCTGGCACCGGATCAATCCCCGGACCCGCACCCCGACGAACTCGGTCTGGCTCGGGGTGGCGCTCGCCCTCCTGCTCGGCTCGCTCTCCCTCGTCCAGGCGAACGAGTACTCGGTCGCGTTCTTCGCACTCACCGGTATGTGCGTGGTCGGCCTCTACATCGCCTACGGCATCCCGATCTACCTGCGGCTGACCGCGCCCGACTTCCGCCCGGGCGACTGGCACCTCGGCCGCTGGAGCCGGGTGGTGGGCTGGACGGCACTGGTCTGGGTGGGATTCGTGACCATCCTCTTCTTCGCGCCGCCCTTCTGGCCCTTCTGGCCCGTCACCGGGAAGACGGTCACCGGCACCGGCGCGGACGCCGTGACGGTGTTCCACTCGAGCAACGTCAACTTCACCGGCCCCATCGTCGTGACGCTCTTCGTGCTGGTCGGCCTCTGGTGGATCGTGTCCGCTCGCCGCTGGTTCACCGGACCCCAGGTGCAGGGCACCCCGTCGGAGTTGCTCGCACTCGAGCGGGCACTCGATGCCGTGGACACCGACGCCACCTTCGCCTAGGCCCTGTAGGACGAGTCCGACGATCGGATCTCCAGGCGGCGGGCCCGCCGGGACCGCTGACCC
>JBJSXF010000171.1:0-20365 GCA_046086225.1 Actinomycetota bacterium | reverse complement strand
CCGAGGACGCTGTTCTTGTACTTGACCTTCAGCTCCTTGCGGATCATCCCGACGAGGAGCTCCCGGGATCGGATGACCCGACCGATCCGCTCGCGCAGGGGAATCTGCGAGCGAACCACCCGGGCCCGGCGGTGGCCCGTTGCGGGCGCCGGTTCCGCGGCCATGGCCCGACCCTACCCGGTGCCGGGATCGGGCCCGAGCCGCAGACGCGCCCATATCGGTCGGTGGTCGGATGGCGTCGCATCGAGCACTCGCCCCGCGACGACATCGATCGCGCGGCGTACGAGCACGTGATCGATCTGGCTGTGCGGGCGATGCGCCGGGTACGTGCGCCCGCGGACCGCGCGGCGCCGGCCCCGCATGACCGCCGCGACCGGCGGCCCCCACAGGTTGAAGTCGCCGGCCACGATGTCGGCTCGTGACGCGCCCGCCGCGATCTCCCGGCGGAGCCGCCGCAGGTGCGCGATCGATCCGCCGAGGTGCACCCGGGACGACGAGTGCAGCCCCACGACGTCGAGTTCACGGGCGCCGACGACCACCGTCACCGACAGTGCCTCACGCGCCCCCGCCGGATCACCCGGTACGCGCCCCATCGGGATGGTCCGCACGGCGCGGACCGGAAGCCGTGTGCAGATCGCGAGCTCCCAGATGCCGTCGGCGGGCACGACCCCCTCGTGCCGAGCCCGACGGCGCCGGTCGGCGAGGGCCATGAACGGCCGCGACTCGACCCGGTAGCCGAGCTCGGCCAGCGGGTCGAGGATGCCCGCCCCCGCCGGTGAACGCCAGGACTCGGGCACGACGACGAGGTCGGCGTCGAATCCGGCGACGACCGCCGCGACGTCGAAGCGCCGGGCCCGGGTCGCGCCGGTACGCCCGACGCCCCAGTGGGCGTTGAACGACGCGACGACGAGCTCGTCGGTCAGATGCCGATGCGCTGCGCGAGCAGCTCGCGGTGGTACGTCGGGTCACCCAGGTAGATCTCCGACGACTTCGCCCGCTTGAAGTACAGGTGCGCCGGGTGCTCCCAGGTGAAGCCGATGCCGCCGTGGATCTGGATGTTCTCGGCGCTCGCGTGGAAGTACGCCTCCGAGCAGTAGGCCTTGGCGAGCGATGCCACCACCGGCAGCTCGTCGTTGTCCTCGGCCGCCGCCCACGCCGCGTAGTACGCCGCCGACTTGGCCGACTCGACCTCGAGCAGCATGTCGGCGCACTTGTGCTTGATGGCCTGGAACGAGCCGATCGGGCGACCGAACTGCACGCGGACCTTGGCGTACTCGACCGACATGTCGAGAACCATCTGACCGCCGCCGACCATCTCGTTCGAGAGGGCCACGGCCGCCTGGTCGAGCGTCTTGGTGAGGGCGGGCCAGCCCGCACCGACGGTGCCGAGCAGACGAGCGGGCACGTTCGCGAACTCGAGCCGGGCCTGCTTGCGGGTCATGTCCATGGTGGCCAGCGCCGTTCGGGTGAGCCCGGCGGCGGCGCCGTCGACCGCGAAGAACGAGATGCCGTCGGTGCCGGCCGTGCCCGCGGTACGAGCGACAACGACGATCAGGTCGGCGATGTGACCGTCGAGCACGAACATCTTCTCGCCCGAGAGCGTCCAGCCGTCACCGGCGGGCGTCGCCTCCATCGTGATGCCGGCGGCATCCCACTTGCCCGACGGCTCGGTGAAGGCGAGGGTCGCGATGGTCTCGCCGCTCGCGATACCGGGCAGCAGCTCGGCCTTCTCGGCCTCGGTCGCCGCGTTGAGGATCGCGCCCGCGGCCAGCACCACCGAGGAGAAGTACGGGGCGCACAGCAGCACCCGGCCCATCTCCTCGAGCACGATGCCGAGCTCGATGAACGTGAAGCCCTGCCCCCCGTACTCCTCGGGGATGGCGATCGACTGGAGCCCGAGCTCCTGACCCATCTGCTGCCACACGGCGGGGTCGTAGCCCTCGGTGGTCTCCATGAGTCGCCGAACCTCGGTCTCGGGCGACTTGGACTCGAGGAACTGCCGCACGGTACGGCGGAGCTCCTCCTGCTCCTCGGAGAAGGCGAAGTTCATGTGTCTGTGCTCCCTATCGCGGTTCTCTCGGCAGGCCGAGAACTCGTTCACCGATGATGTTGCGTTGGATCTCGCTCGAGCCGGCGTAGATCGTCTCCGCCCGACTCGAGAGGAAGATCTGCTCGAAGGGGTCGGGCTCGTAGCCCGGCGCATCCTCGACGAGGAGGGCGTCGGCGCCGAGCGCCCGCACCGCCGTCTCGCCGAAGTTGCGGTGCCACGTCGTCCAGAACAGCTTGCCGATGCTCGACTCGGGTCCGAGGACGCCCCGGTGCACGAGGTTCGTGAGCATGCGCATGCCGTTGTAGCGCATGACCTGGAGCCCGGCGTAGCTGCGGGCCAGCTCGTCGCGCAGAGCCGGATCGTCGGCCCGGCCCCGGGCGCGGACCTCGGCGACCAGGCTCGCGAACTCCGATTCGAACCCGAGCTGCGACGACAGGAACGCGGTGCCCCGCTCGAAGCCGAGGGTCGCCATCGCGACCTTCCACCCCTCGCCGACCGGGCCGAGGACGTTCTCGCGGGCCGTGCGGGCACCATCGAAGAAGACCTCGTTGAACTCGGCGCTGCCCGTCATCTGGCGGAGCGGCCGCACCTCGACCCCGGGCTGGTCAACGGGGCACAGCAGGTAGGAGAGGCCGTGGTGACCGCTCGACTCGGGATCGGTGCGGCACACGACGAAGCACCAGTCGGCCCGGTGCGCGAGCGTCGTCCAGACCTTCTGACCGTCGATCACCCACTCGTCGCCGTCGAGGACGGCGCGCGTCTGGATGTTGGCGAGGTCGCTGCCCGCGTTCGGCTCCGAGAAGCCCTGGCACCACAGCTCCTCGACCCGCTGGATCGCCGGGAGGAACCGCTGCTTCTGCTCGGGCGTGCCGAACTGGATGAGCGTCGGGGCGAAGAGCCCCTCGCCGAAGAACGAGACCCGCGCCGGCGCCTGCGCCTTCGCGTACTCCTCGCTGAAGATGATCTGCTCGGCGAGCCCCGCTCCACGACCACCGTGCTCCTCGGGCCACGAGAGGCCGACCCACCGGTCGGCGCCGAGGATCCGCTCCCATTCGAGCCGGACGTCCCAGCCCGTCTCGTCGGCCGGACCGCCGCCGGGACCGAGTGCCGCGAACTCCCCGACGAGGTGCTCCGCGAGCCAGCCGCGGACCTCCTCCCGGAAGGCCGCCTCGGTAGGCGTGTCGGCGAAATCCATGGCTCCGTGTCCGCAGGTCCGCGGGGCCGGACGGGCCTCGGTGGCCCCGGTCCCCACCCCGTGAGCGCGGCGCGCCGACGGGAGGCCGGACGCTAGTGGACTCCCCCGGCAGCACCCCAATGGACGGCCGGTCCCGGCACCCCGGCCCGATCGGGACCGCCGGTACCGTGGCGGCGTGGCGATCACGGCCCGGCCCGCCCACTACGAGACCGCCACCGTGCGGATCGACAAGCTCGTGGTAGGACCGTTCGAGAACAACGTCTACGTCGTGCGGGCCAAGGGATCGGGCGAGGCGGCGCTCATCGACGCCGCGAACGAGCACGACCTCCTCCTCGAGGTGTGCCGGGCGACCGGCGTCCGCCGGGTGCTCACGACCCACGGCCACTTCGACCACATCCAGGCCGTCACCGCCGTCCGCGACGCCGGCATCGACGTCGCCGTCGCGGCGGAGGACGCCGCGATGCTCCCCGCCTACGACGAGACGATCGACGACGACGCCGTCTTCGCGGTGGGCGACCTGCGGCTGCGCGCCGTCCACACGCCCGGCCACACCGCCGGCTCCACCTGCTTCGTGCTCGAGGACCACCCGATCTGCTTCTCGGGGGACACCCTCTTCCCCGGCGGGGTCGGCAACACGTCGCTCCCCGGCGGCGATTTCGCGCAGATCGTCACGTCGGTCGACCGGCGCCTGTTCACGCTGCCGGCGGGCACGCTCGTGCTCCCCGGCCACGGCCTCGACACCACGATCGGCACCGAGCGACCGCATCTCGACGAGTGGGTCGAACGGGGCTGGTGACCTTCCGGCTCAGTCGCCCGACCGGGTCGCCGGGCTCCTCGCCTGACCCCCGATCCGGGTGCCGAACCCGGCGCGTGATTTCCACTACCCGGATAGTGATTATTTAGGATGGGTCCGTGACCGCACCCGCCCTCGAGATCCGCGACCTCCACGTGAGCGTCGACGGCACGCCCATCTTGCACGGCGTCTCGCTCGAGGTCCGCGAGGGCGAGGTACACGCCCTGATGGGTCCGAACGGCTCGGGCAAGTCGACACTCGCCAGCACCCTCCTCGCCAACCCCGTCTACCAGGTCACCGCCGGCCGGATCCTGCTGGGCGGGGAGGACATCACCGACGAGGGGCCCGACGATCGGGCCGCCCGCGGGCTGTTCCTCGGCTTCCAACACCCCGAGGAGATCCCCGGGGTGTCGGTGCTCAACTTCCTGCGCCAGGCGATGTCCCGGCGCACCGGCATCGACGACTACTCGGTGCTCGAGGTCCGCCTGAAGCTCATCGAGTGGACCAAGCGCCTCGGCATGGATACGCGCTTCACCGAGCGCTACCTGAACGAAGGCTTCTCGGGGGGCGAGAAGAAGCGCAACGAGGTGCTGCAGATGGCGCTCCTGGAGCCGGTCGTCGCCGTCCTCGACGAGACCGACTCGGGGCTCGACATCGACGCCCTGCGCAAGGTCGGCGCCGGCATCGCCGAGGTCCGCTCGACCCGTCCGGCGCTCGCCGTGCTCGCCATCACCCACTACCAGCGGCTGCTCGAGCACCTCGTGCCCGACCGGGTGCACGTGCTCGTCGGCGGACGCGTCGTCGCCTCGGGCGGTCCCGAGCTCGCGGCCGAGGTCGAGGCGCGCGGCTTCGAGGCCTTCCGGGAGACGGCCGCGTGACGCTCGACGTTGCCGCGATCCGGCGCGACTTCCCGATCCTCGGACGGGAGGTGAAGGGTCGTCGCCTCGTCTACCTCGACTCGGCCGCCTCCGCCCAGAAGCCCGAATCCGTGCTGGCCGCGATGGACCACGTCTACCGCACCCATTACGCCAACATCCACCGTGGCGTCTACACGATCGCCGAGGAGACGACCTCCGCCTACGAGGAGGCCCGGGCCCGGCTCGCCCGCTTCGTGAACGCGACCGAGCCGGCCGAGATCGTCTACACCCGCAACGCCACCGAGGCCATCAACCTCGTCGCCCACACGTGGGGCCGGGCCGAGCTCCGACCCGGTGACGCGGTCGTGCTCAGCGTCATGGAGCACCACGCCAACATCGTGCCCTGGCAGATGCTCGCCGCCGAGCGGGGAATCGAGCTGCGGTGGCTCCCGGTCACCGACGGGTACCACCTCGACGTGTCCCGACTGGCCGAGACCCTCGACGGCGCCAAGCTGCTCGCGATCACCGCGATGTCGAACGTGCTCGGCACGCTCAACGACATCCCGATGCTCGTTGCGGCGGCCCGAGCCGCCGGGGCCAAGGTGCTCGTCGACGGCTGCCAGTTCGTGCCCCACCTCGCCACCGACGTGCAGGACTGGGGTGCCGACTTCCTCGCCTTCTCGGCCCACAAGATGCTCGGACCGAGCGGCATCGGCGCGCTGTGGGCCCGCCGCGAACTGCTCGAGTCGATGCCGTGCTTCCTCGGCGGCGGCGAGATGATCCGCGACGTGCGCCTCGACGGGTTCACCGCCAACGACGTGCCCTGGAAGTTCGAGGCGGGCACCGGCGCCATCGTCGAGGCCATCGGGGCGGCAGCCGCCGTCGACTACCTCGACGCCCTCGGCCTCGATGCGGTGCGCGAGCACGAGGTGGCCCTCACCGCGTACGCCCTCGCCGCACTCGAGGCCGAGTTCGGATCGGGGATCACCGTCTACGGACCGACCGACACGAACGAGCGGGGCGGGGCGATCTCGTTCCTGCTCGACGGCATCCACGCCCACGACGTCTCCCAGTTCCTCGACGAGGACGGGGTGTGCGTCCGGGCCGGGCACCACTGCGCCAAGCCGCTCATGCGCCACCTCGGCGTGCCGGCCACGAGCCGAGCGTCCTTCTACGTCTACAACGACACCGACGACGTCGATGCGCTCGTGGCGGGCCTGCACAAGGTCCGCGCCTTCTTCGGCGCCTGACCGACGCGCACCGTAGGATCGGGAGCGATGGCCGGCCTCGAAGACCTGTACCGGGAGATCATCCTCGACCACTACCGGTCGCCCCGGAACCGCGGCGAGCTGCCCGCCCCGCCCGCCCACCGGGTGGAGGGGTTCAACCCGCTCTGCGGCGACGAGGTGGTGCTCTTCCTCGATCTCGCCGACGACGGCACGGTCCGCGACATCAAGATCTCGGGTCAGGGCTGCTCGATCAGCCAGGCCTCGACGTCCATGATGAGCGCCGCGGTGAAGGGCAAGCCGGTCACCGAGGTGCGCCGGCTCGTCCGGGCGTTCAAGGCGCTCATGTCGATCCACGAATCGAAGCTCGAAGGCGAGTCGGGGGATGACCTCGCCGCCGAACTGGAGGGGGTGCGCCTCGGGGATCTGGAGGCCCTCCAAGGTGTCGTGAAGTTCCCGGTCCGCATCAAGTGCGCCACGCTGGCCTGGAACACCCTGACCCAGGGCCTCGACGAGGCGGGCGCCGAAGCCGGATGACCTGCGACGGGAATGTCCCGGGCAGGGGGTATGTTGAAGCCGTCGGCCACTCTGCCGACGCCGAGCGAGAGGTGATGCGATGGACAAGCCCGGTCTGGTGAGCATCATCGACGAGGCCCTGGAGCGCTTCTCGGCCCGTGACCTCGTGGCGGCGACCGAGGTCGTCGACTTCCTCCTCGATCTGCGCAGCGCAGCGGTGTCCGATGCCGCGCTCGCCGCCCTCATCGAGTCCGAGGCGCAGCCGACGCACTGATCGAGCGGGTCGCTGGGTACGATCCCAGGCGGTGGACGGGCCCGACTCCCCCGACAACGACCCTTCCCGCGCCGAGCGCCTCGCCGCGCGCCGTGGCCGCCGTCGTCGCGGGATCATCGGCACGGCCGTCGGGGCGGTCGTCACCCTCGTCGGCGCCGGAGCCCTCGTCCTCACCGGTGACGGTGGAAGCGACGCCGGCGCCGGACCGACCACCCCCACGAGCGCCCGGCCCACGACCACCGTGACCCGGCCCACGACGACGACCACGACCATCCCGGCCGTCCGCCAACCGGCCGTTGTCGTGCTCCCCGATCCCGGCGGCGAGATCGGCTGGGGCGGCTCGGGCCCGACGCTGAAGGCCTACGAGGCCCGGATGAAGGCCTTGCGCTTCGATCCCGGACCCGTCGACGGCGTCTACGACTCGCGCACCTACGACGCGGTCGTGTCGGTGCAGAAGTACGTCGGCCAGCCCCGCACCGGCCGCATCGACAAGGCACTCCAATGGGCCCTCACCCGCTTCCGCTACTCGCCCGCCCGACCGCGACGCGAAGGCAACCGGGTCGAGATCGATCTCGACCGACAGGTGATCACGGTGTTCCAGGGATGGCAGCCCGTCCTCGTCACGACGACCTCGACCGGCAACGGCGAGTACTTCTGCGGCGGAGCCGACGGGTGCCAGTACGCGGTCACGCCGACCGGCGACTTCCGGTTCTACGAGTTCTACCGGGGCTGGAAGGAAGGCAAGCTCGGCAAGATGTGGAACCCCGTGTTCTTCAACGGCGGGATCGCCGTGCACGGTCTCGCCTCGGTCCCGACCACCCCCGCCTCCCACGGCTGCGCCCGCATCCCGATCTACGTCGCCGACTACTTCCCCGACCTCGTGGAGCTCGGGGACGCGGTCTTCGTCGTCGGCACCCCGAAGCCGCGCGGTGACCGCTACGTCGGGCCGGTGCAGTACGCCCCCGGACCGCCGGCCACTGCGGCGCCGCCGGTCACCACTCCGCCGGCACCCCCGGTGACGAGCCCGCCGACGACCCGGCCGCCGTCACCGACCACCACGCCACCGACCACGCCATCGACGACGGCGCCCCCACCGCCCACGACCGTCGCCCCGCCGACCACCGTGTCCTGACCCCAACGGGTCAGGGCCGCCGGTCAGGCCAACGGGTCGGCCGTCGGGTCGCCGAAGGGATCGGCGACGGACGCGGGCCGCACGCTCACCTCGGTGATACCGAGGTCACGGGCGAGCGCCTCGTAGCCGGCGCGCTCGAGCTCGTCGGCGAGCTCGGGGCCACCGCTCATGGCCACCCGACCCCCGAGGAAGACGTGCACCCGGTCGGGTCCGAGGTCCTCCAGCAGTCGGGCGTAGTGCGTGATCGCGCAGACGCCGATCCCGTCGGTCCGGGCGAGGGCCGCAACCCGGCGGGCGACCTCTCGGAGTCCGTCGACGTCGAGGCCGGAGTCAATCTCGTCGAGGAACGCGAAGGCCGGTCGGAGCACGGCGAGCTGCACCGTCTCCGCCCGCTTCTTCTCGCCGCCCGAGAACTCGTCGTTGACCCCGCGGGCCAGGAGCTCGGGCCGCAGCCCGAGCGTCACCGCCTCGCGTTCGACGGCGGCGGCGCGGTCCTCGCCGGCCGCCGCGCCCACGAGCGCGGCCAGCGGGACTCCCGGAACCTCCACCGGGTACTGCATGGCCAAGAAGAGCCCGGCCCGGGCCCGTTCCCAGGTGGGAAGTCCGAGGATCTCGGTGCCGTCGACCGTGACCGACCCGCCCGTGACCTCGTAGTCGGGGTGGCCCATGAGCACGTGGGAGAGGGTCGACTTCCCCGATCCGTTCGGCCCCATGATGGCGTGCACCTCGCCCGAGCCGATCACGAGGTCGACCCCGCGGAGGATCTCGTGGCCGGCGACCCGGGCGCGCAGCCCTTCGATCCGCAACTCGCTCACGACAGCACCACCTGCACCTCGTCGCCCGCGACCCGAACCTCGTAGACCGGTACCGGGCGCGTCGCGGGCAGGGTCTGCGGCTCGCCGGTGACGAGCGAGAACGTCGCGCCGTGCTTCGGGCACTCGATCGTGCACTCCTCGGGCCACACCTCGCCCTCGGAGAGGGAGAAGTCGGCGTGGGAGCATCGGTCGCCGACCGCCCGGAAGTCGTCACCGATCCGCACGAGAGCGATCCGGTGCCCGTCGACATCGAAACGGCGGGCCGAGCCCGGTTCGATCTCGCCGGTGCGGCACAGCGTGCGCACCTCAGCCACGAGCCGACCTCCGGTGCTCGAGCTTGTCGACGACCGCCGAGCGCAGGCTCCGGGTCAGTGCACCCGACGGGAGCCGGTCGAAGACGTCGTCGAAGAAGCCGAGCACGATGAGCCGCTCGGCCTCGGCCGGCGTGATTCCCCGGCTCTCGAGGTAGTAGCGCTGATCGGCATCGATCGGTCCGACGGTCGAGGCGTGCGAGCACCGCACGTCGTTGGCTTCGATCTCCAGGTTCGGGATCGATTCGGCCCGGGCCCCCTCGGTGAGCACGAGATTGCGGTTCGTCTGCAGTGCCGTCGCCTTGCGGGCATCGGGCCGCAGCCGCACGAGCCCGGAGTAGACCGAGCAGGCCTCGTCCTCGACCGCACCCTTGAAGAGCAGGTCGCTGTGGGTGTGCGGAGCGTCGTGATCCTGCAGCGTGCGGAAGTCGAGCATCTGCTCGCGGTCACCGAAGTAGACCGCCAGCTGGTCGCTCGCGCCGCCTTGGCCGACCAGCCGGGACTCGCTGCGCTGGCGCGCGTAGTCGCCCCCGAGCGCCACCGCCGAGCTGCGCACGGTCGCGTCGCGGCCGATCCGGGCGGCCTGGTAGCCGAGGTGCCAGGTGCGCGGTCCGTGCTCCTGCACCGACAGGTAGCGGAGATGGGCGCCGTCGCCCACCACGAGCTCGGTGACCGCGTCGACGAAGTGCTCCCCGGCCGGCGAACCGAAGCGTTCGAGCACCGTCGCCTCGGCACCTTCGTCGAGGACGACGAGCGTGTGCGGGAAGGACGCTCGGCCCTCGCCCTCCGACCAGTGGAGGACGAGCACGGGATCGGACACCGCAACCCCGGCCGGGACGTGGAGGAAGGCGCCTCCCGCGAGGAACGCGTCGTGGAGGATCGTGAACGTGTCGGCTCCGTCGGCTGCGACCCGACCGAGCAGTTCCCGGGCGACGGGATCGTCGGTGGCCGCCAGTCCGCCGGCCCGGACCCCCCGGGCTTCCAGCTCGGGATCGATCTCGTGGTGCACGAGGCGCCCGTCGCGCACGACGAGCACCGCCGCGTGGCGACCGGCCTCGGCCGCCCACGGCCCTCCGCCCGGGGCCCGTTCGTCGCCGGCCGGACCGAGCTCGGCTTCCGAGAACGGGCGGTAGCGGTCGGGATCGAAGGCGTCGATCCGCGAGTAGCGCCAGATCTCCTCGGCGGCCGTCGGCCACGCCGCCGCTTCGAGATCCTCGATCGCGGCGAGCCGCCGCGCTCCGAGCCAGTCGGGTCCGCCGAGCGCCCGGGCCGCGTCCGCACCGAACGCAGCGGGGAGGCTCACCCCACCGCACCTTCCATGTTGAGCTCGATGAGCCGGGAGAGCTCGACCGCGTACTCCATCGGGAGCGTCTTCGTGATCGGCTCGATGAAACCGTTCACGATCATGGCCGTGGCCTGCTGCTCGGTGAGCCCGCGGCTGCGCAGGTAGAACAGCTGGTCGTCCCCGACCTTCGAGACCGTGGCCTCGTGGCCGATGCGGGCGTCCTTCTCCTCCACCTCCATGTAGGGGTAGGTGTCGCTGCGGGACTCGTCGTCGAGGATGAGCGCATCGCAGCGCACGTGGCTCTTCACGCCCGTCGCGCCCTCCTCGACCCGCACCAGGCCGCGATACGTGGTGCGACCGCCGTCCTTGCTGATCGACTTGGAGTCGATGACCGAGGTGGTCTCGGGCGCGGCGTGGGTCATCTTCGCCCCGGCGTCCTGGTGCTGACCGGGCCCGGCGTACGCCACCGAGAGCACCTCGCCGTGCGCCTTCGGGCCGGCGGGCGCTACCGCGGGGTACTTCATCTTGAGCTTGGAGCCCAGGTTTCCGTCGATCCGCTCGACCGTGGCCTCGGCCTCGGCCCGGGCCCGCTTGGTGACCAGGTTGTAGACGTTGGGCGACCAGTTCTGGATCGTGGTGTAGCGGATCCGCGCGTCGGGCCGGGCCACGAGCTCGACCACCGCCGAGTGCAGCGAGTCGGTGCTGTAGACCGGCGCCGAGCACCCCTCGACGTAGTGGACCGAGGCCCCCTCGTCGGCGATGATCAACGTGCGCTCGAACTGCCCGGCGTTCTCGGCATTGATCCGGAAGTACGCCTGCAGCGGCATCTCGACGTGCACACCCGGCGGCACGTAGATGAAGCTGCCGCCGCTCCACACTGCCGAGTTGAGCGCCGCGAACTTGTTGTCGCCGGGCGGGATGACGGTTCCGAAGTACTGCCGGACGATGTCGGGGTACTCGACGAGCGCCTGGTCCATGCTCGTGAAGATGATCCCGCGGCGCTCGAGGTCCTCGCGGTTCTTGTGGTACACGACCTCGGACTCGTACTGGGCGGTCACGCCGGCGAGGAACTTCCGCTCGGCCTCGGGGATCCCGAGCTTCTCGTACGTGGCCTTCATCTCCTCGGGGAGGAGGTCCCAGTCGGACACCTGCCCCTCGGTCGGCTTCAGGTAGTAGTAGATGTCGTCGAAGTCGATGTCGGGCATGTTCCGGGCGAACCAGTCGAGCATCGGCTTGCGCTCGAACCGCTTCAGGGCGTCGAGCCGGAACTTGGTCATCCACTCGGGCTCGGACTTGTGGTGCGAGATCTCCCGCACCACGTCCTGGTTCAGGCCCTTCTTCGGCTCGTAGACGTAGCTCTGGGTGTCGTGCCAGCCGAGCTTGTACTTGCCGAGATCGATGCCGGAGACGGACATCGGGGGTGCCTCCTCGTGGGACCGGGGAACCCGCCCGCCGGGGGTGTTCCCGGTGGGATTTCCACTACCGCCATAGTAACAATCGCCCTGCGGGCCCTCCCGATCGGAAGGCACCCGGACGCGCCGGGCCGTCCGGTCGGACCCCGACCGGGGCGCGAGCCGAAGCAGACCGGGGTCAGGAGCCGGGTGCAGGAATCGGGGTCGGGGGCCGCGGTCCGGAACCGCGATCAGGAACCGGCGTCGACCCGCGAGGCCGCGGCGCTCACCGCGGCCCGGGCCGCGGCGATGCGCTGCTCGTACTCCCCGAGGCGCCCGGCCTTCAGCGCGGCGTCCGCGGCCGCGAACTCCCGCTGGGCCGTCTGCAGCAGCTGCGACACGGTGGCGTCGGCCGCCGGGCCGGTCGTCGGCGTCGTGGGCACCGTCGTCGTCGTGGTGCCTGGCCCCGACCCGCCGCCCCCGCCGTCCGGGCCGACGTCGTTGATCGACCGCCCACCCCGGACGTCGGCCTGGAGCCGGGTCTCGCCGCCGGTGAGGAGTGCCTCGGTCACGTCGGCGACGTCGTAGCCGAGCACCGCGCGATCGCCGACCACGGCGGCGATGAAGCGGTAGCGCGGATACGGCTGCTGCCCTTCGCCCGTGATCCAGATCGGCCGCAGGTAGAGGATCGAATCGCCGATCGGCACGAGCTGCACGTTGCCCTTCTCGACCGAGGAGCCACCCTGGCCGAGGAGCGTGAACTGGCTGCTGATGAACTGGTCGGACTCGATCGCGCTCGCAGCCTTGAAGCTCGACGGTGCACTCGAGTCGGCGACCGAGAAGAGCACGAGCTTGCCGTAGTCGGGGCCGTCGTTCAACGCGAACATGAACGAGGAGAGGATGCCGTTCTTGCGCCGCGGCGTGAACGACCGCTGCAGCACGAACTCCTGATCGTCCCGACCGGGCACCTGGAGCGTGAGGTAGAGCGGCGGGGCCGGGCTCCCCGACGGGGCGAGCGTCGTGTTGCGCCCGCCGTCGTTCCCACCGGTGACGGGCAGCGTCGTGCCCGGGACCGCGAGCGTGGTCTCGGGGGTCGGCACGACGTCCCAGATGTCCTGCTTGTTGAAGTACTGCACCGGATCGGTGATGTGGTACAGCGCGTACTGCTGGGTCTGGGCGGTGAAGAGATCCTCCGGGTAGCGGAAGTGCGAGCGCAGACCGGCGGGCACCTCGCTGCCGTCGGTGAAGAGGTCGGGGAAGGCCTTGGCGTACGCGCGGATCATCGGGTCGGAGTCGTCGACGACGTAGAAGCGCATCGTGCCGTCGTAGGCATCGATCGTGGCCTTCACCGAGTTGCGCACGTAGTTGAAATCGGTGTCGAGGCCCGAGCCCCGGGGCTCGTTCGGCCGCAGCGACTGCGAGTACGGGTAATCGGACGAGATCGTGTAGCCGTCGACCACCCAGGTGATCCGACCGCCGTCGACGACGGGGTACGGGTCGGCGTCGAACCGCAGGAACGGCGCCGCCGCCCGGACCCGCTCCGCCACCGAGCGACCGAAGATGAGCCGGGACTCGTCGGTGATCTGACCCGAGACGAGGAGGTTCCAGTCGCTGAACCGCAGGGCCAGGGCCGACCGGCGCAGGAAGCTGGAAACGGGGATCCCGGCGTCACCCGCGTAGCGCGTCGTGCGGCCCTTCCCGGTGGCGGAGGCCTCCTGCTCGGGCACCTTGGTGTCGACGACGACGTAACCGGACATCGTCTCGCCGAAGTAGACGGGCGCGTAGTTCTCGTCGAGCCGGATCTCGCCCTCGGGGGGGATTCCCTGCAGCACGTAGCTCGGCCGGTCACCGTCGACCTGGTCGGCGGCCGCGGCCACCACCCCGTAGCCGTGGGTGTAGACGAGGTGGCGGCTCGTCCACGAGGTGTCCGGGAGGTTGGCCTCGTCGAGCTCGCGCACCGAGACGAGCATCGGCTTCGACTTCTCCCGCCCGATCGGGTAGCGGTCGACGTCGACGTCGGCGAACTCGTAGGCGGTCGAGCGGGCCTCGTCGACCTTGAAGTCGTCCTGGGCCGGCCGCGGGTCGTACAGCCGGACGTTGCCGAGCGTCGCCGACTCCTCGCGGGTCGCTCCCGCTTCCAACTTCGGCTGGTAGCTGAAGTCCTCGATGCGGATGTCCTCGTCGGAGAGCCCGAACGCCTCGCGGGTCGCCTCGATGTTGCGCGCGATGTACGGCTTCTCACGCGACAGCTCGTTGGGCTGCACCGTGAACCGCTGCACGACGGCCGGCACGATCGTGCCCACCACGATCGCGATGAAGGCCCACAGGCCGACCGCGAGGACGGGGAACACCCAGCCCCGCCGCCAGATGTTCACGATGAAGAGCCCGGCCGCCGCGATCGAGATCACCATGAGGAGCCGGAGCGCGGGCAGCTGCGCGTTGATGTCGGTGTAGGTGGCGCCGTCGACCGCGCCCCGACGCGAGAGCACCAGGCTGTACTGGGCGAGCCAGTACTGCGCGGTCTTCGTCAACGCCATGAGCGCGAGGAGCACCGACAGATGCACCTTCACCTGCGGCGTGACCCGCTGGAAGGGCTGCTGGAAGCGGATCCCGCCGTTCAGGTAGTGGAAGACGGTCGTGACCACGAGCACCACGAGCAGCGCCCCGAAGATCCAACCCGCCGCGAAGCGCAGGAACGGCAGCCGGAAGATGTAGAAGCCGATGTCGCGATCGAACTGGGGATCACGCGTACCGAACGACGTGGCGTTGGTGAAGAGCACCCAGCGCTGCCATTCGGCGACGACCCCGCTCCCCATCGCGATCGCGAAGAAGAGTGACACCGCGACCCGGATCCGCCCCTCGAAGCGGGCGGTGGCCCGCCGGTAGCGCTCGACCACCTCGTCCTCGGAGCCGCCGCTGCGGATCTTCGGCGCGACGCGGTCGGCCACGATGAGGTTCACGAGCATCACGACGAAGAACGCAGCCGTGAAGACGAGGGCCGGGATCACCTTCGCCTCGAGGAGCGCACGCCAGGTCGAGCCGAATCCGACGTCGGAGAACCACAGGGCGTCGGTGTAGAAGCCCGCGAGGACCCGGAGGCTCAACAGCAGGAAGACGATGATGGCCGCCGCCGCGATCAGCCAGCCCCGCAGGCCGAACGACCGCCGCGGCGCCTCGGCGGGCGGCACGCGCATCGCCCGCAGGCTAGGCCGACGGCACCGGGCTCAGGGTCGCGGCCGGTCCGAGCACGCACCGGCATCCCGGGTGGGCGGGTGGCGCCGTACGGCCGGTCGGGAATGGCGATCCCTTGCGGACGGGCTGGAGTGCATCGTCCGCACAGTCGGTGCAGCACCCCTCGGGGGTCGGGACCCACCACAGGACGGCACCCGGAGGTGATGCGTCGGCCACGCCCCGCGACCACGCAGCGGTGAGCCCGTCGGTGAGCGCATCTTCCAAGGCACCACTCCGCCATTCGCGGTACCGGGCCCCGATCCGCTCGGCGAGACCACCGGCGTCGGCGCTCTCGGCCCCGTCGATCGCATCGGTGACGCGCTGGCGCAGCGGACCGATGATCTGCTCGGCTACCGCCCGCACGAGCGCGGCGTCGACGTCCGCCTCCCGACCACCCGCCGCTTCGCGACCGCGGCCGTATGCGGCCCCGACCGCCTCGGCGAGCACCACCGACCACGCCGTGATCGCATCGTCGGCCGGCGGGAGCACGGCATCGGCCGCCGGGCGACCGCGATGGCGGCGAACCGCGTCGAGGAGGGCGTTCTGCTCGTCCTGGATCGTGCGCTTCGTTCGCTTGAGCAGCGGGCCGCGTAGCGCCTCGACCGCCGTCGTGCATCCGGCCCGCCACGCGACCGCCGCCTCGGCCGTCGGGCCCGGGAGGGCGAGCGCGGGATCGACCGGAGTCGGTGGCGCCGTCGGCACCGCGTCGGCGGTCGTCCCCTCGGTGCCGGCGCGCAGACGCGCGAAGAGCGAGTCGACGTCGGCGATCTCGGTCGGCACCGTTCCCTCGCCCCGTTCGAGCGCCGCGACCTCGGCCGCGACCTCCGACCCCACGTCGACGTTGGCGACGTGGGCCGGGAGCTCGGCCGCAGCACGCGCCTCGGCACCCTCGAGGGCGTCGGTCGCCTCACCCAACGTGCGACGGACGACGCGGTACGCCTCGAGCAGGTGGTCACGGCCGGCCCGCAGCTCCTCGACCTGGGCGAGCAGCGCGGCGCGGCGGCGCACCAGATCACCGAGCACCCGGGCCCGGGCCGCCTTGGCCTCCTCGAGCATCTCCCGGCCCTGGGCCTTCACCTGCTCGCGCACCTGCTCGCCGTCGGCCAGGGCCCGCTCGGCGACCTCGGCGGCGCGAGCATCGGCCGCGGCCGTGACCTGGGCCGCGCGGGTGTCGGCATCCTGCGTCACCGATGCCGCCCGGGCCTCGGCTTCGTCTACGAGCCGGGTCGCCTCGACGCGCGCGGCCTCGACGATCGCCTCGGCCTCGTCCGTCGCCTTGCGCCGCAGCTCGTCACCGGCGTCGTGCGCCGAGCGCAGAAGACGGGCGGTCTCCTCACCGAGACCGTCGAGGAGCTCCTTCTCGGTGAGCGACCGGGGCGCGTTCAGCTGCTCCTCGAGCCGCGCGATGTCGGCGAGGAGATCGTCCTCGCGTCGCCGGGCACCCGCCACCTCCTCGGCGACCCGCTCGAGGAAGGTGCGGACCTCGGGCTCGGCGTAGCCGCGGACCTTGCTCGGGAACGCCCGGGCGGCGATCTCGTCGGGGCTGAGCCGCGGTGCGCTCGGCACCACACGCTTGCGGTCGGGCTCGGTCATCGGATCCCCCTCGGGGCCCCGCGCGCGGGGACGGACGTCCCTCCGCCTGCCGGCATCGTACCCACGGCATCGGTCCCGAAGGTGGGTTCTCCGCTCAGGCGGACCGGCGGGCGGTCGCCGCGCCGACGGGAACCACCGGTGCACCGCCGCGCTCGCGCAGCGCCGTGAGGGCATCGCCGATGTCGGCGACGGGCACGACGGCGACCGTGCTCCCGGCCCGTCGCCGCAGCTCGACCAGGTCACGGCGACACGCCTCGCGCTCGACGTTCGGGGCGTCCGGGCAGGCGGGCACGAGGAAGATCGATGCGCCCGCGGCCCGGGCGCTCACCCCCTTCTGCTGGATGCCCCCGATGGGGCCGACCCGGCCCCGGGTGTCGATCGTGCCCGTCGCTGCGACCCGGCGTCCGCCGGTGAGGTTGCCCGGCGTGAGGTCGTCGAGGATCGCGAGGGTCATCGCCAGACCGGCGGAGGGTCCGCCGATGCCCTCGGTGTCGATCGAGACCTCGACCGGGAACGCGTACGCCGGGAAGACCCGGATCCCGATCACCGGTGCACCCCTGGGCCCGGCCGAGAGGCGGATCTCGACGGTCTCGCGTCGGTCGTCGCGCCGCACGACCGTCGGGAGTACCGCTCCGACCTCGCCCGCCGCCACCGCCCGGGAGAGATCGGCCCCCGTGACGATCGGCCGGCCGTCGACCTCGATGATCACGTCTCCCTCCTCGAGCTCTGCCGCACCGGCCCGGGACGGGAGGGCGGCGAGCACGAGCACTCCGCGCGGTGGCGGGATCGCGTAGCCGGCCCGTTCGAGCGCGACCTTCTTCGCCGCGAGCTTGGCGCCCTCCATGTCGGCGTAGGCCTCGGCGGCGAGGTCCGCCGAGGGCTGCCCGCCGGTCGCCACCGAGTCCGCCACGATCTCGGTGTCGCCGTCGAGCCGAGCCCGCAGGTACTCCCACACGTTGACGTTGTTGCGTTCGCGCACGAAGAGCAGGCGCACGTCGCCCCGCCGGTCGGGATACGTCTTCGCGCCCTCGACGGTCACCCGCTCGGTGAGCGCCACCGTCGAGCCCGGCGAGATCGTCGTGTAGGGCACGTGCACGAGGAAGCCGGCGCACCCGATGATCGAGCCCGCGACGAGCAGCCCGACGAGCACCCGCCGACGGCGCGACGGACGGGTTCGCGCGCCGACGGTCGCGTCCGGCTCGGGAGCCTCGGGGGTGGGATCCATGAGGGGAGAGCCTGCCACGACGACGGCGCCCGGTCGGGGCGCCCGGTGGCCGGTACGGTCGGTCGCCGTGGACGTCACCGCGCGCGCCCTGGCGGTGACCGCCACCGATCGGGCCGGGATCGAGCGGGCCGCCGCCGACGACCCCGACCCCGGCGTGCGGGCCTTCGCCCTCGCCGCGCTCGTGCGCGAGGCCGACGTCGCCGTCGCCGCCCCGGCCTGGCGCCGCGCCGCCGAGGACGCCGATCCCCGGGTCCGACGCCGGGCCGCCGAGCTCGCACCGCGTCTCGGTCGGAGAGCCGATGCCGCGACCTTGCGCCGCCTCCTCGTCGACTCCGACCCCTGGGTCGCCGAGGCCGCCGCCTTCGCGAGCGGCGAGCACCCCCGACCCGCCCGCCGCCTGATCGACGAGCTGGCCGCGGCCGCCGTCGGTCACGCCGATCCGATCGTCCGCGAGGCCGCGGTCGCGGCCCTCGGATCGATCGGTGATCCCGGGACACTCCCGGCCGTGCTCGCCGCGTGTGACGACCGGCCGGCCGTTCGCCGCCGGGCGGTGCTCGCCCTCGCCGCGTTCGACGGACCCGAAGTGGAAGCCCGGCTCACCACCGCGCTCGCCGATCGCGACTGGCAGGTCCGCCAGGCCGCCGAGGACCTGCGCTGACCCCTCCGACCGGATGGGTCGGCCCCGCCGTCAGTTCATGAACAGGTCGCGGATCGAGTCGAACGTCTCGAGGCAACGACCGGCGCCCAGCACAACGCATTCGAGCGGAGCGTCGACGAGGTGCACGGGGAGATCGGTCTCCTCGCTGATCCGTCGGTCGAGGCCGCGGAGCATCCCCCCGCCGCCCACGAGGTGCACGCCGTTGACGATGAGGTCCTGGGCGAGCTCGGGCGGAGTGCGCGAGAGACACGAGATCACCGCATCGCAGATGGTCCGCAGCTGCTCCTCGATCGCCGCCCGCACCTCCTCGGGCACGAGAACGATCGTCTTCGGGAGCCCGGACATGAGGTCACGACCGCGCACCTCGGCCTTGAACTCGTCGGCGACCGGGAACGCCGAGCCGATCGCGAGTTTGATCTCCTCGGCGGTGCGCTCGCCGATCGCGATGCCGTACTCACGCCGGACGTAGGCCTGGATCGCGGCGTCGATGTCGAACGAGCCGACCCGCAGGGCCTCGAGCGCCACGATGCCACCGAGCGAGATGACCGCGACCTCCGTGGTGCCGCCGCCGATGTCGATGACCATGTTCCCCATCGGCTCGTGGATCGGCAGTCCCGCCCCGATCGCGGCGGCCATCGGCTGATCGAGCAGGTGCGTCTGGGCCGCGCCGGCCCGCCGGGCCGCCTCGAGCACGGCCCGCTTCTCGACGTGGGTGATCGCCGACGGCACGCAGATGAGCACCCGGGCCCGCGAGATGCGGTTGATGCCCGCCCGCTGGAAGAGGAGGCGGATCATGCGCTGGGTGATCTCGAAGTCGGTGATCGCCCCACCCCGCAGGGGCCGCACCGCCACGATGTAGCCCGGGGTCCGGCCGATCATCTGCCAGGCGTCGCGGCCCATCGCCAGCACCTCCTGGGTGCGGCTGTTCAACGCGATGACCGTCGGCTCGTTGAGGATGATGCCATCGCCGCGCGCCGAGACGAGCGTGTTCGCGGTCCCGAGGTCGATCGCGAGGTCGCGGCCGAGGACGGCTCCCCTCATCGGAGCCCGCGTCGTCGAGGTGGCCGCGCCTCGGGCGCGAGCGCACGGCGCCCGCGTTCGAACTCGCGGATGCTGTGCTCGGTCGAGGTCGGTCGCCGATTGCGCAGCAGCACGACGGCGATGCCGACCGAGCTGAAGATCACGACGAAGAGGAGGAAGCCCACGCGCCGCAACCTCAGGTCGCCGGCCGGGACGCCGACCCGGACCGCGCCGCCACCGGGGCGATGGGATGCTGCTCGACGGCCCAGTCGGAGCCGCCCGCCCAGTGCTCCTGCTTCCAGATGGGGACGCTGCGCTTCAACGTGTCGATCGCGAACTCGGCGGCCGCGAACGCCGTCCGCCGATGCGGGGAGGCGACCACGACGACGACCGACGCGTCCGTGAGGGCCAAATCGCCCGTGCGGTGCAGGAGCGCGATCCGCTCGACGTCGGGCCAGGTCCGGCGGGCGGCCGCAACGATCTCGGCGAGCGCGCGCCGGGCCGGCTCCTCGTACGCCTCGTAGGTCATTCCTGTGACGCCCGAGCGACCCTCGGCGAACTCGCGGACCACGCCCGAGAAGCTCACGACCGCCCCGCACGCCGGCACGGTCGCCCACGCGACGACCGCCGCGAGATCGAGCGGATCACGGGTGAGCTCGATCCAGTCGGATCCGTCCGGCGGGTTCATACGGCGGATTCTACGGAAGGTGCGACGATCGGCGAACGGGCTCCGGGGCGCGGTCCGATGTCGAGAACGCGTCGTTACACTCGCCGCGGTGGGGCCGAACGAGCA
>JBJSXF010000170.1:0-15353 GCA_046086225.1 Actinomycetota bacterium | reverse complement strand
GGTGTTGCCCGACGCGGCGGGGTGCGCCCGGGTGGTCGACGGCGATCTCGTCGCGGCCGACGGCACGGTGCTCGCTCCGGTCGCCTCGCTCCGCCGAAGCCTCGCCCACGACCTCACGAACGCGCTCGCGGCGGCGACGGCGGCGGCGGGGATCGGGGCCACGGCTGCCGGGATTCGGGCCGGACTCGCGGCGTACGAGACCATGCCCCACCGGGTCGCTCTGGTGGGCGAATCTGGTGGGGTGCGCTGGTACGACGATTCGAAGGCGACGAACCCGGACGCGACCGTCCGGGCGGTGTCGTCGTTCCCGACGGTGGTGCTGCTCGCAGGAGGCCGGAACAAGGGGCTCGATCTCTCGGTGCTCGCCGACCAAGCCGAGCGACTCCGGGGCGTGGTCGCGTTCGGGGAGGCGGGGCCGGAGGTGGCGGCCGCGTTCGACGGCACGTCGATCCCGATCGTGACGGTTGCAACGGTGCCCGAGGCGGTCACGGTCGCGGCGACGATGGCCCGGCCCGGTGACGCGGTGCTGCTCTCTCCGGCGTGCGCGTCGTTCGATGCCTACACCGGCTACGCGGCGCGCGGCGACGACTTCGCAGCGGCGGTGCGGGCCCGGGTGATCGGGGCCGCTCCGTGACGGCCGTCTCGCCGCGTCTCGGCGCCGGTCGTCGGCCCCGGCGGTCGGCGCTCGGCCGCTGGCTGCGGGAGCCCCAGCCCCAGCCGCCCGTCTTCTGGCGGGTGACGATCATGGTCGGGAGCCTCGCGGTGCTCGGGCTCCTCATGGTGCTGTCCGCCTCCTCGGTGGCGGCTATCGGCAGCAGCGGTTCGGCGTGGAGCGTCTTCCTCAAACAGGGAGTCTGGCTGGCGATCGGCGCCGGCGCGTTCTGGCTCGGCGCCCGGATCGACTATCGCTGGTGGCAGTCGCGGGCCCTGGCGCTCTGGATCGTGGCGGTCGGGCTCTGCGGGGCCGTGCTCATGCCCGGCATCGGGATCGCGGTCGACGGCGGACGGCGGTGGCTCGGGGTCGGTGACATCCGGATGCAGCCGAGCGAGCTGGCCAAGCTCGCGCTGCTCGTCGTCCTCGCCGCGGTGCTCGCCCGCCGGACCGAAGCGGTGAGCGATCCGGACCGCATCCGGGAGTGGGCGGGGCCGGTCGTATTGCTCGCCGGGTTTCCCGCCCTGCTCGTCTTCCTCGAACCCGATATGGACTCCGTCCTCGTCCTCGGGTTCATCGCCGCGGCGATGCTCGTCGTCTCGGGTGTGCCGGGTCGGATCCTGGGCTGGACTGCGTGCATCACGGCTCCGCTGCTCTTGCTGGCGGCGGTGCTGGAGCCCTACCGCAGGGAGCGGATGCTGGCGATCCTCGACCCGTCCGGCCACGAAGCCGCGTCGTACCAGACCGTCCAGTCGGTCATGGCGATCGGGCGGGGCGGGCTCTTCGGGGTCGGCCTCGGTGCCGGTCGGGCGAAATGGCACTACCTACCGAACGCCCACACCGACTTCATCTTCTCGATCATCGGCGAAGAGCTCGGCCTCTTCGGCACGCTCCTCGTGCTCGGCGGCTTCGCCTACCTCGCGATGCTCGGATTCCGGATCGCCCGGTCGGCCCCCGAGCGCTTCGGGGCGCTGCTCGCCGCGGGCATCACCGTGTGGATTTCGGGTCAGGCCGTGATCAACCTCGGTGCGGTCGTCGGGGTCTTCCCCGTGGCGGGCATCACCTTGCCCTTCCTCTCGGCGGGTGGATCCTCGCTGGTGGTCACGCTGCTCGCGGCCGGGATCCTCGCCAACATCGCCCGCTCCTCGCCCGACATCCCGCTCACCCGGAGGTCCGGGGGGCGGCGGGTGGCGGCGCGCCGGGAATCGGGCCGCGTCCCGGGGCGGCCGACCTCCGCGCGTCCCGCGGCGACCCGGACGGGGTCGCGCCGCACGTCATCGTGACCGGCGGGCAGCTCGCCCTCCTCGCCGGGGGCGGCACGGGCGGTCATACCTATCCGGCCATCGCGGTGGCCGACGAGCTCGTCGCCCGGGGTTGGCGGGTGCGTTTCGTCGGGGGGAGGCGGGGTATCGAGGGCCGGGTCGTCCCGGCTGCGGGCTACGAGATCGACCTCCTCCCCGGTCGGGGTCTTCAGCGGCGACTCACCTGGGCGAACGTCGAGGCATTGTGGTCGGCGGTGCGAGCCCTGCTCGGGGCCGTGGCGATCGTCCGGCGGGCCCGGCCCGGTGTCGTCGTCGGTTTCGGCGGTTACGCGTCGCTTCCCTGCGTCGCCGCCGCCCGGCTGCTGCGGGTTCCGGTCGTGGTGCACGAGCAGGACGCGGCCCCGGGTCTCGCGAACCGGATCGGGGTGCGGCTCGGGGCCCGGCCTGCGGTCTCCCTCCCCGGGACGCCGGTTCCGGGTGCGGTCCTCACGGGCAATCCCGTGCGGGCCGAGGTCGCCGCAGTCGACCGCGACCCCGAGGTGTCGCCCGCGCTCGTGGCGATCGTGAGCGGCTCGCAGGGCGCCCGCTCCGTCAACGAGGCCGCGGTGGCCTGCTACGACACCTGGCGCGATCGCACCGATCTGCGCGTCCATCACGTCACCGGGCCCCGCTACTTCGACGCCTGCGCGGCGGCGGTCGCCGCCGCGCGTCGGCCGAGCGATGCGCTCGCCTACGAAGTGGTGCCCTACGAGGAGCACATGGACGGGCTCTACCGCCGAGCGGCGCTCGCGATCTGTCGGGCCGGGGCGGGCACGGTGGCCGAGCTCACGGCCGTCGGCGTGCCGGCGGTGCTGGTGCCCCTCCCGGGCGCGCCGAGTGATCATCAGACCCGCAACGCTTCCACGCTCGAAGCGGCCGGCGCAGCCGTGCTGCTGCCCGATGCCGACTGCGACGGACCCCACCTCGCGGCCCTCGTGGCCGAGCTCGTCGGTCACCCCGCTCGACTCGAGGCGATGGGGGTCGCGGCCCGCGCCCTCGGGCGGCCCGACGCAGCCGCCCGGGTCGCCGATCTCGTCGAGGGTCACGCACGTGGCGCCTGAGCCGCCGGGCCGTCTCGACCTCTCGTCGCCGCGGCGGCTGCACCTGGTCGGAGTGGGCGGGGCGGGCATGAGCGCGCTCGCCACCGTGCTGGTCGGCATGGGGCACCGGGTCAGCGGGTCCGACACCTCGGAAGCGCCGGTGCTCACCCGACTCGCCGACGAAGGGGTCGACGTGCGCACCGGCAACCGTGCCGAGCACGTCGAACCCGGGACCGACGCGGTGGTGTACTCGACCGCGGTGCCGCTCGACAACGTCGAGCTGCGGGCTGCCGCCGAACGCGACATCCCGGTCGTGCACCGGGGTGTGGCGCTCGGCGCGATCAGCGCGATCCGTCGCACGATCGCGGTGGCCGGATCGCACGGCAAGACCTCGAGCTCGGCGCTCCTCGTCTCGGTGCTGCGGGCGGCGGGTCTCGACCCGGGGTTCGTGATCGGGGCCGACGCCTGCGAAGTCGGGACGAATGCCGCAGCCGGGGTCGGCGAGTGGATGGTGATCGAGGCCGACGAGAGCGACGGGAGCTTCCTGCACCTCCGACCGGCGGTGGCCGTCGTGACGAACGTGGAGCCCGACCATCTCGACTTCCACGGTGGGTTCGAGCCACTCGTCGGCGCGTTCGGCCGGTTCCTCGCCACGGCACCCGAGCGGTGGTGCTGCGCCGACGACGCAGTGGCGGCTCGACTGGCCACGGAGCACGGCGCTCGCACCTACGGCGAGGCGCACGCGGCTGATGTGGGGCTGAGGGAGGTGCGGGCCGATGCCGACCGGGTCCGGTTCCGGGTCGCGGTCGGCGACCGGGTCCTCCCGGAGCTGACGGTGCGCAACGGGGTGAAGGTCGCGATCAACGCGACGGCGGCGGTGGCCGTCGCCTCCGGGCTGGGCGTCCCGGACGACGCGATCGCGGCCGGGCTGGCCGCGTTCGGCGGTGTCGTGCGCCGATTCGAGTTCCGGGGCGAGCGGGACGGCGTCGCCTTCGTCGACGACTACGCGCATCTCCCCACCGAGGTCGTGGCGGCGATCGACACGGCGCGCCGATTGGGTCGGCGCCGGGTGGTCGTCGTCTTCCAACCTCATCGCTACTCGCGGACCGCCTCGATCGGTCCGGATTTCGCCGATGCCTTCGCGGCGGCCGACGAGGTCGTGATCACCGACGTGTACCCGGCGGGGGAGTCACCGATCCCCGGCGTCTCGGGTCGCACGGTGCTCCGAGCCGTGCTCGACCGGCATCCGCGGCTCTCGGTCTCCTATCTCCCCCGCCGGGCCGATCTCGTCGATGTCCCCCGACGACTGGCCCGGCCCGGCGACGTCGTACTGACCCTCGGCGCCGGCGATCTGACGACGATGCCCGACGTCTGGCTGGCGACCCCGGGCGGTTCGCCGTGATCGAGGCCGTCTTCGCGGTACTCGCCGAACGACTCGGCGATCGCGTGACCCGCTCGGCGTCGTCGGCGGAGTTCACGACCTATCGGTGCGGCGGGCCGTTCGCGGTCCTCGTGCGGGCGGGAACGCTCGCCGACCTCGACGCCCTGGTCGCGGCCCGGGCGCAGGCGCCCGGAATCCCCGTGCTCGTGGTCGGTCGGGGCTCCAACCTCCTCGTCGCCGACGCCGGGTTCCCGGGCATCGCGCTCACTCTCGACGGCGAGTTCGAGACCATCGACGTGAGGGTCGATACCGCCGAGGTCGAGGCCGGGGGCGCCGCGCCGCTCCCCGTGCTGGCCCGCCGGGCCGCGGCGGCCGGGGTCGGCGGGCTCGAGTTCCTCGTCGGGATCCCGGGGAGCGTCGGTGGGGCCGTGCGGATGAACGCAGGGGGCCACGGCGCCGAGATCCGCGACGTGCTGCGCTCGGCTCGGATCTTCGATCTGGCGACGGGGGCCCGCCGCACGGCGGGCCCGGAGGGGCTCGGGTTCGGGTTCCGGACCTCGGCCGTGGCCCCGACGGAGGTGGTCGTCGGCGCCCGCGTGGGCGGGGTGCGAGCCGACCCGGTTGCCGCCGGCGAGCGCATCGACGAGATCGTGCGCTGGCGGCGTGAGCACCAGCCCGGCGGGCAGAACGCGGGGTCGGTCTTCCGTAATCCGCCGGGCGATGCGGCCGGCCGCCTGATCGATGCCTGCGGGCTGAAGGGCCGGCGCGTCGGCGGGGTCGAGGTGTCGACGAAGCACGCCAACTTCTTCTCGGCCGCCGCCGACGCCCGGGCCGATGACGTGTACGCCCTGGTGCTCGAGGTGCGGGAGCGGGTCGAGGCGGAGACCGGGGTGCGCCTCGAACCGGAGGTGCGTTTCGTCGGCTTCGGCGAGGGAGCCGCGCCGTGACCTCGGGTCCGGGGATGGATCCGCGAATCGCGGCGCGCCGCTCCGAGGTCCGGCGGGCGTCGAGTCGGCGGCGGACGCGCATCCTGCTCGGGATCGGCACGGCCCTCGCCGCGATCGGTCTGGCCTGGGTCGCGTTGCGCTCCTCGCTGTTCGACGTCGACACGGTCCGGGTCGACACCACGACGCACGTCCCGGCCGAGGCGGTGATCGTGGCATCGGGGGTGCAGGCCGGCGATGCACTCGCGTTCGTCGATACGGCGGCAGTGGCGCGACGCGTCGACCGATTGCCCTGGGTCGACGAGGTGACCGTACGTCGCGAGTGGCCGGGTGCGATCCGGATCCGGGTGACCGAGCACCGGCCGGTGCTCGTCGTGCGCGACGGTCGCACCGTTGCACTCGTCGCGGACGACGGGCGGGCCTTCGCCCGGCAGGCCCGGGTGCCGCCCCGGGTGCGCGAACTGCGGGGCATCGGTCGTCTCCCGGCACCGGGTGAGTCGGTGGTGGCCCCCGGAATCGCCCGGCTCGCCGCGAACCTCCCGGCGCCACTCGCGGCGCGAACCGTCGCCGTCGACGTCGGTGACGGTGGCTACGCGCTCGTGCTCGCCGACGGCGGCGAGGTCCGGCTCGGCTCGGTCGACGAACTCGCGGCGAAGGCGGCCGCAGCCGCCGCCGTGCTGCGGGCCTCGCCGGGGGTGTGCATCCGCTACGTCGACGTCACCGCGGCCGACGCTCCGGTGCGGCGTGAGTGCTGATGGCACGCCGCTTGCCGCCCGCGCGAGCATCGTTGCCCCGCGCGCGCGGTTCTTGTACAGTCACCACGAGCCACAGAAGGTGAGAACAGCCTCACCCTCAACACGAAGTCGAGGGTTTCGGTCCGGGCGCCGGCTCATGCGTCCCGACCGGGGAAGCCCTGCTCTCGGCCCAGGACGGAAAGGCGCCCCATGCTCGGTGCACCGCAGCACTACCTCGCAGTGATCAAGGTCGTCGGTGTCGGCGGCGGCGGCTGCAACGCCGTCAACCGCATGATCGACGCCGGGCTGAAGGGAGTCGAGTTCATCGCGGTGAACACCGACGCCCAGGCGCTCCTCCTCTCCGACGCCGATGTGAAGCTCGACATCGGTCGTGACCTCACCCGGGGCCTCGGGGCCGGTTCCGACCCCGACGTCGGACGCGAAGCGGCCGAAGCGCACCGCCACGAGATCGAAGAGGTGCTGAAGGGCGCCGACATGGTCTTCATCACGGCGGGTAAGGGTGGCGGTACCGGCACCGGTGGCGCGCCCGTCGTCGCCGAGATCGCCAAGCAGCTGGGCGCGCTCACTATCGGCGTCGTCACCCGGCCGTTCGGGTTCGAGGGACGCCGCCGCTCGGTGCAGGCCGACAACGGCATCCAGCGGCTCAAGGAGAAGGTGGACACGATCATCGTGATCCCCAACGAGCGACTCCTCCAGGTGAGTGACGAGCGCACCTCGATGCTGAACGCCTTCAAGATGGCCGATGAGGTGCTCCTCCAGGGCGTGCAGGGCATCACCGACCTCATCACCACCCCGGGCCTCATCAACACCGACTTCGCCGACGTGAAGATGATCCTCACGAACGCGGGCTCGGCCCTCATGGGCGTCGGCTACGCATCCGGCGACGGTCGGGCCGTGAGCGCCGCCCGGGCCGCGATCTCCAGCCCGCTCCTCGAGGCCAGCATCGAGGGCGCGCGCGGCATCCTCCTCAACGTGAGCGGCCCGTCGGACCTCGGCCTGTTCGAACTCAACGAGGCCGCCGAAATCATCGGACAGGCCGCCCACCCCGACGCCAACATCATCTTCGGCGCCGTGGTCGACGACGCCCTGGGCGACGAGGTGCGGATCACCGTGGTCGCGGCGGGCTTCGACCGCTACGAGGGGGAGTCCCGGCCGGCGCGGGCGCCGCTCGGCCTCGACGCCGCCCCGACCGATGCCGACGCCGGCCTCGATCTCGACGACGACGACTTCGACGTTCCCGAGTTCCTGCGGTGACCGAGGGCGCGCCCCTGCTGCGGGCGCGCCTCGGACGGGTCGAGATCGTGTGCAGCGCAGCGGAGCACGGGAACGTCGGCGACCACGTCGGTGACGATCCCGCGGTCGTCACGGCCAACCGGGCCGCGTTCGCCGGTGCGGCCGGGCTCCCGCCACCTGCGAGTTGGGTCTGGCTCCGGCAGGTGCACGGTGCCACCGTGTTCCGGGCCGGGGCCGTGCCCCGGACACCACCGGAAGCCGACGCTGCGGTCACGACCGTGCCCGGGCTGCCCCTGGCGGTCGTCACCGCCGACTGCGCGCCGGTCGTCCTCGCTTCCCCGTCGGCCGCGGCCGTCGTCCACGCCGGCCACCGGGGGCTCGCGGCCGGGGTGATCGAAGCCGCGGTGGCCGATCTGCGCGAAGCCGGACCCGGCGAGATCCGGGCGTTCCTCGGCCCGTGCATCCGCCCCGTCGCCTACGAGTTCGGTGCGACCGATCTGGCCGGGCTCGCCGAACGGCTCGGGCCGACCGTCGTCGCCCGGACCGCCGACGGTCGACCGGCGTTCGACGTCCCGGCCGCAGTGACCGCCGCGCTCGGCCGCGCCGACGTCGGGCCACCGTTCGATTGCGGTGCGTGCACGGCGACGACACCCGGATACTTCTCGCATCGGCGCGACGGCGCCCCGGGCCGCCAGGTCACGGTCGCGGTGCTCACGTGAGCGGGACGGTCGCCGATCGCTTCGCCGCGGTGCGGGCCCGACTCGCGGCTGCGGCGGGGGCGGTCGGCCGTGACCCGGCGAGCGTCACGCTGGTCGCGGTGTCGAAGACGGCGCCGGTCGAGGCGATCCGGGAGGCGGTGGCCGCCGGCGCGACGGACCTCGGGGAGAACCGGGCCCAGGAGCTGCTCGCCAAGGCCCCTGCGCTCGCCGCGGGCGGGCCCCCCGTGCGGTGGCACTTCATCGGGCGACTCCAGCGCAACAAGGTGCGGCAGCTCGCTCCGCTCGTCGCGGTCTGGCAGTCGGTCGACCGGCCCGAGCTCGTGGACGAGATCGCCCGGTTCGCTCCCGGCGCGACGGTGCTCGTCCAGGTCAACATCGACCGTGAGGTGCAGAAGGGCGGCTGCGACCCTGATCTCGCCGGTGAGCTCGTCGCTCGCGCGCGTGACGCCGGGCTCGCCGTCCGGGGGCTCATGGCGGTTCCGGCTGCGGATCGCGCTCCGCTCCCGGCGTTCCGACGGGTCCGGCAGATGGTCGAAGAGTTCGGTCTCAGCGAATGCTCGATCGGGATGAGCGGCGATCTGGAGGCGGCGGTCGCGGCCGGATCGACCATGGTCCGCATCGGCACTGCGGTGTTCGGCGAGCGTCCACCGGCCGGAGCCCCCCGGGGCTAACCTGACGGCATTCCGGGGGGCGCAGCGCGTTCCCCTCGACTCGGCCCGGAGGGACGCCACGATGTCGGTCTTCCACAAGACGATGGTCTGGCTCGGTCTGGTCGACGACGAGGCCTACGACATCCTCGAGGACGATCTGTACGGCGGGGAGCCCGCCGCTCGCCCGGCGCCCCGTGACGAGCGTCCGCTGCCCACCCCCGAGGCCCGCCGTCCGGCCGCACCGGCCGCCGCCGAGCCCGGGCTCACGGTGGTGCGCAGCCGTCGCACCGATGTACCGGCGGCTCCGGCCCCGGCGCCGCGCCCGACGGCGGCGCCCACGCCCCGGATTGCCGTCCGGCAACCGATGGCGGCGGCCCGGGTGCACGTCATGGAGCCGCGTGGATTCAACGATGCGCAGGAGGTCGGCGATCGCCTGAAGGCGGGGCAGCCGGTGATCCTCAATCTGCAGGGCGTCGATCGAGACCTGCAGCGGCGCTTCATCGACTTCGCGAGCGGGCTCGCCTATGCGTTGAGCGGCACGATGTCGAAGGCCGCCGAGCAGGTGTTCCTCCTCACACCTTCCGATGTCGAGGTCTCGGCCGAGGAGAAGGAACGACTCCAGGCCGAAGGTCTGTACCGTTCGGACCGGCCGTGATCGCCGAACTGCTCTGCCGGCTGATCCAGATCTACCTGCTGATCCTCCTCGCCCGTGCCGTCACCTCGTGGTTCCCGGTGCGGCCGGGGACGCCGTTCGCGACGGTCACCCGGGTGCTCCTGGATCTGACCGAACCGGTGCTCGCTCCGATCCGGCGGGTCATCCCCCCGGCCGGGATGTTCGATCTCTCCTTCATGGTCCTGTTCTTCGGGCTGGTCCTCGTTCAGCAAGCCGTGTGCGGGGGCTGAGCGGATCGGGGCGGTCCCGGTCCGGGTCTAACATCTCAGCATGTCGATCACGCCCCGCGAGCTGCGCGACCTCGAGATCAAGGAGTCCCTCCGCGGCTACAACCGCGACGAGGTGAACGACCTCCTCGAGCGGGCGTCGGCGACGATCGAGGAGAACGAACGGCGCATCGCCGAGCTCGCCGAACGCCTGGCGAACGCCGAGTCGGCGGCCGGTCGCAGCCGCGAGACCGAGGACGTGCTCAACCGCACGCTGCTGCTCGCCCAGCGCGCCGCCGACGAGGCGTTGGAGGAAGCCACCCGCGAAGCCCGGCGTCTCATCGACGACGCCGAGGCGCGCGCCGCCCGCATCGTCGCCGACGCCGAGCACGATGCCCGGGAGCGGGCCGCGGTCGAGCACGAGCGGCTCGAGGCGGAGACGGCTGTGCTGGCGAGCCGTCGCGACGAGGCTGCGGCGGAGTCGGCCCGGTTGGAGTCGTTCGCGGCCGAGCGACGGGCGGCGCTCGTCGCGGGTCTCGAAGCCGATCTGGCCACCATCCGGACAGGCGGCGAGGTGAGTGCCCCCATCGGCGCGATCGCCGACGGTCCTCTCGCGGCGGCACCTGCGGCCGCCGGGGTCGCGCCCGAGCCGACGCGGCCCGAGCCCGTGCCACCCACGATCGTCCCGGTGGCCCCCGTCGCGGCGGCCGCGGCGGCTCCGGCGACACCCGCGGTGGAGGAACCCTCGGAGGCGTTGCTCGTCGAAGACACCGATGCCGGCCCGGCCACCGGTGAGGTCGACATGCAGTCGCTCTTCGGCGACGTCGTCGGACCCGAGGAAACTTCGGGGTCGACCCCGCCCGAGGCGACGATCGAGGAGACGGCGACCGCGCTCTTCGGCGAGGTCGGCAGTGCCGAAGTCCTCGACGACGATGCGTTCTTCGCGACCTTGCGCGAAGCGGTCGACGACGACGCGCCGCTCGGTCCGCGGGAAGACGACGACCAAGGCGCCGCCTTGTTCGATCAGGACGCCAAGGAAACCGGCTTCCGCGACGTCTTCCGACGACGCCGCTGACCGGTCAGGTGGCGGCGGGCGTCACGGCGACGGCGCACTCGGTGTCGCCGATCCGCAGGACCGTGCCGGGCTCATCGTCTCCGAGTCGACCGATCTCGGTCGCGAGTACCTCGCCCCGGATCCACTCGGCGTGGCGATCGATCGCCGCTCCGAGGGAGGCCTCGGCCCGGAAGCGCACGGTGATCCGGTCGGCGATGCGGAACCCCTGCTCCTTGCGGAGATCGTTCAGCGCCCGGGACAGCTCGCGGGCCATGCCCTCGGCGCGCAGGTCATCGTCGAGGGTGAGGTCGAGTGCGACGGCGTGCGGCCCGTCCTGGGCGAGGGCGAGATCCTCATGCTCCTCGGCCCGGACTTCGACGTCCTCGGCCGTGAGTCGCACTTCGGTCCCGTCGACGGTCATCGTGAAGCTGCCGGTCTCGGCGAGCGCCCGCCGGATCTCCCCGCCGTCGGCCTCGGCGAGGGCGGTCTTCACCTTGGGTGCGAGCGGGCCGAGCCGGGGACCGAGCGTCCGGAAGTTCGGCACGACGCGGTAGGCGAGGAGGCCCTCAAGGGTGGTCACCACCTCGAACTGCTTCACGTTCAGCTCGTCCCGGATCTCGGCGACGACCTCGGGCCGCAAGGCCTCGTCGTCGGTCCGGAGCGCGATCGCCCGGGAGAGCGGCTGGCGTACGCCGATCTTCGCGCTGGTGCGGGCCGCCCGACCGAGTGACACGAGCGTGCGGGCCCGGACCATCTCGCGCTCGAGGGCATCGTCGATTGCGGACTCGTCGGCGTCGGGCCAATCGGTGAGGTGTACCGACTCGTCGGATCCCGTGAGGTTCGCGTGCATGGCGTCGGCGACGAACGGCGTGTAGGGGGCGAGGAGGCGCACGAGCACCGAGAGGGCTTCGTGCAGCGTGGCGTGGGCGGCGGGATCCGAGGCCTTCCAGAACCGCGGCCGCGATCGGCGCACATACCAGTTGGAGAGATCATCGACGAAGGCCCCGAGCGCGTGGGTTCCGGTGAGGGCGTCGAAGCCCTCGAGCGCCGCGGTGACGTCCCGAACCGTGCGGTGCAGCCGTGAGCGCAACCATCGGTCGAGCACGTGGGCGGGTGTCGGTGTGCTTCCGGTCCCGGCGTCCAACCGTCGAGGTTCGCGTAGGTGACGAAGAACGCGTACGTGTTCCAGAGGGTGAGCAGGAACTGGCGCTTGGCTTCCGTGATCCCGTCGATCGAGACCCGCTTCGGCGTCCACGGCGAGCCGGAGGCGAGCATGTACCAGCGCAGCGCGTCGGCGCCCTGCTCGGCCAGCACGGGAACCGGATCGATGACGTTGCCGCGCGACTTCGACATCTTCTGGCCGTTGCCGTCGACGATGTGGGCGAGGCATACGACATTGCGGTAGGGCGCCCGGTCGAAGACGAGGGTGTTGACCGCGAGCAGCGAGTAGAACCAGCCGCGCGTCTGGTCGATCGCTTCGCAGATGAAGTCGGCCGGGAACGCGGCGGCGAACCGGGCTTCGTTCTCGAACGGGTAGTGGTGCTGGGCCGCGGGCATCGAACCCGAGTCGAACCAGGCGTCGAGCACGGGCTCCACCCGGCGGGCGGTGCCGCCGCACTCCCCGCAGGTGATGGTGATCTCGTCGACGTACGGTCGGTGCAGTTCGAGGTCGGAGCAGTCCCGACCGGATCGCTCGGAGAGCTCCGCGACCGAGCCGATGCAGGTGTCGTCACCGCACTCGGTGCAGCGCCAGACCGGGATGGGGGTGCCCCAGAACCGGTCCCGGGACAATGCCCAATCGACGTTGTTGGCGAGCCAGTCACCGAAGCGACCGTGCTTGATGTGCTCCGGGTGCCAGGCCACCGTCTCGTTCTCGCGGATGAGCGCGTCGCGGTGTCGCGCCGTGCGGGCGAACCAGGTGGGCTTGGCCCAGTAGACGAGCGGGGTGTCGCATCGCCAGCAGTGGGGGTAGGAGTGCGTGTGCTCCACGGTGGCGACGAGGCGCCCGGAGGCGTGCAAGGCGGCGATGAGGTCGGGGTCGGCATCCTTCACGAACCGGCCGGCGTAGGGCGCGCCGATCGCGCTCGTGAACCGGGCTGCGTCGTCGACCGGGTTCACGAGCGGGAGACCTTCGCGCTCACCGACCTCGCGGTCGATCTCACCGAAGGCCGGCGCGAGGTGCACCACGCCCGAGCCGTCCTCGACGGTGACGAACTCGTCGGCCACCACGGTGAAGGCCCGTTCCCCGGTGACGGCGAGGAGCGTGAACGGCGGCTCGTAGCGGGCGCCGACCAGGTCGGTGACGGGCACCGGGCCGACGACCACGGCCCCGTCACCGAGCACGGCGGCGACGCGGTCGCGGGCGCACACGAGATCGCGTCCGCCGTGGGGATCGCGAACCCGGACGTACTCGATCGCCGGCCCGATCGCCGCGCCGGTGTTCGACGGCAGGGTCCACGGGGTGGTGGTCCTGACGAGCAGGTCGAGGTCGCGGTCGACGAGGGGGAAGCGCACGTAGACCGAGTCTTCGGTGAGGTCGCGGTAGGCGCCGGGCTGGGCGAGCTCGTGGGACGAGAGCGCGGTTCCGCACCGACCGCAGTAGGGGACGACCTTGAAGCCCTCGTGGATGTCGCCCCGCTCCCACATCTCGTGGAAGAGCCACCAGACACTCTCGATGAACCCGTCGGACATGGTCCAGTAGGCGCCTTCGGTGTCGAGCCACATGCCGATGCGGGCCGTGAGGTAGCCCCAGTCCTCGACGTAGCGCTGGACCGAGGCCTTGCAGCGGGCGTTGAACTCGGCGATCCCGTGCTCGATGATCTGCTGCTTGCCCGAGAAGCCGAGCTCCTTCTCCACCTCGACCTCGACCGGCAGTCCGTGGCAGTCCCAGCCGCCCTTGCGCACGACCCGGCGGCCGCGCATGGTGTGGAACCGGGGGTAGAGGTCCTTGAAGAGCCGGGCCCAGACGTGGTGGATCCCCGGCCGACCGTTCGCGGTGGGCGGACCTTCGTAGAAGACCCACTCGGGGGCTCCTTCACGGCGGCGCAGCGAAGCCGAGAAGACGTCGTCGGTGCGCCAGCGGTCGAGCACCGACTCCTCGAGCGCAGGGAGATCGAGGGCGGGGTCCACCGGCCGGAACATGTGGGGCACGTTACCGGCGTCTCCCGCCGGGCCCGCGGGGTGACGACACGGTTGCGGGCGGTAGATTTCGGCCCGTGATTCGTCGATCAGTCGTCCGGGCGGTGTGCGTCGCGACGCTCCTCGGCAGCGCGCTCATCGGGCCGGTCGGCGGCGGAACAGCCGGCGCCGCGCCGACGAACGACGACACGGTCTACGCGTTCGGTGCCGCGACCTTCGGTGGGTCGACCCAAGGGCGGGCTCCGGCCACCCCGCCGACCGCGATCGCCACCGAGTCCGGGAGCCGCGGCTACTGGATCGTCACCCGGGCGGGCCGGGTCTACGGATTCGACGCCGTGAACTACGGCAGCCTGAACGCGGCGCGACCGGCCTCGGCGCCCATCGTGGGGATGGCGGGTACCGGCACCGGTGGCGGTTACTGGCTCGTCGGGGCCGACGGTCGGGTCTACGAGTTCGGGGACGCGAAGTTCCGGGGCGACCTGCGGGGACGATCCCTCGCCGCGCCGATCATCGACATCGTCGCCCGGCCCGGCGGTGGCTACTGGCTCGTCGCGGCCGACGGCGGGGTCTTCGCGTTCGGCGGGGCGGGCTACCACGGCTCGACGGGTGGCCGGTTCCTCGACGGACCCATCGTCGGGATGGCCGCTACCCCGACCGGAGCGGGCTACTGGCTCGCGGGGGCCGACGGTGCGGTCTTCGCCTTCGGTGACGCGCCTTTCCGGGGCTCCCTCGCTGCGGTTCCGGTCTCGGTGCCGATCATCGGCATCGCCCGCACGCGCACCGGCCAGGGCTACTGGCTCGCCTCGGCCCGCGGTGGAGTCTGGGGCTTCGGTGACGCGCCGGCGCTCGGGGGTGCGGCCCGGACGTTGCGCGTGAGTCGGCACATCACGGCGCTCGCCGGGGTCGGCAGTGCGAACGGATACCGCATGCTGGCGGTCGCCGGTCGGCCCGATGTCCCGCAGGTCGCGCCGAATGCGCGCGGCAACGCGGTCCGCTACGCCCAGGCCCGTCTCATGGAGCTCGGCTTCTGGATGCCGGGGCGCGACGGGCGGTTCGGGGCCGGCACCCAGCAGGCGGTGTGGGCGTTCCAGAAGGCGTACGGAATCCCGCGCTCCGGATGGATCGACGCGGCCACTCAGAGCAGATTCCGGAGCGCGGCCCGGATCCGGCCCCGGTCGACGTCGGGAACCCTGATCGAGGTCGACAAGGCCCGCCAGATCCTCATCGTCGTCCGGAACGGCACTGCGGCTTGGGTGGCCAACGTCTCGACCGGGACCGAGCAGCCCTACGTCCACGAGGGGGAGACCTATCTGGCCGATACGCCGCTCGGTCAGTTCGGGGTCATCCGCCAGGTCGACGGCCCCGACGAGGGTCCGCTCGGCACCCTCTGGCGGCCGAAGTACTTCCACCCGGGCGGGATCGCCGTCCACGGGTCGCCCAGCATCCCTCCGTGGCCGGCCTCGCACGGTTGCGTGCGGGTGGCCAACGCGTTCATGAACTGGATCTGGACGTACAACGTCATGCCGCTCGGCTTGCCCGTCTGGGTCTACTGAGCACCGGCGCGCCGCTCCGGGAGGGCGAGGCGGCCGGGGTTCGGCGGCGACGTC
>JBJSXF010000169.1:0-3638 GCA_046086225.1 Actinomycetota bacterium | reverse complement strand
GCGGCCGACGTCGGGCGGCGGAGCACCAGCGCCAGCACGACGAGGACGAGGACGGCAATCAGGGCGATGAGCGCGAGTTCCATGCCCCGAGGATCCCACCCGGGTGGGACAACCTCTCCCGACCCGACCTCCACCGGGAGCACGAGCGGCTCCCCGACGCGACCGAGCGCCGCGTAACCTGCCTTCTCCCCCACCTGCTCTCACCGCACCGGAACCGCACCTGAGATGACCTCTCCCGAATCCGCCCCGTCCGGGCTGCGCAATCCGGGCAATGCGTTCATGGCCGCCGCCGGGCTCTCGATGGCGGGATCCGCCGTCGGGATGCTCGGCGCCACGGCCGCGACCAACAGTGGTGCGCACGGCGGTCTCGCCACCGGCGCGTTCCTCTCGGTGATGCTCCTCGCGTCAGGACTCGCCGTCCCCTACGCACCCCGGGTCACGCACCGCCTCCACGTACGCCGCACGTTCGCGGCCGCGAAGGCACTCTCGGCCGTCGCCTACACCGTCGCCGGCATCGCGCTCCTCCTCGGCGCGCCGCCGGTCGTCACCCTGGTCCTCGCCGCCCCGGCGTTCGGGTTCGCGGGCGGACTCGCCGGCAACGCATCGCCGGTGCTCGGCCGGTCCTACCTCGGAGCCGAGCACACTGCGCACTCGGCCGCCCGAATGGGCGTGATCGGTGGCGTCAGCTGGTCGGTCGGTGCGCTCGCCGGCGGTGTGCTCCTCAGCCACGTGGCCTACGGGTGGGGCGTCCTCCTCAACGGCATCGTCACCGGCGTGCTCGCCGTCACCGTGCTGCGCATGCCGCCTGCCGTCGAGCCCCATGCGCAGCGGGCGGTCGAGCAGCCGTGGCGTTCGGCGGTCGCCACGCTGCGGGCGAACCGCACCGTGCGCCTCGCCTCGGCCCAGGGCATCGTCACGCTCGTGTTCATCGCACCGCTCATCGCGCTCACGGTGCCCGTCGCCGACGGCCTGCGCAACGGATCGGCGGTCAGGCTCGGCAGCCTCCTCATGGCCACCATCGCCGCCGGCGAGTTCCTCACCCCACGCGTCGTGCGACGCGAGACCCGCCGGCACAGCGCCCTCTCGGGCTCGGCCCGGGTTGCCGTCGTCACCGGTGCCGCCGTGATCGTGCTCGGCCTCGTCTCGCTCGCGGTGAGCGGCCCCATCGAGCTCGTGGCGTGGGCCGTCATCGGGTGCACGATCGGCGCCTACCGATTCGCAAGCCGGTCGCTCAGTCGGGGCGCCGCCGCCGAGGCCGGCGCACCCACCCACTCGTCGGCCAACCTCGCCGCCGTCGCCCTCTGCGGTCTTGCGGCACCGGTCGGCACGATGCTGTGGGCGGGGATCATCGACGCCGGACACACCGAGGTCGCTCTCCTCGTCGGTGGGGTCGGCGGGATCCTCGGGTCGCTGGTGGTTCTCGCCCGGTCGCGGTCGGTGCCCGCCGAGGAGACGCACTCCCCGACCGTCTAGCGTTCGGAGCGGCCGAGCCCCGCCCCGACCGCTCCCCGAGGATCACCGATGACCGCCGACATCCGCTACGCGAAGCGCGACGGCACCCACCTCGCCTACCGCGTCGACGGCGACGGCCCGATCACCCTCCTCTACCTGCGTATGGCGACGTCCTCGATCGACTCGTTCGACGACGAGCCCCGGGTCGAGGCGTTCTTCCGTCGGCTCGCGGGGTTCGTGCGGCTCGTGCGGATGGACATACGCGGCGTGGGCCTCTCCGATCCGCTCTCGGGCGAGGTCACCTACCCCGACCTGGCCCTCGACGTGCTCGCCGTCGCCGACGACCTCGGCGTCGATCGGTTCGCCCTCGCGGGTGAGCTGAGCGGCGGACCGCTCGCGATCGAGGTCGCGGCATCCGTGCCCGAACGGGTCTCGGCGCTCGTCCTCCTCAGCACCTACGCCCGGGCCAGCCGCGACGACGAGCACGGCTACCCGTTCGGTCACCCCCCCGAGCTCATCGCGGCGTTCCTCGACCAGAACTTCGATCCGCAGGAGCACTGGGAGGTGATCGACGAGGAGGACGACACCCCCCGCGACGACGTGTCCCTCATCGCACCGAGCCTCGCCGACGACGCGCACTTCCGGGGCTGGTGGGGCCGCGCCGGTCGCCGCGGCGCGAGCCCGGCGGTGGCCCACGCCATCCAGACCGCGTCGGTCACGGCCGATCAGCGCGCGCTCCTCCCGGCGGTCACCGCCCCGACCCTCGTGGTGCACCGACGCGACAACGTCTTCATCCCCGTCGACCTCGGCCGCTACCTCGGCGACACCATCCCCGGCGCCCGCTTCGTGGAGCTCGACGGCGCCGACGCGGCACCGTGGTCGGGCGCGATCGACGAGATCTGCGACGAGATCGAGGAGTTCCTCACCGACCGCCGCTCGGGCCGGGCCGATCGAGTGCTCGCCACGCTGCTCTTCACCGACATCGTCGGCTCCACCGACCGGCTCGCCCAGGCGGGTGACCGCCGGTGGAACACACTGCTCGAGGTGCACGACCGGGTGGTGCGCGAGCAGCTCGTGCGCTTCGGCGGCCGCGAGGTGAGCACCGCGGGCGACAGCTTCTTCGCCGTGTTCCCCACGCCGTCGCACGCCCTCGCTTGCGCCCGGGCCGTCGCCGAGGCGACCCGCGAGGTCGGCATCGACGTGCGGGCCGGCGTGCACACCGGCGAGTGCGACGTGCGGGGCGACGACTTCGGCGGGCTCGCCGTCGTGGTCGCCGCCCGGGTGAGCGCGCTCGCCGGGGCGGGCGAGGTGCTCGTGACCGCCACGGTGCGCGACCTCGTGGTGGGCTCCGACGCCACGTTCACCGAGCGGGGCACCCACGTGCTGAAGGGCGTGCCCGGCGACTGGCCGCTCCTCGCCCTCGACCGGCCCAGCTGACCGTCGGGGCGGGCCCGCTCGCCGCACCCCGCCCCGCTCGCACCCCGGCGGTCAGCCTGCGAGGAGATCCGTCATGGCGAACCCGACCCTGCGCGATGCCCACGAGGCCTTCTACCGCGCCCTCGGCGACATCTTCCGGGGCGACGTGACCCCGATGCACGACCTGTGGTCGCACGCCGATGACGTCACCTACATGAGCCCGCTCGGCGACCTGCTCGTCGGCTGGGCGCCGATCCGCGACGCGTGGGCCGACCAGGCGGCGACGATCACCGGCGGTCCGGTGAACCCCGAGGAGGTGCGCCTCGTCGAGTCCGACGGCCTCGGCGTGGTCGTCGGCTTCGAGCGGGGCAGCATCGTGATCGGCGGCGAGACCCAGGCGGTCAACATCCGGGCCACGAGCACCTACCGGTGCGAGGACGGCGACTGGAAGATGATCGGCCACCACACCGACCGGCTCTGACCGGAGTCGGGGCGGGCATCCCGGCGGTCAGCCCGGAGTCGGGGCGGGGTCGGGGTCACCACGGTGGCACGCACTCTTCCCGAATCACTAACTTCTGCCCAAAGGGCGCGGTGAAGAGGGGGCGCATGGATCCGATACTCGGAATCGATCTCGGAACGACGAATTCCGCAATGGCGTACGTCAACGAGTACGGACGTCCCGAGGTCATCATCAACTCACAGGGTGGGCGAATCACGCCCTCCGTAGTGATGTTCGACGACCAAGAGGTCGTCGTGGGCGACGACGCCGT
>JBJSXF010000168.1:0-5017 GCA_046086225.1 Actinomycetota bacterium | reverse complement strand
GCTGCTCCACAAACCGCCACGAGCCGGCGGTCGCGGCGACGGTGACCGTGAGCGCGACCGCGATGCGGCTCATCACCGGCCAGTCGCCGAGCCATCGCTCGACTGCGACGAACACCAGGTAGTGCCAGAGGTAGAGGCCGTACGCCACCCGACCGACGGCGCGCAGGGCCGACGCTTCGAGGAGGCGGGTCGGCCGCCACTCACCCCCGGTGACCGCGAGGAGCACGACCGCTACCGCGATCGCCAGCGCCGTGTACCCGCCCATGAAGAGGAACCGCGAGTTGAACTCGGTGAACAGCACGCAACCGACGACGAAGGCGACGGCGGGCCACGCGAGGGCGGCTGTGATCCGGCCCGCCGGACGGGCTCGCATGTGGAGGTGCGCCGCCATCGCGCCCACGAGCAGCGCGTCGGCCCGCATGTCGGTGCGGAAGTAGAGGAGACCGGGCGGCGTGTCCTGCACGAGGATCGCCCGAGCGATCGCGATCGCCCCGACCCCTGCGCCGAGGATCGTGAGCACCGTCCCGAGCCGGAAGCGCAATCCGGCGAACGCGACGAAGACGATCGGCCAGACCAGGTAGAACTGCTCCTCCACGGCCAGCGACCAGGTCTGCGCGAGTCCGTCGGCGATCGGCGGGAACGAGTCGGCGAGCACGATCTTCCAGTTCGCCACGTAGAAGACCACGGCGAGCACGGAATCGAGCTCGAGCCGCCCGGGGATCCCGGCGAGCACCGCGAACGCGATCTGGGCCAGGAGGAAGACGGCCAGGGCGGGTAGGAGTCGGAGTGCGCGGCGCCGGTAGAAGCCGCCGAAGGCGATCCGCCCCGAGCGCGTCTGCTCGGCGAGGAGGAGCGCCGTGATGAGGAACCCGCTCAGCACGAAGAAGACGTCGACTCCGAGGGAGCCGCCCCGCGGGATCGTGCCGACGAGCCCCGGGGCCACCCGGCGCAGGTGGAACTCGACGACGAGCAGCACCGCGACCCCCCGCAGGCCGTCGAACGCCGGCACGTACGCGAAGCGATCGGGCCCGCGCGCCGCTCCGCCGGGACGAGTCACCGGATGATCCTCCGTCTCCGACCCCGCTGGGCCGACCGGTCGGTAGGTTTACACGACCGCCCGCCCCGGGCGATCGACCCGAGGAGACCACCCGTGTTCCCGTTCTGGGAGGCAGTGATCCAGCCGCTGCTGGTGGCGGCCGAGCCCCGTCGGGTGCTCGAGATCGGGGCGCTGCGGGGCGACACCACGATCGCCCTGCTCGACCAGCTCGGTCCGAGCTCGGAGCTGCACGTCGTCGATCCCGATCCGCAGTTCGACCCGTCGGAGCACGAGCGCCGGTTCGCCGGCCGCTACGTGTTCCACCGGGCGACGAGCCACGCAGTCATCCCGACCCTGCCGACGGTCGACGTCGCGCTCATCGACGGCGACCACAACTGGTACACGGTCGTCAACGAGCTCCGGCTCCTCGCCGAGCGCAGCACCGCCGACGCGGCGCCGCTCCCGCTCCTCGTGCTGCACGACGTCGCCTGGCCCTACGGGCGGCGCGACGGCTACTACGCCCCCGAACGCATCCCGGCCGAGCACCGCCAACCCTGCTCGCCGGGCGGCATCCACCGCGACCGAGACGCGCTCGACCCCGACGGCGGTCTCAACCGGCACATGCACAACGCCGAGCACGCGGGCGGTCCCCGCAACGGCGTACTGACCGCGCTCGAGGACTTCGCCACCGAGTACCCGGACGGGCTGCGCACCGTCGTGCTGCCGGTGTTCGTCGGCCTCGCCGTCGCCGTGACCGAAGCCCGACTGGCGGCAGCGCCGGGGCTCGGCCCGGTCATCGACGAGCTGGCATCCCCGGACGGCCTCGCCCGGGTCGAGGCGGCGGCACGCGAGGCGCTGCGGGCTCGGCTCGCCGGACCGCCGGAAGGCGGTCGCGATGCGTGAGCTCGTCGCGACCCGGAAGGAAGACCCGTCACTTCTGCGGACCCGCATCGAGACCGACGGTTACGTGCTGATCCGGGGCTGCGTCGATCCGGGGACCGTCGAACGATTGGCGGTCGCGGTCGAGACGATCATCGACGACCTCGGCCTCCGGTCGGCGCCCGATGTCGTGGAAGCCTTCCGGGCGACCCGCACGCCCTTCTACCGGGCACTGCAGCGCCGGGCCGAGTTCCACGAGCCCACCACCGATGCGCAGCTGCGGGGGTGCCTGCAGCACATCATCGGCCCCGAGCTCTTCGCCCACCCGCGGCGGCTGCTCCGCACGATCCCGCCGGGCGTGCCGGCGCTGGTCACCCCGGCGCACCAGGACTTCACCTACATCGGCGGCAGCGCCGACACGTTCACCGTCTGGATGCCGCTTCGCGCCTGCGAACCCGATTCCGGTGCGCTGCGAATCCTGGTGGGCTCGCACGCCGACGGCCCGCAGCCGCATATCGCCCGGGACGCCGTCGCCGGCAGCGGCGTCGACGTCGACGACGACGATCCCCGCTGGGCCGGCACCGCCTTCGCGCCGGGCGATGTCGTCATCTTCCATTCGCTCACCGTCCACGGTGGCCTCCCCAACCGGAGCAGCCGGTGGCGGCTCTCGGCCGACTACCGGTTCCAGTCGACGAGCGATCCGGTCGACCCCCGGTCGCTCCTGCCCTCGGGCCATCCCGCCGTCCCCGACTGGCCGGAGCTCCTCGCCGGCACCGACTGGGACCGTGAGCGCCTCGGGGGCATCTCACCCGGACTCGGCATCACCGCCGGCTGAGTCGCGCGACGGTCGGGCTCAGCCCTCCGGGTGGCCGAGGAGGAGCCGCTCGAGACGCTCACCGCTCGCGTTCCAGTCGAAGCGGCGCACGAAGTCCCGGCCCGCGACGGCGAGCCGCACCCGGAGTCGGTCGTCATCGAGGAGCCTGAGCACCGCGTCGGCCATCGCGTCGACGTCACCGGGAGGAACGACGAGGGCGGTCTCCCCGTCGATCGCGTAGTCACGCGAGCCGCCGTTGTCGGTGCTCACGAGCGCGGCGCCGCAGCCCATCGCCTCGATCCCGCAGAACCCGAAGCCTTCCCGCCCCGAAGGGCTCACGAAGACCCGGCTGCCGTTGTAGATCTCCTCGACCAGCCGCGTCCGTGGCGGCGACTGCACGAAGGTCATCGACTCCGGGATCTCGTGCTCGGGCGGCTTCGAACCGAAGATGACGACCTCGGTTCCCGGTCGTCGCGCCTGCACCCGGGCCAGTGCGGCCAGGCCGGTCGGCGCCCCCTTGTTCGGATGGGCGTTGTAGAGCATCGCCACCCGCAGGGGACGCGTGTCGATCGCGGCCGTGACCCGGAAGACGTCGTGATCGAGTCCGTACGGTACGTAGGCGAGGTCGGCGGCGGGCACGCCGTCGGCGGCCAGCGCATCGATCATCCAGTGCGCGATGCAGATCTTGGGCCACGGACCGGAGAAGGCCCGGGACTCGGTCGCGGGCGGCAGGTGCCGGTAGGCCTGCACGAGCAGGAAGGGGCGGCCGAGCGCCGGTCGGGCCGCCGACTCCAATGCGGCGAGCAACGCCCCGTCGGTGAAGAAGACTGCCCCGGTGACCTCGGTGACATCGGCCTCGGGCAGGTCGGCGACATCGAGGTCGTCATGACGGGAGTGGGTGATCCCCTCGGCGAACCGGAACCATGTGATGTCGGTGACGGCGCCGATCGGGTCGGGGAAGCCCGGACCGTGAGCGAGGTGCACCGCGTGGCCGCGCCGCCGGAGTGCGTTCGCGAACTCGTAGAGGGCGAGGACCCCGCCCACCGGCCGACGCGGACTCGGCACGAGGAACGTGACGCGCACGGGCCGGAGCGTACGGCCGACGGGGCGTCAGCCCACGGCAAAGGCCGGGAGTGCGTCGAGCTCGGCGGCGAGCGGGCCGTAGATCGCGTCGACACGCGACCGCTCGGCGGCGGGCAGTTCGCGCCACGAGCTCGCACGCGGTCGCCACACGAAGGGCGGAACCGTCGCGCCGAGCCCCGCGAACCGACGCACCTCGTCCCACACGTCGCCCAACGCCGACGTGCGCACGAACGCCACCGGGTAGCCCGGAGCACCGTCGTGCCAGGCCCGGAACTGGTCACCGAAACCGAATTCGTCCCGGCCGCCGGCCAGGAACGCATCGAGCGAAGCCAGGCGGGCCTCGGCCTCCGGACAGGGGGCGCGGAGGCGCATGCCCCGGTAGTGACCACCCTGGAAGTTGCGCCGGAAGATCGACACCACGGCGTCGCGGGGATCGCTGATCGGGAACAGGACGCGGAAGCCGACCGGCACCGTCTCCGGATCCGGCGGCCGGGACTGGTGCTTGAACGGGAAGGATCCGGGCGTCCGGGGCAGATCGGCACCGCAGAGGATCAGGTGCTCGATCAGCGCGGTCGTGCCACTGCCCCCGAACGAGGTGACCTGGAGGCGGTGCTTCACCACCGAGAGTTCGGGATCGCGTGCGAGGCGTGCCAGCATCGCGGCGGCGATGCGGTCATTGCGGAGTCGTTCGGCCGTGGCACTACTCGTCACATCGCCTACGGTACGCGGTTACAAGGGAGGCCGCACCATGGAACCGAGTTGGAGCAGCGCGACGCGGTTCGGGCTCGACGGCCAGGACTTCGCCTGCTCCTTCGCCACCTCGACCGACGACCTCATGTGCGTGCGCAAGCCCCGGCCGCTGGTCGAGGCCACCCTCGCGCTGCTGGCGAAGGCGGCCCCCCGTACCCTCCTCGAGTTCGGCATCGCGGGTGGCGGCAGCACTGCGCTGCTCGCCCTCGCCGCCCGCCCCGAGCGCCTGGTGGCGTGCGAGCTCGCCGCTGAGCGGGTCGGGCCGCTCGACCGGTTCCTCGAGCGACGGGGTCTCGACGGCACGGTCACATGCCACTACGGCGTCGACCAGGGTGACCGGGACGCCGTCGCCCCGCTCCTCGACCGCGCATTCGGTGTCGAGCCGATCGATCTCGTCATCGATGACGCCTCCCACCTCCTCACCGAGACGCGGGCCTGCTTCGAGGAGGTGTTCC
>JBJSXF010000167.1:0-4830 GCA_046086225.1 Actinomycetota bacterium | reverse complement strand
GCCAAGAGCCCGGCGCTGGTCGGTCCGTACGGCATCGACCTGGAGTTCGGGGTGGGCAACCTGCTCACCATCGACATCCCGGACATCACCCCGATCTGATCCAGTACTCGGTCCGGGCCCGTGCAGTCGGCCCCGGACCGGCCCGGGAGCGGGCGTCGAGCGGTTGCGGGGGGCCGGAGAGAATGCCGCGAAACGGTCGGAAACGGGCGGGCCCGGGTCTCCGGGACGAGGATGCGGGTCTTCGGCACTATTGCCACCGTCCGCGTTCGGTCTAGGATCCCCCGGCAGCGCAGGGCGTTCGGATCCCGCGCTCGCATGGAGGGACGTGCATGGGTATTCGGCGGAGTCATCGGGTCGCGAAGCGCACGCTGGCGATCATGTTCGTGGCCGGGGTGGTGGCCGCCGCGGGAATGTCGGCGGTTCCGAGCGGCGCCGCGATCCCGAAGTTTCACGGGATCGGGTTCCTGAAGGGCTGCGTGTCGCCGACGGCGCTCGGGGCCAAGACCGCCTGCACGTTCACGGTTCGCAACAACGTGGACACCGGCCCTGACACCCTCACCGTGACGAGCATCGTGGACGTCGTGAAGGCAGCGGGTGGCGACGACAACGCCGGCAACATCCTGCCCTCCTTGTCGTTCACGTTCACGGGCGGTTCGTATTGCAACGGCGGGCAGACCCTCTGCACGTTGCCGCCGGGATCGTCGATGACCTCGGCCCCGTTCCTGTACCACACGGTCACCACCGCGGACGTCACCTCGGCGAACCCGTTGGTCGACCAGGCGACGCTGACCTGGCAGGACACCTGCAACAGCGCTGCGCCGAACTGTCCGATCGGCGACCAGACCTCCACCACCTCGAGTCAGACCACCCTGCAGGCACCGAGTGCGTGCCCGAATGTGGTGAAGACGGCGAAGGGCAACGGTGACGGCACCACGACGTTCGTGTTCGATCAGGGCACGTTCACGAACGACAACAGCTACGGGGTGAATGCGATCGGTTGGGGTGGGGCCGGGAAGCACACGTTCGGCAACCTGACCGGTTCGGACCGGGCGAAGTTCGCGATCTACAAGCCAGACGGTGTGACGCCGGTGCTGGACTTCAACCTGGACTACATCTCGGCCGGAGCCCGCAAGAAGTACGTGGGCAGCGTGCTCACGCAGATGCCGGCGACGTCGTCTTTGTACGACTCGTTGGGTCCGTTCGGCGGTGACGGCTCGTTCACGACCGGGAACCCGCAGTGGTTGGTCGACTGGAGCTCGACGTTGGTCGAGAACCTGAACAACCCGGGCGTGTACGCGGCGGGTGTGCTGCAGGCGCCGTACTCGACGCCGGGGACGTTCTTCGTGAACCCGCTGGTGAACTCACCGAAGACGTTGGGTCCGCTCGACCCGGCGGGTGACAGCTCGTACACGATCGATCCGGCGTCGCCGTGGGCGGGGACGAACGCGACGAGCGGGAAGCCGAAGTGGAACTTCAACGATGCCTACTCGGTGAAGATCTCGAATGCGGCGTTCCCGGATCCGGATGGTGCGGGTCCGCTGGGTCCGGGCTTCGCGGCGGGTGGCTACCTGGCGGGTGTGAGCTTCGTGCACAACTCGCCGGCCAAGGTTTGCCCGCTCAAGAACGGTTTCCAGATGAATGCCGGCTACCCGAACGGCACCCAGTGGACGCTGTCGGGGGCGACGCTGTCGATCCCGCTCGCCAACCGGGGCACGGCGGCGACGTTGTCGAAGGCGACGATCTCGTGGCCGGCGGTGAACAACGCGTTCGACAAGTCGAACGGCAACCTCGTGAGCATCAAGTTGGGCAGCACGACGATCTACAACACGTCGACGGGGGTGTCGCCGGCGACGATCACGTCGTGGGCGTCGGCCAGCCGCACCATCAACTCGGGTTCGACGGTGCTCCTCACCCTGACCTTCGCCAACACTCCGGCCCTGGTCGGGCCGTACGGCATCGACCTGGAGTTCGGGTTGGGCAACCTGCTCACCATCGACATCCCGGACATCAACCCGATCTGATCGGGCGTCCGTGAAGGAGTCGATCCCCCGGGGTCGACGGACATCGACGAGGGGGGCCCACCGGGGCCCCCCTCGCTCGTTCCCGGATACGGGCGGTCTCCCCGGTCGTGGCCGACACCATCCGGAAGGCACCCCTAATTCCTGCCAAAATTCCTGCCAACGCTCCGCTCGGCCACTGAGCCGGGTCAACCGACCATCTACGGTGACCGTCGGGTGGACTCGGCAGCCATCGCCGCAGGGCGAGATCGGGACCGGCCGACCGATCGGCGCGAGCTCGCCGAGTCGGTGGGAGCGGCGCTGGTGGACGGGCGCAGCGCGGTTCTCGTCGGCGAGCCGGGTATCGGCAAGTCGACGCTCGCCCGGGCCATCGGTGGCGGAGCCGGGCGCCGGGTGCGCTGGGGACAGGCGCTGGCGCCGCTCGGGTGGGTCCCGTACCTGCCGCTCGCCCGGGCGGTCGGCCGTCGGCTCGGAGGTCCGGTGCCGGCCGTGATCGACCTCGTCGTCGAGCGGGTCGGATCGGGTCTCCTCGCCCTCGACGACCTGCAGTGGGCCGACCCCGACACGCTGGAGATCCTGCCGAGGTTGGCGGCGCGGGTGCCGGTCCTCGGCTGCTTGAGATCGAGTGACACTCGTACCACGGCGGTGCTGGAAGTAGTCGGGCAGTTCGCCGAGGTCGTGGCCGTCGAGCCGCTCGATGACGAATCGGCCGCGCGGATCGTGCGGACGGTCGACCCCCGGGCGACGGAGGCGGACATCGCGCGCACGGTTGCGGCCGCCGGCGGGAATCCACTGCTGCTGTCGCTCCCGTCGTCGGCCCGTGGCCGCGGTGTGACCGAGGACCGGGTGCTCGCGATCGTGGGTCGGGCGTCGCCGCCCGCTCGCCGCGCCCTGGCCCGACTCTGGCTCCTCGGCGCCGATTCGCCCGAGGCGGATATCGATGGACTCGACGAACTGGTGCACCTGGGACTCGTGACCATCGAAGGACGGATGGTGGGGCCGCGTCACGCCCGCTTCGGCGCCGCGGCGGTCGAGCTCCTCAATCACCGCTCCCGGATCGAAGTTCATCGTGAGCTCGCGTCGGCCGCGACGAGCGAGGGGGCGCGTGCGCGGCACCTGCTCGCGGCCGGGGACGCGGCATCGGCCCGTCGCCACGCCCTCGCAGCGTTCGACCTCGCGGCAACGGCCCACGAGCGCGCCGATCACCTCTCGGTCGTGGCGCGGGCGTCAGGCGACGACGACCCGCTGCTCCTCCGAGCCGTGACCGAGCTCTTGGCCGTCGTCCGGTTGCCCGAAGCCCGCGAGATCATCAGCCGGTACCGACCGACGAGCGTCGAAGATCGGGTGCGGCGCCACGTGCTCGCGGCCCAGACCGCGTACTGGACTGCGGACTTCGGTGCGGTCGAGCCGGAGCTCGTCGCCGCCGAGCAGATCGGGTTCGAGGGGGTGTCCGCCGAGGTCGAGGTCACCTACCGCACGGTGCGGGCTCGGTACCTGGCCCGAGTGGCGTGGGATCCCGCGGCTGCCATCGCCGAAGCGGAACGGGCGATCGCCCTCGCCGAAGCGAACGGCCTCGGCCTCGCCGATGCGTGCTCGGCCCTCGGGGCAGCAGCGCTCGTGGTCGGTGATCCCCGCTGGCGGGATGCGCTCGACCGCGCGGTCGGCGCGGCGATGCAGGAGGGGCTCCCGGGCCTAGGTTTCGTGGCGGCGGACACGCTCTTCATGGGGGAGCTCACCCGCGGCGATGCCCGCCGCTGTCTCGGCCTCGCCGAGCAGATGATCGAGTCGGCGCGGTCCCATGGCGCGGTGAGCACGCTCATGCAGTTCCGCAAGAACCGGATCCTCGCGCTCGGCACCGTGTTCGGAGATTCCCGGGGGGTGATCGACGAGGCGGAGGATCTCCTGCGGGCGCGCGTGAACCCACGGGTCCGGGAGCACACCGCGAGCCAGCTGGCCATTGCGTATGCCGACCTCGGACGTGACGATGAAGCAGTCGACACGCTTGGGGCCATCGACGGGTCGGAGGTCGTCGACCCGACGTCGCGGGCCATGCTCGGCTACGCCCGGGCCGAGGTCGACTGGCAGGCCGGTCGGTTCGAGGCGACGATCGCAGCCGCTTCGGCATGTCGCGATCTCCCGATCGGTGACTTCCCGACCCGGGTCACCGCCGAGCCCCTCCGACAGTGGGCTGCGCTCGAGCTGGGTGGGGACCCGGGCGACGTGCTGGCCATGCCGGGCTTCGGCAACCTGGCCGGGGCGGCGCTCGAGTCGGCGGGCATCATCGGGATCGCGCGTGATCCGACCGACCCGGCCAACGAGCGTCGGCTGCTCGAAGCGGCCGAGGCCTGGGCCGCGTTCTCGCGCCGCTTGGCGCTGCGGGCCCGATGGGGCGCCGGTCAGGCCGCGCTGATCGGTGGTCGCTCGGATGCGGCGGTGCAGATCATCCGCCCGCTCGAAGACGAGCTCGGAACCGACGGTCGGATCCCGCTGCTGCGTCGGGTTCGGCGCACCTTGCGCGCGGCCGGCGTCACGGTGCCGATCGTCGAAGGCGATCCGGTCGGCCCGCTCTCGGGTGCGCAGGTCGCCACGCTCGAGCTCGTCGCCCGAGGTCTGAGCACCGAGATGATCGCCCGCCGGCTCCTGGTGGGGACCGAGACGGTGAACGCGCACCTCAAGACGGCGATGCGTCGGCTCCGGACGCCGACCCGCACGGCGGCGGCCCTCGAGCTCGTGCGACTCCGCGGGGATCGGACGGCGCCCGCCGGAACGCAGACGTTCACGTTGATCGGTGGCGACGCGGGTGCCGGGTGGG
>JBJSXF010000166.1:0-3408 GCA_046086225.1 Actinomycetota bacterium | reverse complement strand
GTCTCGTCATCGGTGCCGCCGCCCTCACCCGGGCCGAGCTCGCCCTCCTCGTACCCCTGCTCGCCTGGCCCGTCGCCGCCTGCGCCCGCGCGGTGCCGAGGCGCCGACGGCTCGGGGCCGCCGGACTTGCCACCGTGCTCGCCGCCGGGCTCACGCTGCCGTGGGTGGCCTACAACCTCACCCGCTTCGAGCATCCGGTCTTCCTGTCGGTGCAGCTCGAGGCCACCCTCGCCGGAGCCAACTGCGCGGACACCTACGCCGGGACCCAGCTCGGAGGACTCACCTCGACCTGTCTCGAGGGCATCGACGTCTTCGCCGACCAGTCCGTGAACGCCCGCGAGTACCGACGGCGCGTGCACGATTTCGTCGGCGAAAACCTCGCCAGAGTTCCGGCCGTCGTGGGGGCCCGAGTGGGCCGGGTCACCGGGGTGTTCCGTCCCGCCGCCCAACTCGACTTCGATGTCGTGCTCGAGGGCCGCGAACGCCCGCTCGCGATCGCGGCGACGGTCGGCGGCGCCGTCGCGACCGTGTTGGCCACCGGCGGGGTGGTCGTCGTCCGGCGCCGCCGACGCGTTCCCCTCTTCCCGCTCCTCGTGCTGCCCGGACTCGCCCTGCTGACGGTGGCCGTCACCTACGGCACCAACCGCTTCCGTGCCGTCGGCGAGACTTCGCTCCTCGTGCTCGCCGCCGTCGCCATCGATGCGATTCTCCGGCGGCGACCGACCCGGCCGAATACCCCGGAGCCCGGTTAGGCTCCGCCGTCGTGCTGTGGTTCGAGCGGCGGGTCGTCGAAGCGCTCATGCGCCCCGACCTCCCCGAGGCCGGGCGTCGAGCCGTCTTCGAGCACGTCGAGCTCTCGCTCCGCTCGATGCCCGAGCACCTCCGGCTCGGGGTCCTCGGCGAGAGCATCCTCCTCGGCGCCCCCGCACTGGCAGCCCGGGCCGCGAACCGATTCGACGAGCAGGCGCTCCGCCGCCGGGTCGACCGGTGGCGCACGAGCCGGATCGACCTGATCCGCCAATACGTACGCCTCCTCGGCTCGCTCGTGCTCTTCGCCGAGGAGGAGCACACCGACTCGACCGACGATCCGAACCCGGCCGGGAGCAGCACATGACGGGTGCCGCTACCGCCGTTCCCACCGAGACCGACGTTCTCGTGATCGGTTCGGGCGCCGGAGGCGCAGTGACCGCGGCTGTGCTCGCCCGGGCCGGCCGCCGCGTGACGGTGCTCGAGGAAGGGCCCTGGCTCGCGGCCGACTCGAGCCCGCCCTTCTCGCTCGAGGAGATGGTCACCAAGTACCGCCACGCCGGGTCCTGTGCCGCGCTGGGCCGACCGGCGATCGCGTTCGCCGAGGGTCGGTGCGTCGGCGGCAGCACCGAGATCAACAGCGGCCTCTACCACCGACTGCCCGAGGAGCTCGCCGACGAGTGGCGGCGGACCTACGCCATCACCGACTTCGAGCCGGCCGTGCTCGACCGCTACGCCGCCGCGGTCGAAGCCGAGGTCGGCGTCTCCCGGGTTCCCGGGGAACCACCGAGCTCGTCGGCCGCGCTCACCCGGGGCGCCGATGCCCTCGGTTGGCGTTCGGTCGAGTTCTCGCGGGTGTTCCGGTACGGACCCGACGGACGGGGCGAGCAGCAGACCATGTCCCGGACCATGCTGCCCACCGCGATCGAGGCCGGGGCGGCGATCATCCCCGACATCCGCGTCGACCGGCTCGAGCGCGCCGGGCGACGGATCACCGGAGTCCGGGCGCACCGCACCCGACCCGACGGGACGATCGAACCGGTGACCATCCGTGCCGACCACGTCTTCGTCTGCGCGGGAGCGACCCAGACCCCTGCGCTCCTGCAGCGCAGCGGGTTCCGGCGCCAGATCGGCAACGGCCTGAAGATGCACCCCACCGTGAAGGTCGCGGCCCGCTTCCCGACTGCCATGAGCCACGGTGAGGTGCCGATGCACCGCGTCACCGAGTTCGCACCCGGGCTGACGATCGGGGGCTCGGCGAGCCGTCGGGCCCACGTCGCCCTCGCGCTCGCCGACCCCGGCACCGACTTCGCCGACGCGCTCGCCGACTGGGACCGGGTCGCCGTCTACTACGCCGCGATCCGGAGCGAGGGCGCGGGCCGGGTCGTCGCTCTCCCCGGCCTCCAGGCTCCGCTCGTCGCCTACAACCTCACCGAGGGCGACATGAGCCGCCTCGCGCGGGCGCTCGTCCACCTGGGCGAGGTGCTCCTCGCCGCGGGCGCCACCGAGCTCTACCCGTCCGTGGCCGGCGCGCCCGTCGCTCGTTCGGTCGGCGACCTCGGCGCCTGGTGGGACGCCGTGACCCGCAACCGGGCGAACCTCATGACCGTGCACCTCACCTCGACGGTCCGCATCGGACGCGACCGATCGCGAACCGGCGCCGACAGCCACGGACGGGTGCACGGCATGCACAACCTGCGGGTCAACGACGCCAGCCTCATCCCCGATGCGCCGGGGGTGAACCCCCAGGGCGCGGTGATGGCGATCGCGGCGCGCAACGCCGACCACTTCCTCAGCGGGGACTGACCGCCGGCGATCGGCCGGTCGGAATCCGACGGCGGAACCGGTCGAGCACCGCCCCGATCGCCGCGACGGCGAGGATCGCCAGCGTCGGCTCGGCTGCCGCCCGGAACCGGGTGCTCGCGTACGTGACGACGACGGTCACGAGCACGACACCGGCCGGCGCGACGAGCGGCGAGACGGCAACCCGGCGTCGCCGGAGCACGACCGCACCGCCGACGGCGAGTGGCACCGTCAGCCAGGTGGTCACGAGCCCGGCCCACGCCACCGGTCGCTCGCGGCCTTCCACGTAACTGTCGATCGTCACCTGGCGACTCGGGTGGTAGACGCCGACGATACGGGCCAGGCGCGCCCCGATCACTCCCGGCAGCGCGCCGAGGTTGCTCCGGACATAACGCCAGGCCGCCCGCCGGTTCGACTGGTCCATCACCGACTGGTCGTCCTCGACGGTGATCCCGGCCGCGCGATCGGCCGCCATCGTGCACGTGATGTCGAAGTAGCCCCGCAGCGGACCCGACCATGCGGTGTCGCAGTTGGCGGCCGACAGCAACGGGCCGATCTGGGCGCTGAGGAGCACCGGATGCTCGAACCGCGTCGCGTTGAAGGCGATCCACGGCGCGACGACGAGCCCGGCCGCCGCGAGCCCGACGGCCGCGAGACCGAGGCGCCGACGGGGCGCGCCGTCGCGGACCATCCACGCGATCGGGAGCACGAGCGCCGGTGCGAGGAGCAGCAGCTCCGAACGGGCGAGCGCAGCGGCACCGCAGGCCGCGCCCACCGCCGCGATCCGCACCGGGTCGGGCCGGGCCCGGGCCCGGTAGGCCGAAAGCACGGCGAGCGTGGCCAGCAGCATCGCCAGGG
>JBJSXF010000165.1:0-9220 GCA_046086225.1 Actinomycetota bacterium | reverse complement strand
AGGAGCTCGTCGAGGGTCTGCGCAGGGCGGCCGAGCGACCCGGCGGCTATGTGCAGAGTTCGACTTCTGCGGAGAAGGGGTCGGGAGAGAAGCGGAAGGTCGACCGACCGAACGAGCCGATCAGATTTCGAAAGGCACGTCCGGGGGTCAGCGGCTCCCGGCCGGCATCGATCAACTCGGCGAGTGCCCCGCAGGTGAGTGCTTGGCGAGCGGCTGCTATCTCCTCGGAAGTCGTTCCCGAGGGAGGGGGGACACTCGGATCGGCGAAGCGGGCGAACGACCACGCAGCGGGGAGCTCTTTCTCGTGGCCCGGCCGACCGCGCCGAACCAGCCGGTGGTGTGCCGCAACGTCGTCGGCGATACCGAAGCGATCAACGACGGTGATGTCGATGCCGGCGGTGTAACCGAGCATTCCAAGTGCTCCGACGTTCGTCACGAGACGGTTCTCGCCTCCGGATATCGGCTGGACCACCGCGGCCGCCTCGACCGGCTGACTCTCACCGTTGGGGAGGAAACCGCGAACGCCGGCCTCGAGTACGGACCTCGTCGTATCGCCGGCCCGCACCCAGAACCAGACGCCATCGGCGAAGTCGCCGAGGGTGACCGGATTCCCCTTCCCGCTGATACGGGCGTAGACCAGGCGCTCATCCGAGATTCCCGTCACTTGGTCGATCGCTGCTCCCGGCCAGGCATCAGTCGACTGGGAGTAGCTCGGGCGGAGTGTCGAGAAGGACAAGACCGCCCAGACCCCGATCACAAGCGCCGCGACGAGGTTGGTTCGGTTCACCGGCACGACCATCACCGGGAGGAGGAAGCCGAAGAGACTGGGAAGGAGCATGCGACCGTGCATGTAGTCACCGCCCACGCGAACGATGTAGAGGCACTGGGCAAGACCGGCGAGCATGACTGCGGCGCTGATGATGCCGGCAACGGGTCGGGAGACGGCTCGCCGTTTCGAGGACACGACGACGACGATCACGAGCGTGGCGAGGGGAATCCAGAGCAGGTGGGGCCCGACGAAATCGGAGAGGTAGAGCCGACCTTGCTCCCAGTTCGAGAGCGAGCCTTCCTTGGCGAGCGCGGTGTTGGGGACGATCTCTCCGAAGTAGGCCATGCGTGCGACTTGGGTGAGGCCCGGAACGGCCAGGGCGATAGCCAGTACGGAGAGTCGATCGAGCCATCCCGAAGTCGCTTTGGTGAGCAAGAGATATGCCATGAGAAAGGCAAACGTGAACAGCGCCAAGTCCGGTCGCACGAGCGGGCCGAGGCCGAGGAGCACGAGCGTCCAGCGCGGGCGGGTCGGGGGCGGAGGCTCAGCGAGGTCGCTGAGGAATCGTCTGGTCAGCGCCCACCATGAGGCTCCGAGCCAGAGGATGCCGAGGCCGTTCTCGAGTCCGGAGGTGGCGTAATCCCAAGCGGGTGGGAGTGCGACGTAGGTGAGCGCTCCGACCGGGAGCGCGATGCCGGTAGCGGATCGGCCGAGCCGTGAGAGTCGGAGCGTCCCGGCGATTGCGAGCGCGACCCCGGTGGCGGTCGCGAGCACCGAGGTAAAGGCCGCGATCCACTCGAGTCTGATCGGAGTGAGGACATCCAGCGTCGCGAGGATGCCGAGCCACGCCGGACTGGTTCCGGCTTCGACGCGGATGCCATCGTTGAAGACGGGCCCGTTTCCGGCCAGGATCTGTCGGACGATTCGGTAGTTGATGAAGGCGTCGTCGCAGGCCCAGCGGCGTTGCCAGCCCAGGAAGAGAATTATCGCAACCGGCGCGGCGAGGATCGCGAGGCGCAGTACCGGCTGGTACCGAGTCACCGGAGAACGTTCGGATCGCCTGCGGTTCGGGAACTTCTCTGACACCTGCGCGCTTGCCGTGCCGAGGATTCCGACGAAGGTCGAGCGGATCGACCGCATGACGGGCGCGATCCGGGAGGGCCGCAGTTGCGAGAAATCCGATCCCCGGCTCGGGAGTTCCTCGTGGCTGCTGAGTGCATCGGGCCCGGTCTCGGTGAAGAAGGGGTCGGGACCGCCCCGCTCTGACATTCGGCGTAGGCCGATGGATGTGGCGACAACGATGCCGATGCACACGATAAGGCCGAGCACCACCGCCATGCGTTCGCAGACTAACTGTGCGTCGAAGTACTCACCGGGTCGTGCGTACGGCAATGCCGTGCCGGATCACCTCAGCCGAGGAGTTCGGCGAGGGGCTGCGCAGGGCGGCCGAGCGCGGTGGCGACCGCGTCGTTCACGACATGGCCGGCCGCTGTGTTCACTCCGGCCCGGAGGGCCGGATCGTCGGCGCACGCGGCGCGCGCGCCCCGGGTGGCGAGGGCGACGAGGGCGGGCAGCGTGGCGTTGGTGAGCGCGTAGGTCGAGGTGTGGGGCACTGCCCCGGGCATGTTCCCGACGGCGTAGTGCAGCACGCCGTGCTGCGTGTAGACGGGGTCGTGGTGTGTGGTCTCCCGAGTCGTCGCGATGCAGCCGCCCTGGTCAACCGCGACATCGACGACGACTGCGCCGGGGCGCATCGCGGCGACGACGTCCTCGGTCACGAGCACCGGAGCCCGCCCGCCGGGCACGAGCACTGCGCCGATCACGAGGTCGGCCTCGGTGACGGCCCGGGCGACCGCGCCCCGGTTCGACGCGAGGGTCATGATCCGACCTCGGTGGATCTGGTCGACGAGGCGCAGGCGGTCGAGCGACCGGTCGAGGAGGATCACCTCGGCTTCCATGCCTTGGGCGATCCACGCCGCGTTCCACCCCACGTTGCCGGCCCCGAGCACGACGACCCGGGCGGGCCGAACACCGGGTGCGCCGCCCATGAGCACGCCGCGTCCGCCGGCGTGGCGTTCGAGGAAGTGCGCACCGACCTGGGCCGCCATGCGGCCGGCCACCTCGCTCATCGGTGCGAGCAACGGCAGGGATCCGTCGGCGGCCTGCACGGTCTCGTAGGCGATCGCCGTCGTTCCCGCCGCCAGGAGGTCATCGGCGACCTGCGGGTACGCGGCGAGGTGCAGGTAGGTGAAGAGCACGAGGTCGGCCCGCAGGAAGTCGCGCTCCGACGGCTGCGGCTCCTTCACCTTGCAGACGAGTCCGGCCCGACCCCAGACGTCGGCCGCATCGGCGACGATCTCGGCCCCGGCGGCCCGGAACGCGTCGTCGGGGATCGCCGCCCCTTCGCCCGCCCCCGCCTCGACGAGCACGGACACACCGTGGTGGGCGAGCTCGGCCACACCGTCGGGCGTGATGGCGACGCGGTGCTCGTCGGCCTTGCGCTCCCGGGGCACCCCGACCGTGAGTGGTCGCCCGCCGGTGGTGATTGCCGTCACTGTCGCCCCCGTGCGGTCACAGTGCCGTCGCTACCGGCGCTATCGGCGCACTCCCCGGCGTCGACTCGCGCCCGCCCGTAGCCTGTCGGGGTCGGATCGCCCGCCACCGGTGCGGTGCGCCGACGGGGGCCGCTGGCGCAACCGGCAGCGCGACGGACTTTTAATCCGCAGGTTCCGGGTTCGAGTCCCGGGCGGCCCACGCTCAGGTCGGTTCGGGTGGGCCGTCCGTCGCCAGTTGCCGGAATCTCGCGGCAACCGGTCGGGCGTTGCGGTCGGCGTCGAACAGCCCGACCTCGGTGACCGCACCGGTCGGTTCGACGAGGGCGGTCTGCCAGTCGAACTGGTCGCCACGGCTGTACCAGCACAGACCGCGGGCCGGTCGGCCGCCGGCGCGCAGGTCGGCTAGGCCCGCGGCGAAGTGGTCGAGCCAGGGAACCTGCTGATTGACCGGCAGCGTGAGGTTCGAGGTCTCGGCGATCCAGAACGGCAGGTCGTAGCGGTCGTGCCACCGTTCGATCTCGGCGACAGCGAGGCCGACGAGGTCGCCCGGGGTCCAGTCGGGCCGGCTCCCGCCGACGGGACTGACCGAGACCGGGTAGATGTCGAGCCCGGCGACGAGTTGGTCGCGGACCGCGAGTTCCCGGATGCGGTCGAGCTGGGTGGGTGCGACACCATCGAGGTACTCGGGCCGACCCGGATCGCGGCCGAAGTGGAGGTCCCACACCAGCCATCCGAGCGCTCTCTGGTGCTCGATCGTTGCGTTCGACGTCGGTGAGTCATCGGCGTCGCCGGCACGTCGAAGCCTTCCGACCCGATCCACCAGCCGTCGCGATCGGCGCGGATGCGCGCCAGGGCCTCGAGGTTCGCCTCGACGACGTTGGCGAGCGCCCGAGCGTGCGCGGCCTCCGTTGTGAGCATGTCGTTCCACAACCCGAAGCGGGCCGAGAACCGGGCTGTGATCCCGGGCTCGTTGATCGGCGTGAACCAGCACGGTTCCGGGTAGCGGGCGAGGAATGCCTCGACGTACCGGACGAACGGCCCGATCCACTCTCGGCCGACGAAACCCGGGAGGTGATCGGGGAGTCCGAAGTGGAGGAACTCGATGACGGGCTCGAGCCCGACCGCGGCGCACGCAGCGAGCGCACGATCCCAGCGTGACCAGTCGTAGACGCCGGGCTCGGGCTCGGCGAGGCGCCACGGCGTGCCGTAACGGACCACGTTCGCCCCGAGTTCAGCGATTGCGGCGAGGTCCTGCTCCATCGCCGTGTCGTGTCCGGACGCAGCGAACTGGTCCTGGCGGAAGCGCTCACCCCGTCGCATCACGATCGGGTCGGAGCCCTCCTCGCCGATCGCCCAGGCGAAGTCGGGGAACGGACGGCCCTCGGACACCGAACGAGCGTACGCGGCTTGGGATCGGGCCCGCGTCGCCGATCCGGTCGCGGCGCCAACTGCCCTCGGGGCGATCTGCGAGACTGCGGCCGTGAGCAGCGAGCGTCGCAACGTCTCTTCGGGCTCTCCTTACGAGCCGACCATCGGCTTCAGCCGGGCGGTGCGGGTCGGTGACCGGGTCGTCGTCTCGGGGACCGCACCGGTGTGGCCCGACGGCTCGTGCGATCCCGACCCCGAGGTGCAGGCGGCACGGTCCCTCGAGATCATCCTGGCCGCCCTCGCCGAAGCGGGTGCCGGACCCGAGCACGTGGTGCGAACCCGGATGTTCCTCGCCGACGCGGCCGATGCGGATGCTGTCGGTCGGGCGCACGGAGCGGTGTTCGGCGACATCCGGCCGGCGGCGACGCTCGTGGTCGTCCAGGCTCTGCTCGATCCCCGCTGGAAGGTCGAGATCGAGGCCGAGGCCGTCATCGCCTGAGGCCGATCTCGGGAGCAACGGACCGAAACGACGAATACCGGGGAGAGGGCCGTGACCGCAGCGTTCCCGCCGCAGCAGCTGGGAGTGAACTACCTGACCGAAGGCGGGCAGGAGACCGAGCTGATGTACAAGTTCGGCTTCGAGCTGCCCGAGTTCGCGATGTTCCCGCTGCTCGATGATCCGCGGGCCGTGGCCGAGTTGCGCGGCATGTACGAGCGTTACCTCGACACGGCGGCGCGGCACGGGTTCGGTGCGCTCATGGGTGGTCTCGACTACCGGGCGAGCCCCGACTGGGCCGGCCTCGTCGGCTACTCACCCGACGCGCTCGCCGAGATGCAGTTCCGGGCGATCGACTTCCTGCGCGACGTGGCGAAGCCGTACGCGACGCAAGTTCCGTCGATCATGGTCGTCGGCATCGTCGGCCCCCGAGGCGACGCCTACGGCGCCGACCACGAGATCACGGCCGACGAAGCCGAGGAGTACCACAGCGTGCAGATCGCAACGCTGGCCCGAGCCGAGGTCGATCTCGTCGAGGCGATGACCTTCAACAACGTGCCCGAGGCGGTGGGCGTGGCTCGTGCCGCGGCTCGTCACGGGCTGCCCGCTTCGATCTCGTTCACGCTCGACAGCACGAGCCGGCTCCACACGGGACCGCGCCTGCGCGAAGCGATCACCGCGATCGACGCCGAGACCGGAGCCGAACGTCCCGCCTTCTACGGCATCAACTGCTCGCACCCGTTCGAGTTCCTGCCCGCGATCGAACCGGGCGCATGGTTCGAGCGGGTGCGGTGCCTCCGGCCCAACGCGGCGATGATGGACAAGGTGGCGCTCTGCTCAATCGGGCACCTCGAGCAGGGCGATCCGGTCGAGCTCGGTCGGCTCATGGGCGACCTCGCGCGCCGGTTCCCGCACCTCGACGTGTGGGGCGGGTGCTGCGGCACCTGGGAGACCCACCTCGACGAAATCGCCCGCAACGTGACCGCGGCGCGGAGTGAGGTGAACTGATCTCCCGGGCTCCCGGGCTCCCGGACCCGCCGCCGGGGCGCCGGATCGTTAGCGGCCGGGGTGGATGCGGTCGATCCGCGGCCGCACGACGAGCACGTAGGCATCGGCGATCGCGGGGTCTTCGGCTTCGGCCGCGAGGGCCGTGGTGGCCGCGGCGTGGCTCGGGAAGCGTTCGTAGTGGGCGTGGTCCCAGGTGCGGCCGTCGCCGACGATCGTGCCCTCTATCGCGAATGACCCGGCCGCAGTCGGTGTGTAGTCGGTACGGCGCTGCACCCGGAGCACCACGACGTCGTCGGCGGTGCGGGACGCGAGATCGACGGTCACGGGATCGGCGAGCGGCCGCGTGCCCATGACGATGGTGCGCTCCATGCCCGCTTCCTTGTGCTCGTGCTTCTCCTGGAAGTCGTTGCGGGTCTGCATGTCGATGAACGACTTGCGAGTCGGATAGCGCACGACCGCGACCCGGTGCCAGGCCGGCTCCTCACCGCGTACCTGCTCGACGACGTCGGCGAAAAACGCCACCTCGGCACCGATGTCGCGCAGCACGTCGGTGGGGGCGTAGGCGTCGTCGGCCTCCTGCCCACTGATTCCGCTCTCCCGACCGTCCCGGTACTCGGCGACCTCGCGGTAGCGCATGAGGTTGAGCATCCAGATCGGACCATCGTCCTCCGGCGGAGTGGTGGCGAGCCGGATCGCGTAGTCGCGGTCGATGGTGCCGTACTTCGGACCTCGGTGTCGGTCGCTCACGGTTGATTCCCTTCGGTGGGTGGGGTTCAGCGGGTCGGCTGGAGGGACAGGATGTGCCCGACGGTCGGATCCGACCGGTTCTCGAGCAACTCGCGGTAGGCGGCCTCGACGGCGGCGGCCCCGGTGGCTCGGCGCAAGGTGATCGCCGCGCCGGCCCAGGCCGAGAACGCGGTCCACGCCTCGGCGATCTTCCCGTCGAGCCCGCCCGGCCCCCATTCCTCGGTGCGCTTGGCGATCTGGCTCGGCGCGAAGAAGAAGGCGGGTTTCGCTCCGGGGAGGTCGGCGTCGGCCCGCCCGAGGTCGCCGAGATGCGTGGCACCCAGCACCATGTCGTGCGCGAGCGCGTCACCGGCCCGGTGGTGCACGGCGTTGCGCACTGCGGCCGACCCCGACACATCGACGTACACGGTCGGGCCGGTGGGCAGCTCGGCTTCGGCACCGTAGGCGAGCACGTCGTCGTAGACACCGCGAGCGGTGACGAAATCGAGGTTGGCCGGAGCGGTGAGCCCGATGACCCGGATGCCGGCCCGCCGGTGCGCACACCACGCCACCCCGAGCGCGGTCTTCGAGGACGCGCTGGAGATCACGAGCGTGTCGGCACCGAAGAAGTGGTTGTCGGCGAGGAAGTCATCGACGAGGAACGAGGTCATGAAGAGCGGGAACAAGAGCATGCGTTGTCCGTCGCCGGCGGCATCGTCCGGGGCGGAGGTGACGACCTGGTAGCGGTTGTAGGCGCCGGCGAGGGCTCGGCGGTGCTCGGCCACGTCGGTGAAGCCGTGCTCGCTCGCCTTCCCGGCGGTGACGACGAGCTGCTCGGACATCGGCAGGAAGCCGAAGACCCGGGTGCCGACGGCGACGGCCGGGTGGCGCGATTCGGTGACCTCGGCGAAGCCCCACACCGGCACCCGGCCCCAGCCCTCGGGGGCCGGGAAGGCAGCCCAGTAGCGCATGGCGTCACCGAGGGCGGCGTAGGTGATGTTGTTCGCGCTCAGGCCGAACTCGTCGATCCGCAGCCGCACCTGGCCGTCGTCCAGCGGTGCGGGCGGGGTTTTGACGAGTGCGACCTCGGCGAGGTCGGCGCGGTTCACGTGCAGGTCCACGCCGCCGACGGTACCGGGTGCGGCCCGCAGCCGTCGGCGTGCGGTCAGTCGATCCGAATGCGCAGCGAACGCAGCGCGTGCGGGCCGACCGGCAGTCGAACCGTCGGTCCGAAATGCGCGAGCGCCGCCTCGTCGGGCTCCTCGTCGAGCCGAACCGAGCCGACCTCGGTGAACGGGAAGTCGAGGGTCACCTCGGGCTCGACCGCCTCTGGCGTCGGGTTGAGGAGGCGCAGGATCAGGCCGTTGCCGTCCTCGGCCGGCTTCAGGGTCGAGAGCACCACCGGCTCGGACGTGATCCGAACGAGGGAGTGACCCTCGGCGAGGACGGGTGCATCGCCGGCAGGCACCGCGCGGAGGCCGAGCTCGTCGCCGAGGGCGAGTGCCGCGGACGGGCCGGGCGAGTCGACGAGTGCGGGATCGTCGACGCGGATCGTGAATGCGGCGGTGACCCCGGCGGGGCACTGGGCGTCGGGCGTGGCGAGCGCCGGGCCGGCGGCGATCGGTCGCCCGGGCATCTCGCTGCGGCTCAGCCACCCAACCGCGCGCAGCAGGGTGATCGCAATGGTGCCGTCGTCGGTGACCTCGGCCTCGGGCAGCCCGGGTGCGGCGACGGTGAGGCCGTTCGCGGCGATCCACCCCTGGTGCGGGAACGTCGTCGGCGGATCGTGCCACCAGCCGTGGTGCGCCACGGGCGCGTTCGATCGTTCGGCGACCCCGAAGGTCGTGGCCGCTCGGAACCGCTCGGTCGGGGCTCCGGTCGGGAAGCAGAGCCGCAGACGGTGGTCGCGGGCAGGGTTGTCGGCGGTGACGAGCAGGTCGACCCGGCCGAGTCCGAGTGCGACGCGCGCTTCCATCGTGAGCGTGAGCGTCACTTCCCCGGGTGCCCGGTGCTCGCCGCTCGGGTCGAGTGATTCGGGGACGGCGAAGCGGCGGGTGACGAGCAGCCGTGCGATTCCCGACGGATGGAGGCGCCGCTCGACCCGGGTGTCGAGCAGGGTCGCGCCGGGGTCATCGGCGACCGGTGCGAAGTCGTAGGTGTCGCCGCGGTCGCCGCGGTCCTCGACTGCTCCGAGGCCGACGAAGGTCCGTTCGCCATGGGTGACGGTGAGGGTGCCATCGTCGGCTGCCGTCACCGACAGGCCGGCGCCGTCGTCGATCACACGACCGGCGTCGACCA
>JBJSXF010000164.1:0-2593 GCA_046086225.1 Actinomycetota bacterium | reverse complement strand
GCCGACGGTGCGGGCCCGGCCGCCGCGGCCGCACCCGCCGATCCGATGTCACCGATGACGGGCGTCACCCACCGGGCCTCCTTCTGCCCGGGGCGCCGCTCCCGCCGGACCGCCAGCCCCCCGTCGGCCAGCCGTTCGAGCGCGGCTTCGACGTCGGCCGTCGACCGGAAGCCGTGCCACCGTTCGGTGCGCGCCTTCAACTCGCCGGGAGTCTGCTCGCCGCGGAGCAACAGTACGCCGAGCACCGCACGCTCCGGTCCGGCCAGGCCGAGCCGTTCATCGACGACGTGCCGGTGCTTCACCACCCGTTGCCCGGTCGCCCGGATCCGCCGGGCGAGATCGGCCTCCCGGAGCTCGTCGAGCGCGTGCTCCACCGTCGGCTCGTCGTAAATGACGACCGGTTCGCGGTTCGTCGTCTGGTTGCACGCGGCGACGATCGCGTTCACCGAGAGCGGGTAGTGATCGGGCGTCGTCGCCGCCTTCTCCATGAGGCACCCGAGCACGCGGGCCGCCTCCGGCGAGAGGACGACGCTCACCCGAGGATGATCTCGGCGATCGAGCGCAGTTGCTTCGGACCGCCCGAGACGATCATCGTGGTCACCGCCGACTCCTCCCACAGGGCGAGATCGTCGCGGATCTTCTCGCGCGGCCCGATGAGCGCCACGTCCTCGACCATGCGGGTCGGCACGGCCGCTACGGCCTCGGCCTTCTTGCCCGCCAGGTAGAGGTCCTGGATCTCCTTGGCCTCGGCCTCGTAGCCCATGCGAGCGAAGACGTCGTTGTGGAAGTTGATCTCGCGGGCGCCCATGCCCCCCACGTAGAGGGCGAGCACCGGCCGGTAGGCGTCAGCCGCCTCCTCCACGTCGTCGGCGACGATCACCGGCACGAGGCACGCCACCTCGAACTCCTCGGGGCGCCGGCGGGCGCCGGGCCGGGCGAAACCCTCGGCCATCGCGGCCCGGTAGTGACCCTCGGCCCGGGGTGCGTAGAACATCGGAAGCCAGCCGTCGGCGATCTCGGCCGAGAGGGCGACGTTCTTCGGGCCCTCGGCGGCCAGGTAGATCGGCAGGTCGGCGCGCAGCGGATGGGTGATCGACTTGAGCGGCTTCCCGAACCCGGTGCCGCCCGGACGGGGCAGCTGGTAGCGGTCGCCATCGAACTCGACCGGCGCCTCGCGGGCGAGCACCCGCCGCACGATCTCCACGTACTCCCGGGTGCGGGCGAGCGGCTTGGCGTACTCGTCGCCGTACCACCCCTCCACGACCTGCGGGCCCGACGCGCCGAGCCCCAGCACGAAACGACCACCGCTCAGGTGGTCGAGGGTGAGCGCCGCCATCGCGGTCGCCGTCGGCGTGCGGGCCGACATCTGGCAGATCGCCGTACCGAGGTTGATGCGCGAGGTCGCGGCACCCCACCAGGCGAGCGGGGTGAGCGCATCGGAGCCGTAGGCCTCCGCCGTCCACACCGAGTCGAAGCCGAGGCGCTCGGCCTCGAGCACCGATTCCTGCGCGCCGAGCGGCGGACCCGCTCCCCAGTAGCCGAGCATGTAACCGAGTTTCACGGGCCGCACGCTACCGTGCGCGCCGTGACGACCGTCCCGCCCGAGGGCTTCCGGCAGCACCGCTTCTCAGCCCCGCCGGGCGCCACGACCGTGCTCCTCGTGCGTCACGGCGAGTCGCAGCCCGCGCACCCCGACCGCCCCTTCCCGCTCGTGGACGGGCACGGCGATCCGCCGCTCGACCCGGTCGGCGAGCGGCAAGCCGAGCACCTCGCCGAGCGCCTCGCGGCCGACCCCATCGGCGCGATCTACGTGACGACGCTCCAGCGCACCCTCCAGACCGCGGCGCCGCTCGCGGCCCGGCTCGGTCTCGCCCCGGCCGTGGAGGCCGACCTGCGCGAGGTGTTCCTCGGCGACTGGGAGGGCGGCGAGCTGCGCATGCGGGCCGTCGCCGGCGATCCGCTCTTCGCCCGCATCTTCACCGAGCAGCGCTGGGACGTCATCCCGGGCGCCGAGCCGCACGACGCCTTCGACACCCGGGTGTGGAGCGGGTTCCGGCGCATCGTGGAGCGTCACCCCGACGAGCGGGTCGTGGTCGTCGTCCACGGGGGCGTGATCGGCCAGTTGCTCCACCGGATCACCGGCTCGGAGCGCTTCGCGTTCTCGGGCGCCGACAATGCGTCGATCAGCGAGGTCGTGGCCGGACCCGACCGCGTGATGCTGCGCCGCTTCAATGACGTGACGCACCTCGAGCCGCTGACGCCAGGACGCTGACCAAGAGGTCGTAGTCGGCCCCGGGCCGACGGATCCGGGGCGGGAGCTCCACCTGCACCCCGCCCGCCGGTGGGCGGTTCACCGGGTTGTCGGGGTGCAGACCGCGCAGGTGCCGCGGGATCTCGTCGAGGTCGGCGATCCAGCGGAAGCCGGGGAGGGCGTCCGTGAGCCGGGCCCCGAGCTCGGCGGCGAGATCCCGGTTCGTGCCGCCGAGCAGCGCCGTCGTCCAGCGATCCGGGGCGTCACGCACCCCACCGAACCCGTGCACGGAGATCACCGCGTCCACCCCACCGACGAACTCGGTGAGCGCGACGGAATGCG
>JBJSXF010000163.1:0-11181 GCA_046086225.1 Actinomycetota bacterium | reverse complement strand
CCGGCGACGTCGCTGTTGGTGAGCACGACGACGGTGGTGCCGGTCTCGGGGTCGTAGCCGATCTCGGCGCCGTAGCCGGGGAACTCGCCCGTGTGGCCGAGCCAGCCGGAGAGTGACCGCAGTCCGAGCCCGTAGCTCATCCGAGGCGCACTGCGGACCTCGGCGAGCGAATCGAGGCGCGCCGCTTGGGCCTCGGCGTCGAGGACCCCCTCGCCGGTGGCGAGGGCCACCGTCCACGTCCGGAGATCGTCGAGGGTCGAGATCATCGCCCCGGCCTCGGCCGCCCAGGACGGATTCCACTCGGTGGCGTCGGTCGCCTGCCACGAGGGTCGGCCCTGGTCGGTGACGCCGCGCCACCGCGGCACGGGCAGATCGGCCGACGCGCCGGGATATGAGGTGCGGTCGAGGCCGAGCGGCCGGAGGATGCGCTCCTCGAGCAGCGCGCCGAAGGGCTTCCCGGCCACCTCGGACACCACCCGGGCGAGCAACACCGTGTTGGTGTTCGACCAGGCGAACCGCGTGCCCGGCGCGAAGTCGGCCGGGTGCAGTCGAGCGAAGGCGATGAGCTCGTCGGCCGTGAACGTGCGTGTCGGCTTCGTGAGCATCTCGCGCTGGAAGGTCGGGTCGGCCGCGTAGTCGGGAATGCCGCTGCGCATCGCCGCGAGGTCGTGCAGGCGCGCCGTCGGGTTGGGGATCCCGGGGAACCAGTCGCCGATCGGATCGTCGAGCGAGAGGCGGTCGTCGGCGGCGAGCTGGAGCAGCAGCGTCACCGTGAACGTCTTGGTGACACTCCCGATGCGGGTCGCGGCCTGCGGGTCGGGCGGCCCGCCGCCGTCGGGTCCGGCCGTGCCCGAGACTCCGGTCCAGGATCCGTCACGCGTCCAGACCCCGGCGATCACGCCGGGGAATCCCATGCGGGTGCGGGTCGTGTCGAGTGCGTCCTGCAGGCGGGAGACGGTCGCGGCCGGGAGGGCCTTCGGTCCGGTCGGCTCGCCGTCGCCACCGCCGCAACCCGCACCGACCGCACCGACCGTGCCGACCGCGATCACGGTGACGAGCAGAGCGGCCCGACGCCGGACCGCGGCGAACCGGGGCACGCGGGGTCAGTCGTCGAGCGGACGCACGGCCACGACCGTGACCGACAGCTCCCGACGCGGACCTTGGTAGGTGACGGTGGCACCCGGACCCTTGCCGAGGAGCGCCTGACCGAGGGGCGAGTTCGGGGAGAGGACGTCGTACGTCTCGTGCCGTTCCTCGATCGACCCGACGAGGTAGGTGGTGACGGCGTCGTCGCCCTCGTAGCGGAGTTCGACGAGCGAGCCGGGTGCGATCTCGTCGCCGGTGGGCGTGCCCTCGAGCACGACGGCTTCCTTCAGCATCGCCTCGAGCTGACGGACCCGGGCCTCGTTGTGCCCTTGCTCGTTCTTGGCCGCGTCGTAGTCGGCGTTCTCGCTGAGGTCGCCGTGCTCACGGGCCCGCTCGATCCAGAGCGAGATCTCGCGGCGCCGGGTCGTCGTGCGCTCCTCGAGCTCGGCGCGGAGCCGCTCGTAGGCCTGAGGGGAGAGGTGGGAAGCCGCCATACAGACCGGGGAGGCTACCGGCCGCCCGCCCCGGTGCCGCCCCGGGCCCCCCGACTACACTCCGTGTCCATGTGCTCGCCGCATGCGTCGCTGCGACCGGGTCTCCCGGGTTTCCGTCAGTCGTCGGTCATCATCATTCCGTGAGCGGGCGCCCCACCGGCGTCCGCAGCAACCGTCCACCCCGGTGGACGGTTTTTTGTTGAACAGGTCACGAAGCGCGAAGGAGGATCGAGGTGACGCACCGGGTTGCGGTCATCGGAGGTGACGGCATCGGGCCGGAGGTCACCGGCGTGGCGCTCGACGTCGTGCGCGCCGCGGGCGTGGCGCTCGAGACCCGCGACTACGACCTCGGCGGCCGCCGCTACTTGGCGACCGGCGAGGTGCTGCCCGACGAGGTGCTCGACGAGCTCCGCGGCTTCGACGCGATCCTCCTGGGCGCGATCGGCACCCCCGAGGTGCCGCCCGGGGTGCTCGAGCGCGGCGTGCTCCTGCGCATGCGCTTCGCCCTCGACCTCTTCGTCAACCTCCGGCCGTTCCGCTGCGGACCCAACCGCTACAACGACGGCGTCGACTTCTTCGTCGTGCGCGAGAACACCGAGGGCACGTACGCGGGTGAGGGCGGGTTCCTGCGCCACGGCACTCCGCACGAGGTGGCGACCCAGGGCTCGGTGAACACCCGGATGGGCGTGGAGCGCTGCATCCGCTTCGCGTTCGACCTCGCGCGATCACGCGAGCGGCGGCACTGCACGCTCGTGCACAAGACGAACGTGCTCACCTTCGCCGGTGATCTCTGGCAGCGCACCTTCGACGCGGTGGCCGCCGAGTATCCCGATGTCTCGACGGCCTACAACCACGTCGATGCGGCGTGCATCTACTTCGTGGAGGACCCGGGTCGCTACGACGTGATCGTCACCGACAACCTCTTCTGCGACATCCTCACCGATCTCGGTGGTGCGGTGGCCGGCGGGGTCGGTCGGGCGGCGTCGGCCAACCTCAACCCGGCCCGCACCGGTCCGAGCCTGTTCGAGCCGGTGCACGGCTCGGCCCCCGACATCGCGGGCACGGGCAAGGCCGACCCGCGCGCCGCGGTCATCTCGGCGGCGATGATGTGCGACTTCCTCGGCGAGGAGGCGGCGGCCGACCGCATCCGGGCGGCCGTGGAAGCGACCGACGCCGTCGAAGGCACGACCGAGGGAATCGGCGAGGCGATTCGCGCCGCCCTGTGAGCACTCTGAGCACTGTGAGTACGAGGAGCACCTGATGCCCATCACCCCCACCGAGCAGATCTGGTTCAACGGCGAGTTCGTGCCGTGGGCCGACGCCAACGTGCACATCCTCACGCACACGCTCCACTACGGCACGGGCGTGTTCGAGGGCATCCGGGCCTACGAGACGCCCGACGGTCCTGCCGTGTTCCGGCTCACCGAGCACGTCGAGCGGCTCTTCGACTCGGCCCGGATCATGATGATGGACATCCCCTACACCGTGGCCGAGATCGTCGACGCGGTGAAGGAGACGGTGCGGCGCACCGGGCTGCAGGAGTGCTACATCCGACCCCTCGTGTTCTACGGGTACGGCGAGATGGGGCTCAACACCCTGCCGTGCGTCGCCGAGGTGGCTATCGCCTGCTGGCCGTGGGGTGCGTACCTCGGCCCCGAGGCGGTCACCAAGGGCGTGCGGATGAAGATCTCGTCGTGGAGCCGGCACGATCACAACACGATGCCCCCGCTCTCGAAGACCACGGGCAACTACGTGAACTCGTCGCTCGCCAAGGTCGAGGCGCTGAACGCCGGGTACGACGAGGCGATCATGCTCAATCCCGAGGGTCTCGTGTCGGAGTGCACCGGCGAGAACATCTTCGTGGTGCGCAAGGGCCGGGTCATCACCCCGCCGATCTCGGCCGGAGCCCTACCCGGGCTCACCCAGGACACCGCGATCGCGATCGCGCGCGACCACGGCTTCGAGGTGGCGGTGGAGCATCTCTCCCGGAGCGATCTCTACATCGCCGAGGAGATCTTCGTGTGCGGCACCGCGGCCGAGATCAGCGCCGTGAACTCGGTCGACGACCGGGCGATCCCCTGCCCGGGGCCGATCACCCGCACGGTGGCCGAGGAGTACGCCCGCACGGTGCGGGGTCAGGTGCCGAAGTACGCACGGTGGTGCGAGACCGTATGACGAAGATCGAGATCTACGACACCACGCTGCGCGACGGGTCCCAGCTCGAGGGCATCTCGCTCACCGTCGAGGACAAGCTCCGCATCGCCGAGCAGCTCGACTGGCTCGGGGTCGACTTCATCGAGGCGGGCTGGCCCGGCGCCAACCCGAAGGACGACGAGCTGTTCCGGCGCGCGCCGGCCGAGCTCGTGCTCGCGCACGCCACCCTCGTGGCGTTCGGGTCGACCCGGCGGGTGAAGGGGAAGGTCGACAGCGACGACACGCTCCGCCACCTGGTCGAGGCCGGGGTCGGGGCCGTGTGCATCGTCGGGAAGTCGTGGTCGTACCACGTGACCGAGGCGCTCGGCACCACGCTCGACGAGGGTGTGGCGATGGTCGCCGACTCGGTCGCCTACCTGCGGTCGGCGGGCCTGCAGGTGCTCTTCGACGCCGAACACTTCTTCGACGGCTACGCCGACGACCCCGAGTTCGCGCTGCGGGTGCTCGAGGCGGCGACGATGGCCGGAGCGAGTCACCTCGTGCTGTGCGACACGAACGGCGGCACCCTGCCCGACCGGGTCGAGTCGACCGTCGCCGCGGTGGTCGCCCAGTTCGGCCGCGACACGACCGTCGCCGTGCACCTGCACGACGACGCGGGCACCGGCGTCGCCAACGCCCTCGCCGGGGTGCGCGGCGGCGCCACCCAGGTGCAAGGCACGATCAACGGCTACGGCGAGCGCACGGGCAACTGCAACCTCACGACGATCATCCCGAACCTCACCCTCAAGATGGGCTACGAGACGATCCCGGCCGACCGCATGGACCGCCTCACCCCGGTCGCCCACCACGTCGCCGAGCTCGTGAACATGCCACTCAACCCCCAGGCCGCGTACGTCGGGCATTCGGCGTTCGCCCACAAGGCAGGGCTGCACACGAGCGCGATCGCGAAGCGGCCCGACGCCTACGAGCACGTACGGCCCGATGCGGTCGGGAACGGCACCCGGTTCGTCGTCTCGGAGCTGGCCGGCCGCTCGACCCTCGAGCTGAAGGCCCGCGAGCTGGGCGTCGCGATCGAGGGCCCGCAGCTCGCGGCCGTGGTCGACACCCTGAAGCGGCTCGAGCACGAGGGCTACCACTTCGAGGTCGCCGACGGCTCGCTCGAGCTCCTCATGCGGCGGGCGGCGGGCTGGACGCCCGACTGGTTCCGGGTCGAGTCGTTCCGGGTGATCACCGACGATGCGGCCGGGGTGGACACCCTCACCGCCGAGACGGGGGCCACGGTCACCACCGAGGCGACGGTGCGCGTCCACGTGGGCGGACGGCGGGTCGTCGCCACCGCCGCGGGCAACGGTCCCGTGAACGCGCTCGACCGGGCGCTGCGCAATGCCCTCGACGGCATGTACCCGGCGCTCGAGCACCTCCACCTCACCGACTACAAGGTCCGGGTGCTCGACACCGCTCGCGGTACGGGCGCGGTCACCCGGGTGCTCATCGACTCCACCGACGGCGCGACCACCTGGACGACCATCGGTGTGAACGAGAACATCATCGAGGCGTCGTGGCAGGCGCTGCTCGACTCGATCCACCTGGCGCTCCTGCGGTCGGGTGCGTCGGCACCGCAGCAGTAGGCTCCGCCGCCGTGCCGACGGATCCGTACGTCCCGACCGACCCCGACGCCCGGCCCCGCCAGCAGCAGAACCTGCCGCCCGGGGTCGCGGTTCCCCCGGCCGCCGGCTGGCGGGCCGATCGTCCGGGTGACGGTGCCGCCGATGCGGGCTCGCTCCTCGGCACGCCCGGTCCCAACGTCGGGTACGCCTACTCGCTCGCCCGCCGGGCCGCCGAGCGGTTCCGGCTCGGTCTGCACGAGTCGGCCGACGACGTCGTGCCGGTGGTCGCCGAGCTGGCCGGACGCCGGGCCGCGGCCTTCGGTCGGGGGCCGACCATGACCGACGTCGAGCACGCAGCGGCGATCCTCGGCTACGACCGAGCCGCCGATCCCGAGTGGGCTCGGTCGCGGGCCCGCCTGGTGCACGAAGCCGGGCACCTCTACGTGCGGCGGCGGGCACTCGTCGACGCGGTGCCCGACGCGCTGCTGCTCGCCCCGGGCGCGCCGTCGGCGGGTGAGATCGAGGCCCTGCGCGCCGGCCTGGCGCCGACGGGTCACTGACCCGGGTGTCCGGGTCCTCGGCCGTCGCCCCGGCTCCGACCGCGCCGCGCGTCCGCTTCTCGCCCGCGCCCACGGGCCTGCTCCACATCGGGGGTGTGCGCACGGCGCTCTTCAACTTCCTCTTCGCGCGCCGCACCGGCGGCACGTTCATCCTGCGGATCGAGGACACCGACGTCACCCGGTCGACCCAGGAGTCGGTGGAGCAGATCCAGGAGGTGCTCCGCTGGCTCGGGCTCGCCTGGGACGAGGGGCCGTTCCTCCAGAGTCACCGGTTCGGCGCCTACCTCGAGGCGGCTGATGCCCTCCTCGCCGACGGCCGCGCCTACGAGTGCTTCTGCACCGAGGAGGAGGTGAAGGCCCGCAACGACGAGGCTCTGCGCGCCGGACGGACCCCGGGGTACGACGGGCGGTGCCGTGACCTCACGGTGGCCGAGCGCGACGAGCGCCGGGCCGAGGGGCGCCCGCGTTCGGTGCGCTTCCGGACCCCCGACACCGGCCGCAGCGTCTTCACCGATCTCGTGCGGGGCGAGGTGGCCGTCGAGTGGGCGACCATCCCCGACTTCGTCATCGTGCGCTCGAACGGCACGCCGGTCTTCTTCCTCGCCAACGCCCTCGACGACGCCGAAATGCGCATCACTCACGTGCTGCGCGGTGAGGACCTGCTCGACTCCACGCACCGGGTGCTCGCCCTGCGTGAGGCGCTGGGTCACACCGACCTGCCGCAGTACGCCCACCTGCCCCTGATCCTCGGCCCGGGCGGAGCCAAGCTGAGCAAGCGGCACGGGGCGGTCTCGGTCGAGGAGTTCCGCGACGCCGGATATCTGCCGGCCGCGCTGCTCAACTCGCTCGCGCTCCTCGGCTGGGGACCGGAGGACGACCGGGAGATCCTCACCCTCGACGAGCTCGTCGCCGAGTTCGGCGTCGACCGGGTGAACGCCTCGCCGGCCACGTTCGACGCCAAGAAGCTCGAGTGGATGAACGGCGAGCACATCCGGGCCCTGCCGACCACGGAACTGGCCGCGGCCGTGCTGCCGTTCGCGGTCGATCGCTACGGGCCGCGGCTCGACGTTCCCCGGTTCGAGCGGGCCGTCGCCCTCGCCCAGGAGCGGGCGACGACCCTGGTTCAGATCGCGGAGCAGATGGCGTTCCTCTTCTGCGCCGATGAGGAGTTGGAGATCGATCCGGCATCCTGGGCCAAGGTCGAGCGCTCGGAGCACGCAGCGGTGGTGCTCGACGCGGTCATCGCCACGGTGGGCAGCGTGGAGTGGACCGATGAGATCGACCTCCGCCCGGCGATCGAGGCACTCGGGTTGAAGCCGGGCAAGGTGATGCACATCGCGTACACGGCGATCGAGGGCCGGGGTGCCGGCCTGCCGCTGTTCCCGTCGATTGCGCTGCTCGGCCGGGCATCAGTGCTCGATCGGCTCACCCGGGCGCGGCGCTCGCTACACTGACGCTCCCATTCGGGGGTGGTGTAATCGGCAACACAACAGGTTCTGGCCCTGTTATTGGGGGTTCGAGTCCTCCCCCCCGAGCCCGGAGAAAATCAGGCCCCGTTCGTCTAGAGGCCCAGGACGCCAGGTTCTCATCCTGGTAACACGGGTTCGAATCCCGTACGGGGTGCCAACGCCCCGGGTGCTTCGCACCCGGGGCGTCTTCGCGTCCGGGGTGCGGCCGGGGCCGCCGGTTCCGGCGCACGACGGTCCGACGCGACGAGTGGACTCTCGGCCGGAGGCGACCCGTCTCGACGGTTCCGTGCGCATGACGCGCGGGTGGGGATCGGATGACGAGTCGAGTCCGCGCGTCTCGCGCACAAAGCGCTCGCGCGAGACGCACGAGCGCATTCACAGCGCGTCGAGACCCGCTGCAACCGAATCAGCGTGCCACACGCGGGCACGGCAACTGCGGATTTCCGGTTCCGCGGCACCGAGAATGCTTGACCTTTCGCCCGAGATGGTTTCTCATGCTCCGAATGCATTCCCTTCGTTGGAGGATGGTGGAGTGAACAAAGGCGAACTCGTCGACGCAATCGCGACCAAGGCTGGTCTCAGCAAGTCCGATGCCGAGGCAGCACTGAACGCGTTCATCGACGCCGTGGGCGGCGCAGTCGCCGGCGGCGACAAGGTGTCCCTTCCCCGGTTCGGAACGTTTGCGCTCTCGCATCGCAGCGCCCGCACCGGCATGAATCCCCAGACCCGCGAGCCGATCCAGATCGCTGCTTCCAAGGGCGTGAAGTTCACGGCGGGTTCCGAGCTCAAGAGGCTCGTCAATTCCTGATCCGGGTAGGTCGGCCGGTTCTCTCCCGGCTGATCGAGTGATGAGAAGTTCGAACTTCACAGAGAGTCAGCTTGGGAGAGCTCTTCCCTGAAAGGTGGTGACCATGCCTCCTGCAAAGAAGGCGACGAAGAAGCGGGCAGCCAAGAAGGCCCCCGCCAAGAAGAAGGCGGTAGCCAAGAAGGCCCCCGCCCGTAAGGCAGCGAAGAAGGCGCCCGCGAAGAAGCGGACTGCCAAGAAGGCTGCGAAGAAGGCCCCGGCCAAGAAGGCGCCCGCGAAGAAGCGGACCGCCAAGAAGGCTGCGAAGAAGGCCCCGGCCAAGCGCCGGACCGCCAAGAAGGCGACCAAGCGCCGCTAGCCGATTCCTTCGGCTGCTCGAGGGCCCGGGGGCGACCCCGGGCCCTCGTCGCGTCCGGATTCGGGAGCCACGGTGCCGCGCCGGGCGGCGGACCTAGAGGTCGTCGAGGCGGGCGAAGGCCTCGGCCGCACGGAGACCGGCCCGGATCCCGGCGGCCCGGGCCCGGGCCCGGATGGCGTCGGCGAACCGGTCGGTGCCGGTCGGATCCTCGATCCCCATCGTCGAACGCCACTGGCTGGCATGGGCGAGCAGTGCGGCGATCTTGCGGTCGACCGAGTCGGTGACCGACTCGACGTGATCGACCCGGCCCGGCTCGAACAGGAGCAGCGCGGTCGGTCGGTGGGGCTCGAGGCCCTGCTCGGGGAAGAAGTGGTGATCCCGGGCCGCGACGAGCGCTTCGATCGTGAGGCGGCCCGCGGCAGCGTGGTCGGGGTGGAGGCGGTAGGTGCGCCAGGGATCGTGACTCACGATGACGTCGGGGCGCGTCCGGCGGATCACCCCGCAGAGCTCGGCGACGACGGCAGGCTCGACCTGCAGTTCGCCGTCGGTATGGCCGAGGTGCTCGACCGTCGCCACCCCGAGGACATCAGCGGCGGCTCGCTGCTCGGCGATCCGGGTCCTGACGAGCCCAGCGAGGTCTGCGGCGGCGTCCCACGTGCCCTTCGAGCCGTCGGTGCACACGCACATCGTCACCACTGCGCCGGCGGCCGCCCACTTGGCGAGCGTGGCCCCGGCCCCGAACTCGATGTCGTCGGGGTGGGCGCCGATGGCGAGCACCCGGGTCGGCACCGGCAGATCGACGGTGATCACGGCTCGCCCGGCGCACGGGTGAGGGCGGCCAGATCGGTTTCCAGATCGATGTCGAATGCGAGATCGGGATCGTGCAGCACCCGCACGGCGAGGCCGAGTGCCTCGGCTGCAGCGATGTGGCGGGCGGCGGAACCCGGCCCGTACGCGAACGGGAAGCGGACTGCGGTCGGGATCGAGAGCACGGGGGTGCCGTCGTCCCGGTGGTCGGGGACGACAACGGCGACGGGGGCTGCGCCATCGGCGGTAGCCGCCGCGAACGAGGTCGCCCGAGGCAGGTCGGCGTGGGCGATGACGACCCGGGCGAGTCCCCGTTCGGCCGCCCAGGCCTGCCCGGCCGCCGCGGCGGCATCGAGCGAACCCGGATCGGACCGGACGGCGCAGCCGTTTGCCGTGGCCCAGTCGATGACGGCGGGATCGTCGGTGATGACCGCGACGGGCAGCTCACCGGCCGCGGCCCGGACCCGGCTCGCGAGGTCGCGGGCGAGCGACTCGCGTTCGTCGGGATCGAGAACTCCGGCGAGGCGGCGCATGGCATTGCGGAACGAACGCAGGGGAATGACGACTCCGGCGCCGCCCGATCCCGCTGCGGCTGCCGGTGTCATGCGCTGCGTAGGCTACCGACGCCCCGCGGGGCGGATCGGAGGCGCACGACGGTGCACGACACGGTGATGCAGCCCGGCCGCCGCGGCCGGGGTCCCGGCGTTGCGGCCGCCGGCACTCCGGTGGGCACGCTCGTCACCGGGCTCCTGGCGACCGTCGATGCCAGCGGGGGCATTCGCACCACGGGCCCGCTCGGTGACCTCACGCTCGACTGGCGGATCTTCACCGAGGGGCGCTGGATCGATCCGGTCGGCGATGCCACGGTTCGCCACACCCGGCCCCGGGCTGCGCCCGTGCCCCGCACGGCGGTGCGCGTCCCGGGCGGTGACGCGGTGCAGCGGGTCTACGCGGTCGCGGCGGCGAGCGGGGTGGTCGTCGTGGAGGTCGAGAACGCGTCGCCGGAGGCGATCGCCGTGGCGGTGCGCCTCGGTGGGGCCGACCCGGCCGACGTACTGCACCCGTCGCGTCCGGTCGGGGCGACCGAGCCCGACGGGGCGTGGTCGTTCCCGGTGCCGCACCGCACCTCGCTGCGGATCGCGATCTCGACCCAACCGGTTGCGGTGCGCGAGCTCGACGACGCCGACACCGTGACCCGGGCGTGGGGTCGGATCCTCGAGCGGGGGATGCGGGTCGAGCTGCCCGAAGCGCTCCAACGCGAGGTCGACGCCGCCCGGGCCGATGCGTTGCTCGCAGCCCCGTCGGCGGCGGCGTTCGCCGCGCTCGAGGACTGGGGTTTCGACGACGAGGCCGCGGCCATGTGGGAGCGGCTCGACGGCCGGGCCCGGCGCACGGTGCGGCGCCGTCGGGCCGAGACCGGGGTGCTCGGCGCGGTGCGGGCCCGGCTCCTCGCCGACGACGGCAAGGTGGTCGATGTGCTCCCCGGCTTCGACCGCGAGTGGCTCGGCGCATCGCTCGCCGTGCACGATGCCCCGACCCGCGACGGCCGCGTGTCGTTCGCGCTCCGGTGGCACGACGCCCGGCCCGCGCTGCTCTGGGACGTGCCCGAGGGGCGCACGATCCGGGCGTCGGCGATCGATCCCGCCTGGTCGGCGTCGGAGGCCCGGGGCGAGCCGCTGCTCGCCGCACCCCCGACCTGAGTCGGCGAGCCCGGGCGGCCCCGGCGCGACGGTGCGGCGCCCTCGGTCAGGTGGCGAGCTGCACGGTGACGATCTCCCACGGCCGGGCTTCGACCGCAACCTCGAAGCGGGCGAGGGGCAGGCCCCGGAAGTCAATCACGT
>JBJSXF010000162.1:0-4363 GCA_046086225.1 Actinomycetota bacterium | reverse complement strand
CTCGCGTCGCTCGGCCTGACCCCCGCCGACCGTGCTCACCTCGGGTTCGTCGAGGTCCGCGACGAAACTTCAAAGCTCGACGAACTCCGAGCACGCGTCGCCGCGAAACGCCGCGACACGCCGAACGGCTAGCCGAAGATGACGACCCGGAGCGCGAAGCCGAGCCCTCGCGCCGAAAGACGGACGGCTGCGGGCGCCGCTTCAACTGTGTGGCTCATCACGATCATCAGATGCAACGCGACAGGTGGATGCATAGTGGGTCTCCTTTGGTTGGTGTGGGCAGGATAGAGGCCCGGTCCCGGCGAGGGTAGGCACCTCTCCCGCCGCCGCGACCGGCCTCTCCGCGTCCGGTGTGAACCGGGCCGCTCCGAGGGGCCTCCGGCCAATGGGCCCACAAATGGGCCCACACCTCGGACGCGGTGAGGGCCGGAGCAACTGCTCCGGCCCTCTGACCAGGGGTTTCCCCAATCGGGCTGCCGGGATTTGAACCCGGGACCTCTTGTCCCCCAGACAAGCGCGCTAACCAAGCTGCGCCACAGCCCGTGAGTCGCCGATCCTACCGCTCGCCGTCGTCAGCGTCAGACGGGAGGCACCCCGTGACGCTTCCCGCGTTCCTCCCGGACTCGCGTCGCCGCGAGGCCGAGTCGAGTGACGAGCTCGCGGCGCAGGTCTTCCGGCTGCACGACCGCATCGACCACGAGTTCCGCCGCCAAGCGGAGGAGATCGACGTCAGCCTCATACTCGGTCCGTCGCTCGGCAACGTACGCCGCCCGTTCGGCGGGATCCTCGATCGCCTGGATGTGGTTGTAGAAGACGGCGTTCACGGCGGGGTCGGGTCCCATCACCGCGATCTGGGCCGTCGGGAGGGCCAGGCAGGCGTCGGGATCGAAGGCCGGACCGCACATCGCGTAGAGACCGGCCCCGTAGGCCTTGCGCACGATCACCGAGAACTTCGGCACCGTGGCCTCGGCGACCGCGGTGATCATCTTCGCCCCGTGGCGGATGATCCCCTGCCGCTCGACCGCCGAGCCGATCATGAAGCCGGGCACGTCGGCGAGGAACACGAGGGGCACATTGAAGGCGTCGCAGAGCCAGATGAACCGGGCCGCCTTGTCGGCCGAATCGGGGAACAGCACGCCCCCGAGGTGCTTCGGGTTGTTGGCGACGATCCCGACCGCACGGCCGTCGAGCCGGGCGAACCCGATGACGAGCTCGCGGGCCCACAGCGGCTTCAGCTCGAAGAACGAGCCGTCATCGACCAACGCGTCGATCACTGCGTGCATGTCGTAGGCGCGACGCTCCTCGACCGGCACGACCTCGACGATCGGCCGTGCGTCCGACCGGGGTTCGACCGGGTCGGCGAACGGGGCCGGCTCCCGCCAGTTGGCCGGAAGGTACGAGAGGAAGCGCCGCGCCCCGGCGATCGCCTCCTCCTCGGACGCGCAGAGGTTGTCGCCACACCCGCTGACCGTGGCGTGCAGGCGCGCTCCCCCCATCTCGTCGAGCGACACCTGCTCGCCGATCACCACCTCGGCCATGCGGGGCGACCCGAGGTACATGGAGGCGTTCCCCTCGACCATGAACACCACGTCGCAGAACGCCGGGATGTACGCGCCGCCAGCAGCAGAGGGACCGAACAGGCAGCACACCTGAGGTACCCGGCCCGAGAGCCGCACCTCGTTGGCGAAGATGCGACCCGCCCCGCGGCGACCGGGGAACAGCTCCACCTGATCGGTGATGCGGGCCCCGGCCGAATCGACGAGGTAGACGACCGGGAGGTCGTGGGCGAGAGCGTGCTCGGTGAGCCGCACGATCTTCTCGACGGTGCGGGCCCCCCACGAGCCGGCCTTCACGGTCGGATCGTTGGCCATCACGCACACCGGACGGCCATCGATGCGTCCGACCCCGGTCACGACCCCGTCGGCGGGGAGTCCCCCGGCGAGCGCGTTGGCCAGCAACCCGTCCTCGACGAAGGAGCCCTCGTCGAGGAGGAGCGCGAGCCGCTCCCGCACGAAGCGCTTGCCCTGCCGGGCCAGCTTCTCCTCTTCCCGGGCCAGATTGCCCTGCCGGGCCGTGTCCGCCTCGGCCCGCAGCCGCTCGCCGTCACTCACGCGTCATACCTCCGGTTCCGGGGTCCGGCCCGCAGCACAGCGCCGGGAAGCTCGTGACCGACCGTGCGGGCCGCGAGCCGGGCGCACTCGAGGAGGGCCTCGAGATCGATGCCGGTCTCCACGCCCATGTCGTCGAGCAGGTGCACGAGATCCTCGGTGGCGACGTTGCCCGACGAACCGGGGGCGAACGGACAGCCGCCGAGGCCGCCGACGCCGGCGTCATAGCGGGTGATGCCCCGCTCGAGGCCGGTCACGATGTTGGCGAGCGCCGCACCGCGGGTGTCGTGGAAGTGCAGCCCGATGCGGTCGGGACCGATCCCGGCCCGTTCGAGCGCATCGAGGAGGTCGTGCACCCGCCGGGGCGTCGCCAAGCCCGTCGTGTCGCCGAACGTGATGCGCGTCGCACCCGCGTCGACGAGATGACCGGCGAGCTGGCCCACCCGCTCGGGCGGCACGTCCCCCTCGAACGGACAGCCGAAAGCGGTACCCACCACTGCCGTCAGGGGGGTCCCGGCGGCGCGGGCCACGGCCCCGACCTCGTGGGCGCCGACGAGGGAGTCGGCCACGGATCGGCCCACGTTGCGCCGGTTGTGGGTCTCGCTCGCGCTCACGACGAGCTCGATCTCGTCGGCTCCGGCCGCGACCGCGTTGCGGGCGCCCCGCTCGTTCGGCACCAGGGCCGAAATCACGACGCCCGGCCGCCGTTCGATGCCGGCCAGCACCTCGGCCGCGCCCGCCATCGCCGGCACTGCCGTAGGAGAGACGAAGGCCACCGCCTCGATCGCCGACAGGCCGGTGGCCGAGCACGCGTCGACGAGTGCCACCCGGTCGGCGACCGAGACCGACGCCTCATCCTGGAGTCCGTCGCGGGGACCGACCTCGCGGATCGTCACGCGGTCGGGCCAGCGGGTCATCGGGACACGATACGCGGCCACGACCGGCGCCCGGACGGGCCCGGAACCGAGGTGGGCGCGACCCGACGGTTCGCTACTCGGACCGGCGCCGCACCCGGATCTTGATCGGGGTCGGACCGAGGTCGAACGACTCGCGCAGCTTGCGCTCCAGATAGCGGAGGTACTGAGGCGGCAGCGGCCGGGTCGTGAAGAGGGTGAAGGTCGGCGGGTCGGCCGCGCCCTGCGTGGCGTAGAGGATCCGGGGCCGATGCCGCTTCACGATGGGCGGCGGATGGGCGGCCTGGGCGTCGCGCAGCACCCGGTTGAGCGCAGCGGTCGGGACGCGGCGGTGATACGCCGTCTCGGCCTCCCGGAGCGCAGGCAGCAGGTTGTGAACCCGCTTGCCGGTGAGGGCCGACACGGGCAGGGCGGGTGCGTAGGTGAGGAACGCCAGCTTGTCGGTGACCTCGGCCCGCACCTTGGCCCGCTGCTCGGCGTCGCAGAGATCCCACTTGTTGAGGACGATCACGATCGCGGTGCCCGCCGCGTCGATCCGCTCGGCCAGGCGCTGATCCTGGTGGGTGACCCCCTCGGTGCCGTCGATGAGCAGGAGGGCGGCGTCGGCCCGGTCGATCGCCTCGAGCGCCCGCACCAACCCGAAATACTCGACCGGCTCCTCGATGCGACTCCGGCGCCGGAGCCCGGCCGTGTCGACGAAGCGCAGCGGCCCGTCCTCGGTCTCGATGATGGTGTCGATCGCGTCGCGCGTCGTTCCCGCCATGTCGTGGACGACCGAACGCTCCTCCCCCACCATGCGATTGAAGAGCGTCGACTTCCCGACGTTCGGTCGGCCCGTGATGGCCACACTGAAGATCCCGTCGTCACCGTCGGCACCCGCCCCGTCGGAATCGGGCTCGGCCGGCAGCGCGGCGACGATCTCGTCGAGGAGATCACCCGAGGCCCGGCCGTGAATCGCCGACACCGACCGGGGCTCACCCAACCCGAGCCGGGCGAACTCCCAGATGTCGGCCTCGCGCCGGTCGTCGTCGACCTTGTTGACCACCACCATCACCGGCACCTTCGCACCCTGGAGCAGACGCGCCACCCGGGCATCCTCCTCGGTGATCCCGGTCGTGGCGTCGGTGACGAGGAGGATGAGATCCGCTTCGCCCATCGCAGCTTCGGCCTGCGCACTCACCTTGGCCGCGAGGTCGGCCTCCTCGCCGGTGAGCCCGGCTTCGCCCGGGGTGAGCCAACCTCCGGTGTCGATGACCCGGAACGAGCGGCCGGTCCACTCGGCGATGAGCTCCTTGCGATCGCGGGTGACGCCCGGCCGTTCCTCCACGATCGCGGCCCGGC
>JBJSXF010000161.1:0-6050 GCA_046086225.1 Actinomycetota bacterium | reverse complement strand
CCGGAGGCCGAGGCTCGAAAGCTCGCGGAAGAGCTCGCGACCTCGCGCTTCACGGTCACCTCGCTCGTGACGAAGCCGTACCGTCGCTCGCCGATGGCGCCGTTCATGACGTCGACGCTGCAGCAAGAGGCGGGACGCAAGCTGCGCTTCAGCTCCTCTCGGACGATGCGCGCGGCGCAGCGCCTCTACGAGAACGGCTACATCACGTACATGCGTACCGACTCGACCACGCTCTCGGACACCGCGCTCGACGCGGCGCGCCGACAGATCCGCGAGCTGTACGGGACGAGCTACCTCCCGAATCAGCCTCGCCTCTACAAGCGAAAGGTCAAGAACGCGCAAGAGGCGCACGAGGCGATCAGGCCCGCGGGGGAGCGCATCCGCGGTCCCGAGGAAGTGCGGGGCGAGCTCGACGCCGACGAGGCCCGGGTCTACGAGCTGGTGTGGAACCGCACGGTGGCCTGTCAGATGGCCGACGCCCGCGGTCGGCGGCTCACGATCCGCCTGGCCTCGACGACGACCGACGACGAGTCGGTGGTGTTCCGGGCGTCGGGGAAGGCGTACGACTTCCTCGGCTGGCGGCGCGTCTACGAGGAGGAGCCGGCCGAGGGTGAGGCCGACGCCGAGGAGGAGCGTCGGTTCCCGCCGGTCGCCCAGGGCGACAAGGTCGACTGCTCCGACCTGCGCACCTCGGGTCACGAGACGAAGCCGCCCGCCCGTTTCACCGAGCCGTCGCTCGTGAAGGAGCTCGAGGAGCGGGGCATCGGCCGTCCGTCCACCTACGCGGCGGTGGTCGGAACGATCCAGGATCGCGGCTACGTGTGGAAGCGGGGCACAGCGCTCGTTCCCGCGTGGGTGGCCTTCGGGGTGACGAACCTGCTCGAGCAGCGCTTCGGGCATCTCGTCGACTACTCGTTCACCGCGACGATGGAGGAGGCGCTCGACCAGATCGCGAACGGCAGCGCCGAGCGTGACAAGTGGCTCGACACCTTCTACTTCGGCAACGGCACGCCGGGGCTCCGCGAGCTCGTGTCGACCGACCTGCTCGGCGAGATCGACCCGCGGGCGGTGAGCACGATCCCGATCGGTACCGACGACACGGGCCGGGACGTGGTGGTCCGCGTCGGCCGGTACGGGCCGTTCGTGGCGGCCGGCGAGGAGACGGCCTCGATTCCCGATGACATCGCGCCCGATGAGATGTCGGTCGAGCGGGCGCTCGAGTTCCTCGCAGCGAAGGCCGCCGGCCCCCAGACGCTCGGGGTCGATCCGGCGACGGGGCTCGACGTGTTCGTGCTGGTCGGTCGGTTCGGCCCGTACGTGCAGGTGGGGGAGGCGGAGCCGGGTGCGAAGAAGCAGAAGCCCAAGCGGGCGTCGCTGCTGTCGTTCCAGTCGCCCGAGACCCTCACGCTCGACGAGGCGCTCGTGTTGCTGTCGCTGCCCCGGCTGGTGGGCGCCGACGCGGAGGGCCGGGAGATCCTCGCCTCGCCCGGTCGGTTCGGGCCTTACCTGAAGCGGGCCGACGGCGAGACCCGCAGCCTGGCCGACGACACCCAGATCCTCACGGTCACGGTGGCCGAAGCCGAGGCGCTCTACCTGCTGCCGAAGCGGGGCCGTGGTCGTCAGGCCAAGCCGCCGATCGCCGAGCTGGGCGAGCATCCCGACAGCGGGGCGGCAGTCCGGGTGCTCGACGGCCGCTACGGCCCCTACGTGACCGACGGCTCGGTGAACGCCACGGTGCCCAAGGGCGTCGACCCGGGTGGGCTCACGCTCGAGGAGGCGGTGGCGCTCCTGCGGGCTCGGGAAGCGGCCGGTGGGGGTCGGGCGAAGAAGACCGCGAAGAAGAAGGCCCCGGCCAAGAAGAAGTCGGCGGCCAAGAAGAAGGCCCCGGCCAAGAAGACGGCGAAGAAGACCGCCAAGAAGAAGGCGGCGAAGAAGACGGTCGCGAGGAAGGCGGCGCCCCGCCTGGCGACGGGGAGCGGGACCGAGACCGGGCCGGAACCCGGGCCCGAACCCGGCGAGTAGCCACCCGGCGGGCGGTGGCCCCCCTAGGCTCGCAACCGCGTGAGCGAGCCCGTCAGCGATCCGGCCGCCGTCCCTTTCATCCCGCTCGCCCCCGATCAGGAGCCGATCCCGCCGGCGCCGTGGCGGGTGTTCCGGGCCAAGGGGTTCCCCCGGCTGTTCACCGCCCAGATGCTGTCGAGCATCGGCGACTGGACGGGTGTCATCGCCATCATCTCGCTCGCCTCGGCGGTGTCGGCCAACGCCGTCGGCTTCGTGCTGGTGGCCCGGATGCTCCCCGGTTTCCTGCTGGCGCCGCTCGGCGGGGCGCTCGTCGACCGGTGGAACCGCAAGATCGTGATGGTCTCGACCGACCTGGGCCGGGCCGGCCTGCTCGTGCTGCTGCCGTACTGGGACACCGTGGTGGGCCTCGTCGTCGTGTCGTTCCTGCTGGAGGTGCTCACGCTGCTGTGGGGTCCGGCCAAGGACGCGACGGTCCCGAACATCGTGAAGGATCCCGATCAGCTGGCCGCGGCGAACTCGCTCGGCATGTTCGCGGCGTTCGGCACGATGCCGCTCGGGTCGGTGATGTTCGCGCTGCTCGCGGCCGTGTCGGCGTGGCTGAGCGGCTTCGATGCGCTCTCCCGGCTGCGACCCGAACAGGTGTCGCTCGCGCTGTGGGTGGATGCGCTCACCTTCTGCGCGTCGGCGATCCTCATCTCCGGTCTGGTCATCCCGCACGACAACGGACGTCACGGTCGCGATGCGCGGGACCTCACCCGGCAGATCTGGCGGGACGTCGTCGACGGGCTGAAGTTCATCCGGTCGAACGCGATCGTGCGGGGCGTGATGGTCGGTCTGGCCGGCGGGCTGCTCGGCGGCGGGTGCGTGGTGCCGCTCGGCGCGCTCTTCACGACCGATGTGCTCGGCGCCGACCCGTCCGCCTTCGGGTTCCTCATGACCGCGTTCGGGTTCGGCGCGGCGATCGGCGTGGTGACGCTGCTCCTCGTGCAGCGCTACCTGCCCCGGCCCGCGGTGTTCACCGCGGCGGTGATCGCGACGGGAACGGCGATCATCGTGGTGGCGTTCCTGCAGACGCTGGCGCTCACGATCGTGGTGGTGGGGGCGATCGGCTCGGCGGCCGGGTGCGGCTACGTGACCGGTTTCACGCTGCTGCAGGAGTCGGTGACCGACGAGATGCGGGGTCGCATGTTCGGCACCCTCTACACGGTCGTGCGGCTCAGCCTGCTGCTGTCGCTCACACTGTCGCCGTTCGTCGCCTCGGGGCTCGGGTGGGTGTTCGAGGAGTTCTTCGACGGGGAGCTCTCGATCGGTTCGGCGAGTCTCGCCATGCCGGGGGTGCGGCCCGCGCTCATCCTCGGCGGTCTCATCACGGTCGGTTCGGGCCTGGCGGCGCGGCGGCGGATGCGCAGTGCCGGGGCGGTTGCCGCCGTGACGGCGAGCGGTTCGCCGGTTGCCGACGGCCCGGCGGACGAGGCGGGGGCGTGACGTTCGTCGTCCTCGAGGGCGGTGAGGGGAGCGGTAAGAGCACCCAGGTGGGGTTGCTCTCGGCGCGGCTCGCGGCCGAGGGGCTCGAGGTGGTGACGACGTTCGAGCCGGGCGACACGCCGACCGGGCGCCGGATCCGCGAGACGCTGCTCCACGGTGATGACGGGTTGGCCCCGACCGCCGAGCTGCTGCTCATGCTCGCCGACCGGGCCCAGCACGTCGCCGAGGTCATTCGGCCTGCGCTCGCCCGGGGCGCGGTGGTGGTGTGCGATCGGTTCTCGCCGTCGACGATCGCCTACCAAGGGGTGGCGCGCGGGCTCGGGGTCGCCGAGGCCGAGCAGTGGTGCGAGTTCGCGGCCGGGGGGCTCGTCCCCGACGCGGTGGTGGTGCTCGACGTGGCCGATGCCGTGGCCGAGGCGCGCGTGGGCGGGGTCCGCGACCGGATGGAGCGGGCGGGGGCCGACTTCCACGCGCGGGTGCGGGCCGCGTACCGCGACCTCGCGCCGGAGCGCGACTGGCTCGTGGTCGACGGGTCGGGGACGCCCGAGGCGGTGGCCGACCGGGTGCGGGTCGTGCTCGGGGCGGTGCTCCCGGTCGGGTCGTAGGCTCGGGGCGTGGCCCCGGCGAGCGCACCCGATTCGGTCGTCGATCCGTTCGCGGGGGTGATCGGCCAGAACCGGGCGGTCGCCGCGCTGCGCAGCACGGCCGAGCGGCCGGTGCACGCCTACCTCCTCGCCGGGCCGCGCGGCGCCGGGGTCGAGGCTGCGGCCCGGGGGTTCGCGGCGTTGCTCATCGGCGCCGCCGACGAGCGCACCCACTCGCTCGTGCAGCGGGGTTTGCACCCCGATGTGGTGGAGTTCGAGCCCGAGGCCGCGTCGTATCTCATCGATGTTGTGCGGGAGCGGGTGCTGCCCGAGGCGGCTCGGGCGCCGGTCGAGTCGGAGCGCAAGGTGCTCGTGTTGTTCGAGGCCGAGCGGCTCCACCGGGCCGGGCACGACGAGGTGGGCAATGCGCTGCTGAAGACGCTGGAGGAGCCTCCCGACCGCACGGTGATCGTGCTCGTGACCTCGGCGCCCGACGATCTGCTCGTCACGATCCGGTCGCGTTGCCAGCGGGTCGATTTCGCAGCGCTCGACGACGAGGCGGTTGCCGCCGTGCTCGTCGCCGACGGGGTGGCGCCCGATGAGGCGAAGCAGGCTGCAGCGCTCGCCGGTGGTCAACTCGCCCGGGCCCGGGTGCTCGTGGGTCCGGGCCGGGCATTGCGCGACGCGTTCGCGGCGGTGCCGGCTCGGGTGGACGGAACGGGGGCGACGGCCCTCGCTCTGGCCGAGGAGCTCGACGGGGCGGTGGAGGCAGCGGCGACGACGCTCGCCGAACGACAGGCTGCCGAGCTGGCCGAGCTCGCCGCCGATCTCGAACGGCACGGGTACGACGAGCGGGACGGCACCCGGATGCGGCGCCGGATGGTCGAGCGGCACAAGCGGGAGCACCGTCGGGCCCGTATCGACCTGCTGCTCGAGGGGGTCACCGCGATCGAGTCGGTCTACCGCGATTCGCTCGCCACCGCGGCGCCGCCCCTCAACGCCGACCGGCCGGTCGTGCACGTCGAGCCCCGCTCGGCGGCCGCGGCGCTCGATGCCTGTCGGGAGGCCCGCCATGCGTTCACGGTGAACGAGAAGGGTCTCGTGCGGCTCTGCGCGCTGCTCATGACGCTCCCGCCCGCCGGTCGGTAGACTGCGCGCTTCCGCCGGGGTAGCTCAGTCGGTAGAGCAGCTCACTCGTAATGAGCAGGTCAGGGGTTCGAATCCCCTCTCCGGCTCTGGTTCCAGGGGAACCGGGGCGTCAGGCCGGGGTTCGGGTTGCGGCTGGTTACGAAGCACGCTCCTTGGCTCGCTCCGGCCGAGCCTTCGGAACTGCTCCACCCCGTTCGAGGAAGGCGGATACCTCTGCGGGATCGATGTCTTCGATGCCGTCGAGAACGAGGCGCAGCGCCTTACGAGCGTTCCCCCCGCCCTTGGCGTTCGGCGCTCTTCCCACGTCCCTCATCCGGCGCAGCATCAACTTCCGCAGGTGCAAGAGGTTCGCCTCGACGAGCGAGATGGGTCGGGACAGGTCATCAATCAGACGGCGGTCTTCGATGGGGAGAGACCTCACGTTCCGGGAATCGACATAGGCATCGTGAAGCCGTGCGCGGAGTTGAGCGAGCCGGATCAGCAGCAGATCGACCCCGTCGACGTACTGACCGTTGCGCCCGTCGCCAGCGGAATCGACGATCACCGAAAGGGGCTCGCCGAGAGCGGTTGAGATGCGGAACGTCGCGTCGAGTGTCGCGCCTCCCTCGATAGCCGGATGAAGGCCGACCGCAGGGCTACGGGAGTCGCGAGCAACGAGATAGCGGTGGAGCCGGTACTGCGCGATCTCGATCACCATCGAATCGAAGGTTGCGCTCAGGTCCTCGGGGACTGAGTACGAGGGGACGAGGTTGTTCTCATGGCGAGTGAACGGGCACCCTTCTCCGGTCAGCGCGTTGATCGGATTCCGAT